>JAWXCC010000128.1:0-26039 GCA_034440475.1 Phycisphaerae bacterium | reverse complement strand
GTCACTACAACCTCCGAGGAGGTCGATCGACGACCACGCCGTGTGAGTGGAAAGCGCGGCGCGCACCCGGGCGTTACCGGCGTACGCTGCGATCGCAGCTGGGTCAGCCACATACGCCGACCCGACACCAATGAAGAGCAGGCGCCGACCGTCGACAAGCTCGACGCGGACGAAGCTCGCGCCGGTGCGAGGGTCTTCGCGTTCATCGATCGTGTTCGGCACAGTGCCGAGCCGCGTCAGCGCACCCCGAATCGCGTCGGCCGACCACTCTTCGGGACATGGCCGAAGTATGACGAGCGACCGCAACGGTCCCGTTCCACGGCGACGAGCTGCGCGGCGACGAGCGTGCCAAACGCCGAGGAGCGCTGCTGCAAGTGCGGCCGCGAAGATGAAAATGACGTTCACTGGCGTGGGCATGAGAGAGCCAAGCTTCGCGTAGCATCGCCTCCGTGCGCGTGTCCTACCACCCCGATTACGTGGTTGAACTTCCCGAGGGGCATCCGTTCCCCATGCGCAAGTTCAGCGAACTTGCGCGGATCGTCGTCGCCGAGGGTATCGCGAAGCCCCACGAAGTTCTCGCACCCGACGAAGCTTCGTGGGACACGCTGGGGCTCGTTCATACGTCTCGCTACTTGAACGCGCTCCGAGACGGGACACTCGCGCGCGAGGAAGAACGCCGTCTCGGATTGCCCTGGTCACGGGCGCTGGCGCGTCGGTCGCGCCTGGCGACGCAAGGCACGATCAACGCCGCGCGATGGGCGCTCGACGACGGAGTCGCCGGGAACCTCGCTGGAGGCACGCATCACGCCCACCCCGACGGCGGCGAGGGATTTTGCGTGATCAACGACGTCGCCGTGGCGGTACGGCAACTCCAGCGCGAGGGACGCGCGCGGCGATGTCTTCTGGTCGACCTCGATGTTCATCACGGGAACGGGAACGCGGCGTACTTCGCGGGCGACGAAGACGTTTTCACGTTCTCAATGCACGGCGCGAAGAACTTTCCGCTGCGGAAGCCGCCGTCTGATCTCGACGTGCCGCTCGACGATCACACCGGTGACATCGACTACCAGACGCTCCTTGAGCGTTGGTTACCCGTCGCGATCGAACGGGCACGTGCTGATCTTGTCTTCTATCTCGCGGGTGTCGACGTAGTCGTCGGGGATCGCTATGGAAGGTTAGCTCTCACTCGCGCCGGGCTACGACGGCGCGATGAGTTTGTGCTAGCGTCGCTCTTCGACAAGCAACTACCGGTGTGCGTCGTCTTAAGCGGTGGCTATGCCCGCACAGCGGAACTAACCGCAGAGTTACACGCCGACGCGTTTCGCGCGGCAGCTTGCCTGCTTACGTCGCGAGATCACTTTGGGAAGAGCAGCGTGAAGTTCAGCCGAAGTCCCCACTCCGGTCCGCCGTCGGGCGTCGTGGCCCAGTAGCGACCGCCAAGTTGAACACTGACGGTCTGTCCGCCCAATCGAAGCACTTGCGAGGCAATGAGATTGATGGGCACGCTCCACTCACCAGCGTCCCAGTTGTACGTCGACTCAGTATTGAGAGTGAGCGTTGTCGCCGAGGGAAACGTGTAACTCAGGAGTGGCTGAAGGAACGTCGAATTCACGTCGTCGCGATCGCTTTGGCCGGCATATGACCAGATCTGATTCGCAAGAATGCCGTACGTCCACGGCCCAGTCTGGCGCAGCGCGACGAAGCTTGGACCAGCGCCCCACTTTCCCGAACCGAGATCTACCTGTAGGCTGTCTCGGTTGGCCAAAGGAACACTGGACCAAAGCCGAGAATCGATCCGCCGAGGGATTCCTTCGGCGAGAAGAAAAAGGTTTGCGTCGTGTCGCCAAGACCGAAGTCGCTACGAACGCCGTTGGCCGTCGAGCCTTGGTAAATCACCGGAACAATTGTGCGGACGATCAGGTTCCCATCTTCCGAGACGCTGATTGGAGTCACCGGCTGAATGTTCAGCGTGACGCGGCCCGCATTCTTCGGGCCGAAGCCTTCGTCGTAGTTGAATTGAAATGGCACGCTGATGAGAGCTGCGACCGGATTCTGCAGCTTCTTGGCGAGATCCTCAGTGTCGTTCGTAGCGGAACCAGCAGCGCCGGGCGGTGCAGCGGCGCTGCCGTGAGCAGGCGGGGTTGCCTCGTCCGCGCCACGGAGGGCGAGCGAGAGTGACGCCGCTGTCAGATCAAACTCGAACTGCGATGCCGTCGCGACTTGGGTATTCGGCGGCACAATCGACTGAGGGTCGGCTGCGAGCGTGAAAGCGATCATGGCATACACAGCGGCCTGAGCCACCACGATCGGCAGAAGTTTCTGAGCGGTCATCGAAGGCCTCCATGAGCGAGCCGAATCGCAGGTTCATGCCAATTCAATTCTTCCACGCGTCTGCGAGCGCCGTCGAAGGCAACCTCTGTTGTGTGAGGGCTCTGTCAATAGCATCAGAGTCGACTTCAACGATTGGGCTTGCCGCAGTCTCGCGCTCGGCTCGTTCGGTCGCAGCTTTGCTCAACTTGCCGTCGGCGGCGACTTCTTCGAACTTCACTGCCACTCGCTTACTGACGCCGCGCTGCGGCATGGTGATGCCGTAGAGCATGTCGCAACTCTGCATCGTTCGCTTGTGGTGCGTGATGACGATGAAGTGGCTCTGGTGCAGGAACTGCTTCAGCGTAGCGCAGAACCGCTCGACGTTCGATTCGTCGAGCGCGGCGTCGACTTCGTCGAGCACGCAGAACGGGCTTGGTTTCGACTGGAATATCGCCATGAGTAGCGCGACCGCTGTCATCGTCTTCTCGCCGCCCGAAAGCTGACTGATGACGCGAGGCTCCTTGCCAGGCGGCTTGGCGCGAATCTCTACGCCCGACTCGAGCCAATCGATCTGACCTGCTCGTGGGCCGTCTTCAAAGGGCAAAAGGAAGAGGTCAGCGCTTCCGCCACCAAAGAGACGACGGAACATTCCATCTTGTCCTGCGAAGTGCTCACGAACGGCCTTGAAGGTCTCTTCGAAACGCGAGCGACTCACATCATCGAGCTTTGTGATCAGCGCCTCGAGTTGCGCCTTCGCCTGATCGATGTCGATGAGTTGCGTCTCGAGGACTGCGTTCTTCTGTTCGAGTGTTCCGAGTTCTTCGATCGCGTCGAGATTGACGTTGCCGAGCCGCTTGATTTCCATCCGTAGGTCGCTGATCTCGCGCTCTGCGGCGTCGCGATCGATCGCGACAAACTCAGGGCTCGCGCGCGAATCGCGGTGCGCCGCATAGCCGGCAGCCACGTCGAGTTCCACCTCACGCAGCGTGCCCTCCTCAAGGTTCTCGCGCTTGATCTCGACCTCGCGCCTCGACATCTCGACCGAGTGCCAATTGCGTTCGAGGACAGCCGCGACGCTCCGCGCGCTGGCGAGTTCGCCCGCGACGCGTTCGACATCGGCTGACGCCGCTCGCATCGATGCTGACACTTCATCGAATTGCGGTGCGAGGGCCAGTGTGTCGCGCTCAGACGCGGTGACATCCGCGGCTGCTTCGACGACATCGGATTCGATGCGCTCAATCTGACCTCCGCGCCGTTCACATTGCTCGCGCACCGACTGAGCTTCGCGTTGACTTTGATCGAGCGACGCTTGCAGCGATCTCCGTTCGCGCCGCGCGCTATCGAGCTGACCGTTCGCTTCTCCTAACCGGGCTCGCGCGGTGCCTGACGCATCGGACGCCGCGTTGACGGCCGCGATTGCGTGCTCGGCTGCAGTCCGGGCGTCATCGGACTTCGAGCGCTCTTCACCGATGAGTCGTTCGATGGACGCGACGCGCTCAGCGAGCTGCTCGCGCTCGCGGCCGTTCGTCGCAGCCCGCGCCGCCAGTTCGCTGTCCTCAGCCTCGATCGCTGCGCCCTCGTGCTCAATGCGACGAATGAGTTGGTCGAGCCTCTCCGATTGATAATTGGCGTCGATCTGCGCACGACGCGACTCTTGGAGCCGCTCTCCAAGTTCGCGCAGTCTCACTTTTTGCTGACCGGACTCGCTGGCAACCTGTGAGGCGTCGAGTTCAAGAGACGCGATCTTCAACGAGAGCGTTGACAACGACGCCACCAGTTCAACCAGTTCGGCCCGCCGCTGCAAGACGCCGGCGTAGCCCGCGCCACCATCGCCAGTCTCGGCGGGATGAAGGACCAGTGTTCCGTCGGCCTCTATCAACTCGCCGGTACGAGTGACGATGCGGCAGCCCGAGAGGGGGCCAGCGGTCAGCAAGAGCGCCGAGTCGAGATCGTCGACGACGAACGTCGTTCCCAGTAACGACTCAAGAACCCCGCGGGCGACGCCTTCCGCGCGAACGTAGTCGAGAATGTGGGTCGCGCCCGCCATGGTCCCGTCAGCGCTGTTCGCTAGCAGCGGCACAATTCGCTCGCGCGCCGGGATGTCGATCGGTGCGAATGCGGCCCGCCCGTCGAGCGCGAGGAACGTCGCGATAGCCGGGACAATGGCACCGAGCGAATCGACGAGGAGTAATTCTAACTTCTCGCCTAGTGCCGCTTCGACGAGGTCGGCGTGGCCACGATCGGTCTCGATAAGGTCGGCGAGCAAACCTCGGACGGCTGGATACTGGTCCCGTGCTTCGATGATTGCCTTGACCGCGTCTCCGAGGCCCTCGCGACTCCGTTGAAGATCGTCGAGCACTCTCCGACGGCTTTCCAAACTCGTGCGCTCGTCGCGCATGCGCGCGAGCGACGCCGCAAGTGTTGCGTGGCGGTCACCGAGCTGGGCGGCGACGTGCGAAGCGTCGTCGAGCTCGCGCTGCACTTGGTGAATCGCATCGTCAGCAACTTGCCCCTTGATCAACGCCGCGCAGCGAGCGACGCGATGTCCATCGAGTTCGCGAGCGAATGGATCTCGCCGGTTCGCGAGCTTCGTTCGTTGTTCCGCGAGCGCGTGCCCCCGCGCCTCCAAGCTCGCCGAGCGTCCAGTGAGTTGCGACCGGTCGCGCTCCATGCCACCAAGCGCGTCGCGGAGACGGTCAGCGACCGCCTTCGCTTCAAGCGCAGCACTTGAGGCGCGAGCGCGTTCTTCGCTGGCTGCCGCGACGGCGCGTTCGGCGTCGGCTGCGGCTTCGGAACAGGTCGCGACGGCCTGTTCAGCCTCGGCGATACGGCTCGAGCACTGGGCGATGCCCGCCTCGAGTTCAGCCATGCGCCGAGATTCGTCGGCCGCGCTCCGCCGCGCTTCGGTCAGTGCTCGCTCTGAATACTCCGCTCGCTGCCGCGCCTGCGCAATTTTGCCGGTGAGTTCCAATCTTCGCTGCTCGAGTGCGTGATGCTCGCGCTGAACTTCGGCGCGACGAATTTCGGCGGCAGTCTTAGATTCTTCGAGGGTCGAAACGTTAGAGAACGATCGGTCACGGAGTTCGGTGAGCGAACTGAGCTCACTCGTGAGTGCGTAGAGTCGGTCAACGAGTTCGTGATAGAGATCAAATGCAAGCGCAGTCCGCACTTCGCGGCGACGTGTATCGAGGACTTGCCAACGCTCGGCCTTCTCGGCCTGTCCGCGCACGATGCGAAGGCGACGCTCGGTATTCGTGAGTTGCTCGCGAAGGACCACGAGGTTCTTCTCAGCGTGCTCGAGCTTTCGGGACGCTTCCAGCTTTCTCGCGCGGAACTTCGCAACGCCAGCAGCCTCTTCGAGAATCGCGCGGCGCTCAGTCGGATTCGCGAACAACATCGCGTCGACCTTGCCTTGCTCGATGATCGAGTAGGCGTCGTTGCCGATGCCGGTGTCGAGGAACAACTCGCGAATGTCGCGCAGTCGCACCTTCTTCGCGTTGATGAGATATTCGCTGCGCCCGTCGGCGTACAACCTGCGCGTGACATCGACTTCGTCCGCATCGATCGGCAAGCGCCGATGCGTGACCTGCGAGCGTCGCACGATGGACGCCTCGTGATCGCCCAACTGTGCCGTCGCCAGTTGAGACGCAGCCAGTTGTGATGTAACTCGCGCAACGGCTGTTGCAGTCGCTTCAGCTTCAGCGAGGGTTTCGTCGCCGCCTTCGTCATGATCGATGCCGCCCGATGCGCGAGATCGCTCGGCTTTGACGATCGCCTCGTCGACAACCGGATTCTCGAATGAGAGCGTGACGCTCGCCATGCCAGAAGGTTTGCGCGAGGCGCTCCCCGCGAAAATCACGTCGAGCATGGCGCCACCGCGCAGCGACTTTGCACTGCGCTCGCCGAGTACCCACTTGATCGCGTCAACGACGTTCGACTTGCCGCATCCGTTCGGTCCGACGACGCCGATGATCGGCAAGTCGAAACGGAACTCGGTGGTGTCAGCGAAGCTCTTGAACCCGCTCAGCGTTAGCTTGGCAAGCCGCATTCGACAACGACCTCCTGTCGATCCCGCAGGTTCTCGACGCCGCGCGGCGCAGGATGCGCCGCGCACGAAGAGAACTGGGGGCGCCCGTCCTGGGCGGATTCGGGGCTCGAGAACACTGGAACCAGAGCGGCGCTCACAGAGCGGAGCTCGGAGCCAGCGACGCGCGGCTCACCTAGGCACAGTATCGGGTTGGACGCCCGCGCGTTCAATTGCCGTGGCGCCCGACGCGCCCGCGACCGGGGCGTCAAGACCGGTCTGGTCGCGGCCCGGAGCAATCGACGCAAGGTCGCTCTCTTCGCCGCGCGGCCCGGCGTTTTCGCCGGAGGTGACAGTGTCGTCGAGCGAATCGAATTCCGGTCGGTCGAGCACTTCGTCGGGCTTTTGGCTGCGAATGATCGCGGCCAAAATGCGGTCCTGCTCGGCTTTGAAGTCCGCAGCGATCGCCCCGCGTCGCCATAAGAGGTGCAGCGTGCCGATGGTCTCGGAGTACGAGAGGCCAAGCCCTGCCTGCGGTGCCTCGATCGTGGTCAAGTGTCCGAGGAATGGGATCAGGGCGGTGAGCTCGGCGTCCGTCAGCTTGATTTCCGGCTGTTGACCCGGGCTTGGACGCCAGAAGACTTGGATCTGGCGATCGTTGGCGTCGGCCTTCATCATGAGGCGGTTTGACCACGCGGTGAACGTCAACGGACGATCCACAGAAATCTGGTCGTTGAAAATGACGATTCTCGGGCGTCCAGTCTGCGCGACATAGACCATCGGTCGCTTGCTGGGAACGACGACCATGTCGTACTTCCCGTCGATGACAGTGCGGGTGATGTTCAGGTCGTTCCGACCGTCGAGCGCCTCGAAGGCCGCGAGTCGGATGTCGACGTCGGTGTCGTTGAGGAGCGGGCGGAGTCCGAGATCGACGACGGGATTCGTCCGCATGTCGGAGAGCAATTCGATTGCCGTGAGGCGATTCTTTGAGTCGCCGGTCTTCGCCATTTCCAGAAGCGGCTCGATCGTGAGCGCGTCGTCGAGCCGCGCACCGGCGACGAGAGCCGCCATGCGTACCTCGTCCTCGGAGTAGTTGTAGAGGTCCTGGATCATCGGCACAGCCTTCTTGCCGATCGCACGCCACCGCCAACTCGCCGCCTGCGCCATGCCTGGAGCGGCGAGGAGCGCCCGACGTACGTACATCGCCGTTTGTTCCGGCGCTTCAACCACCATCGGCGTGTGCTGCACCAGCTCGACGAATTCCTCGGGTCGATCGTAGAAAGACGGTGGAACCGTGATGTCGATCGCGTCGCCGGATCGCCCGCGGGCAGTGTCGTCCTTCTGGCCCGACTCGCGCGGGAACATCGAGTTGATCGCTGACTGGATCGTCTCGGCGCGGCTGTGACTCGTCGTGGCGAGCCGAAGCCTGAGCAGCATGTTGTCACGCACCCTGCCGCCGTCGAGGATGCGACCGCTCAGCCGATTCACTGAGTCCTTCGTGGTTGCATTAGGCTCAACGAAGGGGTTGATGAAGACATCACCGCTCGCTTCGGCCAGCGCCTTCGCTTGCCGGTTACCCGTGACGAGCGGACCAGGTCGCAAGTCGGCGGTCCACAGTTTTCCGCCTTCCAAGCTCGTTGTCCCCGAGCCAGGAACCGAGAAGACGCGCACGTCGAAACGGGTTCCCTTGGGCGCGCCAGGAGGAATCAGGCCTTCGACGATGACCGCTGCACAGTCGTCCGAGTCGAGCATCTTCTCGGGTGAGACGTCCCCGAAGCCAATCGCGGCGTTTCCGACGCCCTTTCGGGCCATCTCCTGAAGCATGTGGGCCCGGACGTCCGCTGGCATCAGCCGGCTGCCGTTGCCATTCAATCCCACCACCAATCCATAGGCCCGTACGACCGTGGGCGAAAATCCCGTGACGACGGTTTCGCTGGCAACGGTGCCGCGCATGATCGGATCGACATCGAGCGCGAAGTTGCGTTGGTTCAATCGATCAAGCTTCGGCTTCACTGCCGCCCGCTCGACCAATTCGCCGCAACCGACAAGTGCGATGGAAGCGAACAACGCGAGGCCGATGGCGGCACACGCACGGACGACGACGGAGTTGCGGGCGTTCAACATGCGAGGCGTTACCAAGGCGGATGAGCGGGACGATGGACGCTGTCTCAAGCGATCTGTACGGGCGCGGAGCGCGCACGGCTTCGACGAACTGGACCTAATTGAGCCCGCGCACCAAGCGGCGAATCGCGGCCGAGTGAGCGCTACAGGATTCGAACCTGTGACCACCGCCGTGTAAAGGCGGCGCTCTAGCCACTGAGCTAAGCGCCCGAACTGTGCTGGTCGGTCCGGTGGTCCGCTGACCTACGCTCCTCCGGAACGAGCAGTGGGGTGGGAGTGTACGAAAACGCTGCTGCCGGGCGGTTCCGGAGGCGGTCGCCTAGTGGAGTCACCTGGCGGGAGGCGATCCGAGATCCCACCGCTCGATCTAGACTGGCTGACCTCGTGCCGGATCGACCGAATGAACCGTTTCCGCCCGTCGCGATCCGTGCCCTCGAACGGTTGGCCGACGAGTGCACCCTCGCTGACGCTCGGCGCCTCCGGCGCCGGCTTCACGGGCTGCGCGCGGTGCCCGACGATCGGCGGCCGGAAGCGTTTTCCCGCTGGCGCGACGAGTTTGAGCGAGCACGGGCGCGGCGCTCGATGCGCTTGGCGAGCGTCCCGACGCCGACCTATCCCGATCTTCCGGTGGCGGCTCGACGCGAGGAGATCATCGCGACGATTCGGACGCATCAGGTCGTCGTTCTCTGTGGCGACACCGGAAGCGGCAAAAGCACACAGCTACCGAAGATGTGCCTTGAAGCCGGTCGAGGAGTTGCCGGCACGATTGCTCACACTCAGCCGCGGCGGATCGCCGCTCGGAGCGTCGGCGCCCGCGTCGCTGAGGAGTTGGGCCTGACGGTCGGTGGCATCGTCGGTGTCAAAACGAGATTCGATGATCGGACGAGCCCGAGCACCCTTCTCGCGCTCATGACCGACGGGATTCTGCTGGCGGAGACACGCCACGATCGCGACCTCCTTGCCTATGACACGATCATTGTCGATGAGGCGCACGAACGCAGTCTGAACATCGACTTCCTTCTCGGATATCTCACTCGCCTTCTGCAGAGGCGCAGCGAACTCAAGCTCATCATCACGAGCGCGACGATCGATCCGGAGCGCTTCAGCGCGCACTTCGGTCGCGCGCCGATCATCATGGTGGAGGGGCGCACCTATCCGATCGAGACGCGCTGGCACCCTGTCGAGGCCGCGACCGAGCGCGACGAAGAAGATCCAGACATTCTCGCGGCGATCTTGCTCGCACTCGACGAAATCGATCAATCACCGCGCGCGTCGAGCGACGCGCGAACTCAGCGGAAGCGCGATGTCTTGATTTTCCTTTCTGGCGAGCGCGAGATCCGCGAGACCGCCGAGGCGCTCAAGGGGCGTGCCCGCGACACCGACGTGCTGCCGCTCTACGCCCGACTGTCAGGCGATGAGCAAGATCGCGTCTTCAAGCCCGGGGCGAAACGTCGCATTGTTCTCGCGACGAACGTGGCCGAGACTTCGATCACGGTGCCGGGTATCGACGCGGTGATCGATCCCGGCCTCGCGCGCATCAGTCGTTACAGCCCGCGCGGCCGCGTGCAGCGCCTGCCGATCGAGGCCATCGCGCAGTCGAGTGCCGATCAGCGCCGCGGGCGCTGCGGGCGAACGGCACCCGGACTCTGCATTCGGCTCTACGCCGAAGACGAGTTCGTGAGCCGCCCGCGCTTCACGCAGCCTGAGATTCTCCGTACGAACCTAGCGAGTGTGATCCTGCAAATGGCGTCGCTCTCGCTCGGGCGTCCCGAGGAGTTTCCGTTTCTCGATCCGCCATCGCAGCGTCTCATCCTTGCTGGCTACGAGACGCTCGTCGAACTCGGCGCCGTGACGAAGCGACATGAACTCACTTCACTCGGCCGACGCATGGCGATTTTGCCCGTCGATCCGCGACTGTCGCGCATGATTCTCGCGTCGCTCGACGAACGTTGTCTTGCCGAGGTACTCGTCATTGTCGCGGCGCTTTCGGTCCAAGATCCGCGTGAGCGACCCGCCGAGAAGGCGGCGGCGTCCGATTTCGCACAAGCGGAATTTCGCGACGAACGCAGCGACTTTCTCGGCTTCGTCAAACTCTGGAAGGCGTGGCGCGCGAAATCGGAGGAGCTCGGAAGTTCAGCGCTTCGCCGCTGGTGCCGGGAGCGGTTTCTCTCGTGGCTGCGCATGCGCGAGTGGTCCGATGTCTTCCGGCAACTGCGCGAACTCGTGCGCGAGCGAATCGCCCCGACGTACGGAGACGTCGGACTTGCAGTGGAATGCGATGCGAACGCGGTGCATCGCTCGCTGCTTGCCGGTCTCGTCGCGAACGTGGGAAAGAAGGGGGAGAAGAACGACTACCGAAGCGCGGCGGGCAGTGAGTTTTTCCTCCATCCCTCAAGCGTGCTCGCTAAGAAGACGCCACCGTGGATCATGAGCGCGGAGATTGTCGAGACGTCGCGTCGCTTCGCCCGCATCTGCGCCAAGGTGCAGAGTGACTGGCTGGAAAAGGTCGCGCCTCATCTTTGTCAGCGAGCCTTTAGCGAGCCTCACTGGCTCAAGGACGCCGGACAGGTCGCTGCCTGGGAACGAGTCAGCATGGGCGACCTCACGATTGTTCCGCGCCGCAGGGTGCCCTTCGGTCCGGTGGACGCGGCGGGTGCTCGCGACATCTTCATCCAGTCGGCGCTCGTTGAAGGGGAGTTGCGGACGCAGGGGACGTTTCTCGCGCACAACGCAAATCTCCGCGCCGCGATCGAGATGCTCGAAGCAAAGGGCCGGAGTGCGTCTCTCCTCGTTGACTCGGATGCGCGGTTCGCGTTTTACGACGCGCGGGTGCCGAATGAGATCCACAGCGGACCGAGCTTCGAGAAATGGCGGAAGGAATCTGAGCGCAGGGACCCCGCGATTCTCGCGATGCGTCCAGAGGATCTTCTCCGTCCGGGTGCCGCCAACATCGAGGCGTCGCGGTTTCCTGATGTGCTCGTTGTCGACGATTTCACGTTGCCGCTCGCCTACCGACACGCGCCGGGGGCCGCAGACGACGGCGTGACGCTGAAGGTGCCGGTAGCGGCAGCACAGCGCGTGGATCCAGAGCGGCTGGAATGGCTCGTGCCTGGGCTGCTTGAAGAAAAGATCGCCGGAATTCTTCGCACGCTCCCCAAGCGACTTCGAGTTCGATTTCAACCAGCCGCCGAGTTCGCGTCGGGCGCGGCGGAGTCGATTGCATTCGGACAGGGAAAATTGGTCGTAGCACTCGCGCGGCACCTAACGAAGCTCACCGGCGTTGCGCTCGACGCGCGCGACTTCGATCTCACAACGATGTCGCCACACCTTCGGATGCGCATTGAAGTGACCGATCGCGATGGCAAGCTGCTGGCGCAGGGACGTGATGCGTCGGAGGTCCTCGGACGTTTTCGCGATCGCGCGCAGGCCGACGTGCGAAAGGCCGCTGAATCGACTGACGTCGTGCGCTCGCTCGTGAAACGCGGATTGAAGGACTGGACGATCGCGGACCTTCCCGAGGTCGTGCGCTTCGATCTCGACGGTCTGCCGTTTGTGGGGTATCCGTGTCTCGCGGACGAAGGCGAAAGCGTTGCCGTTCGGGTAGTCGAATCGCGCGATGAGGCGATGCGACTTCACCGTGGTGGTATTCGCCGACTCCTCGCCATTCGCGTCGCGAGTGCCCTCAGCCACCACATCGAGTTTCTTCCGAACCGCAGCGCGATGGCGCTCGCGTTCGCACCTCTCGGTTCGCGCCGCAGCTTTGAACGGTCGCTCGCTGACCTCGCGATTGACCTCGGGTTCCTAGGCAGCGCTGTGGCGCTCCCTCGGACGGGGCCAGCGTTCGACGCGCTCGCTGCCTCAGGTGACGATCGATTGTTTGAGGCCTCGTGCGAAGCGGCGAAAATCGCCGAGCCGATCCTCAGAGCGCGGCAGGACACGGCGACTGCGCTCGACGGCCAGCACCCAGCGCCATGGGGCGAAGCACTCGACCGGATGCGAGCCGATCTCGCTCGGCTCGCGCCCCCGGACGTGTTGACCGCGACCGACCTCGAACGTCTGCGCCACCTACCGCGCTATCTCGCCGCGATCCGATCGCGATTGCGCCGCCTCCCCGGCAACGTCGATCGCGACGCACGCGAACAAGAAGCGATCGATGCGTGGACGGCGAAACTCGCGGAAGTGCCCGCAGGTGCCGAACCCGCAGCCGTCGCGCGGTTTCGCTTACTCATCGAAGAGTTCCAGGTCCAACGTTTTGCTGGCGAACTCCGTACTGCAGTACCGGTGTCAGCCGAGCGATTAGCTGCCGCGTGGGAGAAGCTGCGCGAGGAAGCGGTAGCATAGAGGTAGTGTTAGGTCGTCTTCACGGCCTTCGCTAACAGCTTCGTGCGTACGCCCGCGAGATACTCCGGCGTCGGCAACGACCAGGGACGGAACTTTTCGATCGTTCCCAGCTCTTCGCTGTAAAGCAGCGCTCGCTGCGCACCGAGGCGCGACGCGGCTGGACTATCAATCAGCGTCGACGAGTCGGTCTGCGAGAGCTGGAACATCGCGCGCCAGTCGAACTCGCGGATCGCATTGCGATCGAGCGCCCGCTGCACGTTGGCAACGGTGTCGACCCACGTAATGACGTGCACGCCGTACGGCGCGCCTTCTTTGAGAATTGACGCGAAGAGTTTGTCGGCTGGCACTGGTCCGTCACTCGCGCCGCCGAAGCCGAAGTCTTCGTCATTCCGTCTGAGTTGGCGAAATCGCTGCAATCCGTGCACGACGAGAAAGATCGTCTGCCGGTCGTCGGTGCCTTCCGTTTGGCGGCGAACCACTTCTTCAGCGACGGCGCGAATCGCATCTTCCGTCTCGCGCCAAGGAACGACCGTCGCGTCGTGCGGAAGCGCCGCGGCGACTTGGGTGAGCAGACCGAATTTCGCGTCGTCAGCAGGGGTGCCGTCAAGGATCACGAACTTCGCATCGGCTGGCGAGCGCTGGGCTGCGACGGAGAGAATCGTCATTGCGATGAGCGCAGTCGCTGGAATGTCCTGCTGCCCGACCACGATGAGATTCGCGCCCGCTTGGCGGCGGAGCGTGGCTGCGGTTGGGTCCTTGATCGCGATCGCGTCGCCGAGCCAGAGCTGTGGCGCAGCATGCATCGATCCGTACTCGCGATGCGCCATGCGATCGCCGACCAAGCGATTTGTCTCCGGATCCGCGGGCACGTTGCCTTCAAAAACGATCGTCGACTTCGGCGTGGGAAACCGCTCGGCGGCGAGTCGCGCCGCTTCGTCGAGGTAATGCTCGCGCACGTCTTCTGGAAGCCAGACAACTTGGAACGGGCTGTTGCCTTCGAGCAACCCGCTGGCGTCGTTGTAGATCGCTTCGCCTGGGCGCGAGAGGAGTCGCGCCGCTGAGTTGTCGTCGGAAAGAATAAGTTGCGAGTCGGCCTCGCTGCACTGAAGCGCGACGCGCACACCCATCTGTCCCATCGTGGCTCGTGCAATCGAGTACGCGCCGCCGAGCGTTTGCGAACCGAGAATCACGTGAATGCCGAAGGCGCGACCTTGACGGACGAGGCGGTCAAGAAGAAGCGCCGACTCCTGTCCGACCTTGTCATCTTCGACGAAGAGTTCTTGGAACTCGTCGATGATCAAGAGCGTGCGCGGCATCGACTCGGGCTTTCCGAGCTTGCGATAGCCATTCAGATCTTGCACGCTCAACGAGCGGAAGAGATCACCGCGGCGCTTAAGTTCAGTGTCGAGACCTTGGAGCACGCTCATGCCGAATTCGCGATCACTTTCGATTGCGACGGCGCGAGCATGCGGCAGCTTATGCGTCGCATAGGTCTTAAATTCGACGCCCTTCTTGAAGTCGATCAAGTAGAACTCGATCTCGGCCGGGCTGTACCAGCATGCCAAGCTCGTCACGAGTGCATGCAGCAATGTCGACTTACCCGAACCGGTTTTGCCCGCGATCAGCGCGTGCTGGCTCGTCCCTTCGCCTAGCGTCATGTACTGAAGCTTGCTCGCGCCAGCGCGACCGAGCGGTACGCGTACCCGCTTCGAGCTTGACTCGCTCCACCACTCAGCCGGAGCCCGTGGCGCGACAATGGCAAACGGCACTTCGACTCTGCCTGCCTCTTTCGCTGCCTTGCCGATCTGACGTACCAGTCGCATGAGTAGATCTGCCGGAGGTGCTGGATCAGGTTCGTAGGAGAGCCGACTGAACTCATCACCCTCGACGACAAAACGGTCTTTGTCGCGGCGCACGACGACTGCGAGGCGCCTGAGATCCTCTTCCGCGATGCCGGGGGGCAGATCTGTTTTCTTCGGACCCGACTGCGTACGCACGATGATTGTGTGGACGCCGCACTTCGCGCCGGACGAGAGGATTGATTGCAATCGCTTTGCCGCGATGTCCGTGATGTTCGTCGGAAAATCGGTGATGACGAGGTAGCGCAGTGGCTCGGCGATCTCGCCGGCTTTCTCGTTGTACGCCTCGATCGAGTCGAACTCGTTGCGAAGGTACTTCTGAATTACCGTCTCCATGTGCTCAGTGAGATCGGTGAGTTTCTGCTCGATGTGACGCGGCTCGGTCCAGATGCGATCGCCGACCAGAGCCTCCATCTCGTCGGCGAGGTGCATGAAGCCAGCGAACGATTGACCGAGTCCAACCGGATCAACGAGTACGAGCCGCACCTTGGAAGGCGGCACGCGCGCGAGGAGGCGAAGCAGTACGGTTTGAACGAGGTCGATCGCTTGCTGCCGGCCAGAAGCATCAGTCTCGATGAGCAGGCTCGAACGATGCGGAAATGCGAGGCACGCGGGAACGTCGAGTCGCGTGTCTCCCTGGGCTTGTCCCGCGATGGCAAGACGCGGATCAGGAGAGAGTCCGCCTTCACATGCGCCGAGGTCGAAGTCGAGACGTCCGATGCGGATCGCAGCGGGCGCGGCTGCGCTTCCCGACCACGACTGCCATGCTTTGTCGGTCCCGGTCTTGTCGGTCCCTGCCTTATCGATCCCAGCCTTATCGAGCCAGGCGGGGAAGAGCGCCTGGTCCAGCTCAATGGTCGCACGAAGCGCTGAGAGTCCTTCATCGGTCGCGCGGGTCCATTCGGTTCGCATCGCTGCAAATCGTGCAGTTTCGCGTTCCTCAATCGCCGTACGCTCGCCCGAGTAGCGGGCGTGCTCAGCTGCGGTCGCGTCTGCGGCGACCCGATTGATCTCTTCCGTGCGCCGCGTGTGGAGCGCCTCGTTTTCAGCGGTGTCGCGCACACGACAGGTCTCGATCTCGCGCTTCGCGGCAGGAATCTTCTCTGCGAGTCGGGACAATCGCTCCGCGCGCTTGCGCTTGAATTCTTCGACGAGCGGCGCGAACTTCGCCGTCGACGCAGCGACCTCACGATCGCGTGTTTCGACGAGCTCACTCTCGCGGCGCTTCCGCTCGATCGCGGCGTCTTCGAGTGCCTTGTCGCCGCATCGCCTCGCGATCGCGATTGATTCCGATAGCGGACCGTAGGCGCGGCGAATCTCTCCCCGTGCGAAACCGTAGAGCACAAACGCGCCGACGATCAAGAGGCCGGCGCCAATGCCGCCACCAACCCCGAGGCTTGTCTCGTCGTTGCCCTTGAAGGCGTAAGCGACCGCCATGCCAAGGCCAGCGAGAAGCACCAGCGGTACGATGAAAATTGGACCGCGGAAGAGGCCTGCGATGCGCAGCGCCTTGAGTACGCGCAGTTGTTCTTGGGCAGCCCCCAAATGCATGGACAGGCCGGAGTCGGGTCGCTGTGCCGCTGCGGCAAGGCGCTCATTCGACGGCTCCGCTCGATGTGGCACCGCTTGGCGATAGCGGTGGATGACCGTCCGGGCTTGCTCAGCGATCGAGTCAAGCTCTTCGCGACGCACGGCCACGTCCTCTCGCGCTCGCTCGAGGTCGATGCGCGGCTGATTCTCCGCGCCTTCATAGACGGTCTCTGCGACCCAGATCGCCTCGTCCATCTTCGACTTGGCGGCGACGATGTTCGCGTCGGTGCGAGCCTCGACTTCAGCCTTCGTGGTCCGTTCCTCGCGGTCGAGCTTTTCGTGGTCGTTCGACGCGGTTGAAGCGATCGCTTCTCGTCGCGTCGCGTAGCGCTCGGCTTCGGCTCGCGACTCATCGCTTTTTCGCTGGGTAATGGCAGCGAGTGTGAGATCGTGCCCGCGGTCGTTCTTCGCACGTTCAGTTGTGACCGCAGTGATCAGCGCCCTTTCTTCGACCGCGCGTGCGGCGACGGCGAGGCGAAGATTGCGGAGCACGGACTCGAGGCGCTCGATGGCGTCAGGCACGGTGAGGATCCTACTAGCCAACCTTGACCGGCTGCGCGCCAGCGTGAATCTTGAGTTCTTGCACGCCGCCTGGAAGCGCGAGGTCGGCGATCGGCGTTCCATCGGGGATCGGTCTCCCGTCGAGGCGACGCACCACAACCTGCGGATGCAACTTCTCGTGCGCGGCGAGTTCCTTCTCAAGCTTCTCGCGCGTCTTCTCGTCGATTTTCGCCCATGACTCACGACCGCGGCACTTCGGAAACAGGGAGCAGCCGAGCCACGGTCCGCGCTTGCCGGTACGGAGATTCATGCGTCCCTTGGTGCACTTCGGACAAACGAGTTCGGTGAGAAGCGCGGGTGGCGCTGGGAGCTTGAGCTTGCCCTTCTTGTCGAGGTTGAGGACGAACTTGATCTGCGGATAGTTGACGCTGGCGAGAAACTTCCCGAATCGCCCAGTCCGCATGACCATCTGCGAGCCGTCCTCGGGGCATTGCACATCGACCCGCTCCGGCAGCATGGGTCGTCCCTGCTTGTCGATTGGTGCGGCATACGTGCACTCGGGGTAGCCCGAGCAGGAGAGAAATCGCCCGTTCTTGCCGAATCGATACGACGTCGGGCGGCCGCACGTCGGGCAGGCGTACGGGGCTGGCTCGATTTCGGCCTTCGCGTGGGTGAGTTCTTCACCGGCCTTCTGCAGCGCTGCGGAAAACCCCCGATAGAAGCCACGAAGCATCACCTTCCAATCGGTATGAGCTTCCTCGATCTTGTCGAGTTCGGTCTCTAACAATCGCGTGTAGCCGACGTCCATGAGCTCGGGAAAACCTTCGACGAGCTTGTCCGTGACGACCGAACCAACATCGGTCGCGTGATAGCGGCGCTCAAGCTGTTCCACGTAGCCGCGATCCTCGATCACGCGGAGGATGGAGGCGTAGGTTGAGGGCCGACCAATCCCTTCTTCTTCGAGCTTCTTGATGAGCGACGCTTCGTTGAAACGAGGCGGCGGCGACGAGAACTTCTGGAGTGCGCCGAGAAAGAACGGCGCGACGATCTCGCCTTCTTTCATGGGGGGGAGCGATTGTTCATCCTCGGCACTCGGCGCGCCGGCAACCTTGTAGAAGCCGTCAAAGACGAGCACGCGTCCGCTGGCGCGGAACGAGGTGGCTCCTTGCTGCGGCGCTCCTAGATTGTCGCTCCGAATCAGCGTTACCGTCGTGCCGTCGAACTCCGCGGGAGTCATCTGGCATGCGACGAATCGGTTCCAGATGAGGCGGTAGACCTTCCCCTGGTCTTCATTGAGCGAACCCTTGAGCGATTCGGGCGAGCGCCGCACATCGGTTGGTCGAATCGCCTCGTGTGCCTCTTGCGCGCTCTTGTTGCTCGATCCGAAGAAGTTTGGCTTCGCTGGAAGGTAGCGCGTGCCGAACTCCTTCTCGATGTAGTCGCGCGCCATCGTGAGCGCCTCGCCCGACAGTTGCGTCGAGTCGGTTCGCATGTACGTAATGAGGCCGACTTGCCCTTCACCCGGAACGTTCTGACCTTCGTAGAGCCCTTGGGCGAGTCGCATGGTTCGGTCGGCGCCGAAACCGAGATAGCTCGACGCAGCCTGCTGGAGCGTGCTGGTAATGAGCGGCGCGTAGGGACGCGACGATCGGCGCTCGGTCTCTACTTTCGCGACGCGGTAGCGGGCGTTTGGGTCAACGGTGCCGCGCACCGTGCGCTTCGTCTTCGCTGGTCCTTTGCCGACGGGATCGCTTGTTGATGTCACCTCGACGTTGCGAAGTCCCACGGCGTCGGCGGCGACTTTTACGAGTGCGGAGAGGTCTTTCGCCTCGGCTGCGCTCGTCGACAGATCAAACGGCTTTCCGTTGAGTTCGACAAGCTCGGCGCGAATCGCGCGGCGCTCGGCGAGCCACGCGAATTGCGCGCGTTGAACCGGCGGATTCCCCCGTTCATCCTTCGTTCCAATGAACGCTTCCCATGGGGCGATGAGCTGCGGAGCCTGCGCTGGATCGGCCATGCGGGCCGAGATTTCCCACTTCTCGTCCGGGATGAACGCAGCAATTTCGCGCTCGCGATCGACGACGAGCCGGACGGCGACCGACTGAACCCGACCAGCGCTCAAACCGCGCGCTACCTTCTTCCAGAGGAGCGGCGAGACTTGATAGCCGACGATCCGGTCGAGGATTCGCCGCGCCTGTTGCGCGTTCACCTTGAACAAGTCGATCGGGCGTGGGTGTTCGAATGCGCGAGTGATCTCTGCTCGTGTGATAGCGTTGAAGATCACACGCTTCGCTTTCGTTGGATCGATGCCTAACACTTGCGTAAGGTGCCAGGCGATCGCCTCTCCCTCGCGGTCGAGATCGGTTGCAAACCAGATCGTGCTCGCTTTTTTCGCCGCCGCCTTGAGCTCTGAGACCGTCTTCTTTTTCTCGGCTAACACCTCGTACGTGGGCTCGAAGTCGTTGTCGAGATCGACCCCTGGCACCGGTTGTTTCGTGCCCTTTGGCGCCTTCGCGGGAAGATCGGCCACGTGACCGACCGACGCGAGGACCTGAAAGCCACTCCCCAAGTACTTGTTGATGGTCTTTGCCTTTGCGGGGCTCTCGACGATCACCAGTTGTCGGCCGCCGCTGGTCGTGGTTGGGGCGTCGCCATCGGCGGGCGGTCCGTGTTCAGCGCCGTTCGCGCTGGTTCGGGCTGGCACCATCGCCCGCGACTTCGATGGCGACTTGCGGGTCCGCTTCGCGGGTGCGGGGCGATCGGCTTTTGAGGTAGTGTTCGGTTGTGCCATAGAGTCGAGATCCCCCCGCAGACTGGGCGGCCAGCCGTCAGGCGAGGGGGGATTGAAACCATTAAGGAATCCGGGCGTCAAGGCGCGTGCGTCTACGGAACCGGGTGCCGAGAGCGCAACGTTCTGTAAAAACTGTAGTTAGATGCCCGCGCGTACGCGTGCGCGCCCGCGTACGCGAGGGCTAACCCTCCGGCCGGGCCGCCGAGCCTTCATCCGAAGCCCCACCGTGGGCGCCGCTTTTGAGCGCAGCCAGCGACCGGTCAAGCCACTCTTCGACGGGTGTCGTCGCAGCGTCAATCCAGTGTGAGCGGGTGACCGCCCGGAAGCGGCGCAGCCAGGTTCGTTGCTGCTTGCCGTAGCGGCGCGACCGAATCTTGATCCGCTCGGTGGCTTCCTCAAGCGTGAGCGATCCGTCGAGATGCTCCAGGAGTTCTCCGTAGCCGACGGCTTCCCGCGCCTGCCGCCCAAGCGGGCCGCTCGAGCGCAGCGTTCGCACCTCATCGAGAAAGCCCGCGGTCATCATCGCTCTGACGCGCGCATTGATCCGGCGGTTGATGGCATCGACGGGCCAATCGAGCCCAATCACGATCGCATCGCCGCGGACATGCTCGACGAGGTTGCTCGACCATTGTGTTTGAAGTTTGGAGAGCGGCGTGCCGGTTTGACGGTAGACCTCGATCGCTCGCATTGAGCGGCGCCGATCGTTCGCGTGAATGCGCTGAGCGGCGACGGGATCAACGCGACCGAGTTCGTCCCGCAGCGAAGTGAGAGGCGTCTCTTCGAGCTCACGTCGTAGCGCAGCGCTAGGCTCAGGGCCTTCAAACAGTCCTTCGAGGAGTGCGCGCACGTAGAGATTCGTGCCGCCCACCACGATCGGCAGGTTTCCGCGCAAGCGAACCTCGGCGATGGTTGACTCCGCACGTTCAAGCCACGCGTCGACGGTGAATCCGTCCTCTGTTGGATCGACGATATCGATGAGGTGATGGGGCACGCCGCGTCGCTCCGCGCTGGAGGGCTTCGCAGTACCGATGTCCATGCCGCGGTAGACCTGCATTGAGTCGGCGGAGATGCACTCGCCTCCAGTCGCAAGAGCCAACTCGACAGCCAGCGTGGTCTTCCCACCCGCGGTGGGACCGACAACGACGACGATCGGAGCGAGGGTGGACAACGGGGCTTTCATGGCGGGGCCTTCATGGCGTGACCGGTATCATCTGCGGCTTTCGCCACGAGAGATTTACATGCGCAAGAAGACCATCGATCAAGTGGATGTCAACGGCAAGCGAGTTTTGGTTCGGGTCGATTTCAACGTGCCGCTCGACGACGCGGGTGAAATCACGGACGACCGCCGCATCCGCGCGTCGCTAGCCACTTTGAAGTCGGTGCTGTCACGCGGTGGCAGTCTTGTCCTCATGAGCCACCTCGGCCGTCCCGAAGGCAAGGGATTCGAGCCGGACGGCTCCCTGCGGACAGTGGCTCTTCGACTCGCGAAGTTGCTAGGGACCGACGCTCCCCACGGCGTGCAATTTCCCTCGAACGACCCCATCGACTCTGCAGCGTCAAGCGCGGTGAGGGCGCTCCGCGAGCGGGGCGTCCTCTTGCTCGACAACCTCCGCTTTCACAAAGCGGAAAAGAAAGGGGACGCGACGTTCGCTGCCGCACTGGCGCAGTACGGCGATGTCTATTGCAACGATGCATTCGGCACGAGCCACCGCGCGGACGCGAGCATGTTTGCGGTCCCGCAGGCGATGAAGCCGAAGCCCTGCGTCGCGGGGCTCCTCCTTGCGCAAGAGCTTGAGTACCTCATGGCACGCCTCGAGAAGCCAGCCCGCCCCTTTGTGGCGATCTTGGGCGGTGCGAAGATCGCGGACAAGCTCGCGGCCATCGCAAATCTCATGGCGAAAGTGGACTGCCTCATCGTCGGGGGCGCGATGGCATACACGCTTCTCAAAGCGCAGGGGGTGGGAGTGGGGGGGAGTCTGGTCCAGAACGACTTCCTCGGCGAAGCTGAAAGGATCTTGGCGGCATCGAAAAGCGGACCCTGCAAAGTGCTTCTGCCCGTCGACCACGTGTGCGGGCAAGCACTCGCTGCGGGGACGCCGACACAGACCGTCACCGGGTCGATCCCGGAGGGCTGGATGGGGCTCGACATCGGACCGGCGACCGTTCGCGTCTTTTCGGACACCATTCGTGCCGCCAAGACAGTGGTTTGGAACGGCCCGATGGGGGCGTTCGAGACGGTCCCGTTCGATCGGGGAACTCGGGGCATCGCCAAGGCTGCGGCGGATGCGACAGCGTCGGGTGCAATCACGATCGCGGGTGGAGGCGACACCGCTGCGTCGCTCGAGGAGTTTGGCCTTGCGGATCGATTCAGCCACGTGTCAACGGGCGGCGGCGCGAGCCTCGAGGTGCTGGAGGGGAAGCACCTCGTCTGCCTCGACGCACTTGACGATTGTTAAGGCGAGCGACCTAGCAGTCCGTGGCGAAAGGTTCTCGCCACCGATTTGTCGATGTTTCGCATCCTCGAGGTCAGGACGACGATATATTCAACCCGGACCCACCGGGTGTGAGCGGTGTTGTTCCCGCCGGTTCATACGTCGAATGACTCAAAGACTCGCAGCCAGAAGCTTCCCGCCCTCAACCACTGGAGTAGCGCATGCGCCTCGTGCACGGACTGATTGGCCTCATTGCTGTCGTCGCAGCCTTCGCGCTCAGCGCGCCCGCATCTGCACAGATAAAGAAACTCAAGGTCGGCGATAACGCTCCGGCTCTTGTTATTGCTGATTGGTTCAACGGTAGTCCGACGATCATCGAACAAGACAAGATCTACGTTGTCGAATTCTGGGCGACGTGGTGTGGCCCGTGCAAGAAGTCGATCCCGCATCTGAACGCGATGCACAACGAACTTGCGTCCAAGGGCGTCACCATTATCGGCGTCTCGAACGAAGAGTCCGGTCTCGTTCGTAGCTTCGTAGATGCGAAGGGTCCATCGATGGCGTACCTCGTCGGGGTCGACGACAGCCAACAAACAACTCAGGCGTGGATGGAAGCCGCCGGACAGGAAGGCATCCCCTGCGCCTTCGTCGTCGGCAAGGATCGCAAGATCGCGTACATCGGGCACCCGCTTGACGAGACCTTCGAGCAGACGGTCCGTGGTCTCGCGACGGGTACGTTCGATCCAGGTTCCGACCGGAAGGCCGCTCCGACGATCGAAGCTGCTCGGAAGGCCGC
Source organism: Phycisphaerae bacterium (assembly GCA_034440475.1). GTDB lineage: Bacteria > Planctomycetota > Phycisphaerae > Phycisphaerales > SM1A02 > JAEUIT01. The sequence continues at coordinate 3,274 of JAWXCC010000128.1, read as the reverse complement.
GAAGCTCAAGAATTTCCGTGATGCGTACACGCACTACGACAATGCGATCGCCGTGAACCCGAAGCACTTCGCCGCACTCGCCCGCGAAAAGTACAAGGTCATGCTTCTTCAAGAGAAGAACACGAAGGGCGCGGCAGAGTTCGGCGCGTCGATGCTGAAGACCTATAGCGATAGCGGCGAAGTCCTGGGTGACTTTGCAGTCATGATCGTCACCGATCCCGAGCTCAAGGATGTCAAGGACGTCGATCTCGCGAAGGCTGCAGCGGCCACGATGGTCAAGGTCTCTGGTCGCAGTAGCGCCGGGGTGCTCGACCGTCTCGCGACCGTGCAGTTCAACACGGGCAAGGTCGACGAGGCCGTCGAAACGCAAACGGAAGCGTGGATGACCGCGTCGCCGGGCGAGAAGGCGACGTACAAGCAGAAGCTCGACCTCTACCGTGCAGCGTTGGGCCGGGCTCAGGCTGGCCTTCAGAAGAAGAACTGAACGGTCGGCGAACGACCGACTCAACGCGTCGTCTCCGGGCGACGAGTCAAGAATCGATGAACGACGGGAGCGGCGCACGCCGCTCCCGTCGTTCTTTCCCAGGACCCCGCAGCCGCTACGATCCCGCTCGTGGATGCCGCTACGAACTCTCTCCCCGTCGAGCCGCTCGCGCCGATTTCGGTCAGCGGGCTCGAAGTTTCCGTCGACGTGACGAGTGGGAGCGGCGCGGATCCCGCTCAGAAGAAAGGCGTCCCCGAAGGTCTCTGGATCAAATGTCCGGGGTGCGCCGAGACCGTGTTCAAGAAGCAGGTCGAGCAGAACCTCCTCGTCTGCCCGAAGTGCCAGCACCACATGCGCGTCGGAGGCCGGCACCGGGTGGAGCAGCTCGTCGATCCGGGGTCGTTCGAGCCGTTCAACGCTGACATGGCCCCCGCGGATCCGCTCGGTTTCATCGATACGAAACCGTATATCCAGCGAATTCGCGAGACGCAGAAGAAAACCGGCGAGAACGACGCGCTTCACACCGGATACGGATTCATCAAAGGACGGCGCGTGGTGCTTGCGTGCATGGACTTCGTCTTCTTCGGCGGATCGATGGGATCGGTCGTGGGCGAGAAGTTAGCTCAAGCGATCGAGCGCGCTACCGACGCCGACCTTCCAATTGTGGTGGTTTCGTGTTCGGGTGGCGCGCGCATGCAAGAGTCAGGCTTCTCACTCATGCAAATGGCGAAAACGAGCGCGGCACTGGCTCGACTGCACGATGCGCGCGGGCTCTACATCAGTGTGCTCGCCGATCCGACCACCGGTGGTGTCACGGCGAGCTTCGCGATGCTCGGTGACGTCATTCTCGCCGAGCCCAAGGCGCTCATCGGCTTTGCTGGGCCGCGTGTGATCGCGCAGACGATCCGTCAAGAACTTCCTGCGGGATTCCAGACCTCCGAGTTCCTGCTGGAGTCTGGTTTCGTCGATCGCATCGTCCATCGCAAGGATCTCCGGAGTGAGATCAGTCGCGTCATCGACTACGCGGGTAAGTGACACCGCGCTCATGATGGCCAACGCGATCGAACGAGCAACAGAGAAACTGCCCCGCGACCGGCGACATCCGGAAGCATTAGCAGAGCGCTGGGGCTCGCGCGGGAATCGTTGCGCTGTTGGATACGCCGCTGGTTTCGCGACCGCCTTGGCGTTCGCTCTGGCGTGGCCGACGTGGGGCCTCTGGCCGCTCGTTTTCGTTGCACTCGTACCGCTGTCGGCTTGGGCCATCCGCGCCCGAAGCGTTTGGGCGATCGTTCTCGTCGTGCTGCTGACGCAAGCGCCGGCGTGGGCGGCCGTGAACTGGTGGATGGCTCGTCTAACGCCTCCGGGGTTTGTCATCCTCAGCTTCTACTGCGCGGCGTACATCGCGCTGTTCGCGGTTGTCCTTCGCCGCGCCGCACGCTCGCGTCGCTTCGGGCACTGGCCGATGGCGATCTTGGTGCCAGTACTCTTTGCAGGAACCGAGTTTCTGCGAACGAGGATCGTTCTCGGTGGCTATCCCTGGTACCAACTTGGAGTGCCCTTAGCTGGAGGCGCTGCGAGCGACGGAATTTTGGCGCAATCCGCGTCTCTCTTTGGCGCACACTGGCTGACGTTCGTCGCGGCGAGTGTGTCTGGGGCGATGCTGGATGCCATTCGCCGCCGCCCTGGCTGGCAGATCGTCGTCCTGAGCGTCGCTCTGTTCCAACTCTTGAACGGCGCGTTCGGATGGTGGATTCTCAAGACGGCAACGACCCGTCCCGGGCCACGCATTTTGGCGGTGCAAACCAACCTCCCGGTCTCGAACGGCAGCGCTTGGACGCAGGTCGATCAGGTCCGCGACTTTCGCACGTTCCTCGAGCAAACGCTTGAAGGCGCAAGCCGGGCGAGGAACGCTGGCACACCTCCTGATCTGATCGTCTGGCCGGAGACGATGGTTCCGGGCTTCGGTCTCGAACCCGACGCAATTCAAGTGTGCGAAGACGGGGGGTACTACCCCGGTGCGATCTATCTGCGCGCGCTCCAGAGCTTGTTCAAGGAGACGAAGTCGCCGCTCCTCGTTGGTGCCGCCGCGTACCTCGGGCTTCGGATCGACGGCGAACGATGGGCGTGGGACAAGCACTTCAACAGCGCCTACCTCATTGACGGTGAGCCACCATTTCAGCGTTATGACAAACTCGTGCTGACGCCTGGCGGGGAGGAGATGCCTCTGATATCGCGCTCCGACTGGCTGGAGGAGAAACTGCTCGCGCTGGGCGCCCCCGGCATGCGTTTTGATCTTTCGGCTGGCGACTCTTTGGTCCGTTTCGAGGTGCGCAACTCGCTCGGCGGAGTGTTCCGAGTCGCGACGCCAATCTGCTTCGAGGACACCGTGGGTTACCTCTGTCGTCGCCTGTGTTACGAGGATGGACGCAAGGTTGTCGATGTCATGGTGAACCTCTCGAACGAGGGCTGGTTCGGCTCAAGCCAACCTGCGCGCGAACAGCACGCACTTCATGCTCGCCTGCGTTCGATTGAACTTGCGATTCCGATGCTCAGGTGCGCGAACACCGGGTTGAGCGTTCTCATCGACGATCGAGGTCGCATCACGCATTGGATTGGAGGCGCCGCGCCGGGGATCGGTAACATGCCCGGCACGCTTCTAGCTCCGGTCGCGCTTTCTGATCGATTGACGACCTACGGGCGTATCGGCGACGTGTGGTCGTGGACGATGTTGGCCGGCTCGGTCATCATCACGCTCTTGTCTGGTGCTGGGGCTGGGGCTGGTGCTGGTGC
>JAWXCC010000127.1:0-29030 GCA_034440475.1 Phycisphaerae bacterium | reverse complement strand
GGAAGGTTCGTAGCGTTCGAACTCTACAAAAACGTCGGATCTCCGAGCGACAATGCGATGCGCTGCGCGATCATGCGATTCGATCGAGCGACCGGAGTATCCGAACTCGTAGCGGTCACGCCGTGGGGAACCGCAGTGCCCGGATACATCTCGTCCCCCGCCCTCACATTCGATGGCGAAGAAGTTTTCTTCGTCGCTGATCCGGCGACGCTACTTCCCTTCGGCGAGGACGTGAAGTCTCGGATCTTTGTACGAATCTTCGGTGGAGTATCCTCGCCGGATCTCGATCGCGACGGCGTCGTTGGCCCTCTCGATCTGGGGATCTTGCTCGGCGCGTGGGGCTCACCGGGACTGGGAGACCTCGACGGCGACGGTGTCGTCGGTCCTCTCGATCTCGCAATTGTACTTGGAGCTTGGACCTAACCGTTCGAGCGGAGCGTGCTGCAATCGAGGGTTGTGCTCAACACAGCGGCCTCGCTTCTCCCACCGGGGAGAAGCGAGGCCGTTTTACTTTTTGCACCCCGCATTATGTTTTGAACGGGGAGCGCATCGATCAGCTCCACGAGCCGAGGAGGAGCGCGAGATCGGCTGCATCAACTGTTCCATCGCCGTTGAGATCGCCAGGGCCGGAGGTGCCCCAGGCGCCGAGGAGAACCGCAAGGTCCGCCGCATCAACGGCACCATCGCAGTTCAGGTCGCCAAGTACGAACGGCAACGGTACGCCGATCTGTCCGCGGATCGCGCCGCCGGGGAACGCGGCGTTATGAATATTCATGTAGAACCCAGAGGGGTTCGCGATGATCGCGTCGAGGCTGGCATCGGTCGTTGCAACCTCGCTGATGAGCGTGCCAGCGCCACCCGATGTCGCGACTCCGAGACCGATGAACACGCCTCCCGCAACGCCAGCGGTGCCGGTATGAATATGCATGGCGCTGGGCCGAGCAATTCCTGAGTAGGTGAGGTTCCAAAACACCTTGTCCACGCCGGTGTCGAACCAGACTTGTCCGCTCGCGCTGCCATCCGAATCCCCCGGGCTGGGAACTTCCTGACACCCGACGAGGACGACATCGAGGATCTTTGGAATCTGCCCGCGAACCGCCCCGCCGCCGAAGGCGGCATTGTGAATGTTGACGTAAAAATTCTGTGGGTTCGCCAAGACTGCAGCGATGTTCGCAGCCGAGGTCGGCGTCTGGCTAATCAGCGTGCCAGCGCCGCCCGATGTGGCCGTGCCGAGGTTGATAACGACCCCGCCGGACACGCCGTCTTGGGCGGCATGAATATGCATCGCGTTGGGCGCAGCGATGTTTGTGTAGGTGAAGTTCCAAGAAATCATGTTGGTGCCAGAGTCCACGGTCAGTGTCCCTGTGGCGCCACCGTCGGTGTCGCCGGCGCCAGGGACCTCTTGGGCTCCGGTCATCGTGATCGGAAATGTGGTGACGGCGGCGCTCGCGATAGACGCGGCGGCGACGAGTGACGAAAGCGAAACGAGCGCGCGAACGATCATCGAATTTCTCCTTGCAACATATGAACGAGCACGCAGACCACCCGCGCGCTTCCTCGGCCGCCGATTGCCGAGAGCGCCTATTCCGAGCGAACAGGCGACACCGATCGTACCGCCAGCGCTTCGGACGGCCTCGCTGAGAAGTTGCAAGGATTCTGGAAAGCTCTGATATCACGCGCCGCAGGCGTCAGCGTCGAGATACCACTTCAGTGACCCGGCCAAGGGCCGAACACCTTTTACGGGCAACGTGTGGAAGTCGTCGTTTCCTCGCGCGAGACGACCGATCGTCGCGGCCTTGGATGGACCGCAAACGAGCACCGCGACGAAGCGAGCGGCGTTGATCAGCGGGTAGGTCATCGTGACCCGATCGGGCGGTGTGACGCGCGGACCAGCACAGCGCCGCACGAGTCGCTCGTTCTCGTCGAGCGCGTCGTCTCCGGGGAAGAGACTGGCGGTATGGCCGTCGTCGCCCATGCCGAGCAAGACGAAATCGAGCCGATCTTGCCCCTTCTCGCGCCAGCCGAGGTGTTCGCGCAGCTCGTTTTCGTACAACTCGTCGGCATCCATCCGCGTCGCGATCATCGGGTGAACCTGTTCGAGCGGTATCCCCGAATGGTCGACGATGATTTCCTTGATCTGACCGAAGTTGCTTTTCTCGTGATCGAAGGGAACACAGCGCTCATCGACGATCCAGAGATGCGTCCGGCTCCAAGGAAGCGAACGATAGTGCGGGTCGTACATCAGTCGCTCGTAAAGCGGCATCGGCGTCGAGCCGCCCGAGAGCGCAAGGTGGAAGTCGCCAAAAGTGCGGACGCAGTTCTGCGCGTGGACGACTAAGTCAGCAGCGAGAACGTCGAGCAGCGCGTCTTTAGTCCTCGCCACGGCGACCTCGCCCGGCAGCGGTGGCCGCGCGATCGGCGCGTTATCGAGGTCGTACGTCTCGGAACTCATCGCCACATGATTGCAGATGAGTCCACGGGTTGCCAAACTCGCCGCGAAGACTCAAATCACTCGTTATGCCAGGCGCGACCATCTCGCGCGAGGAGGGCGTCGGCCGTCGCCGGGCCCCACGAGCCACTGGCGTAGTTCGCTGCGATTCCTCGGCGGACCGAAGCCGATCGTTCGTCGAGGAATGGCATCACTGCATTCCAAGCACCCTCGACTTCGACGCGGTGCTTGAACAGTGTCTGATCGCCGCGCATGGCATCCACGATGAGCGGTCCGTACGCCTCAAGCTCGGCCGACTTGAATCGAGCTTCGTAGTCAGCCTCCATCTCGATCGAATCGATGCGAAGGCCGCTCCCGGGAACCTTGCATTCGAAGCGTAGATTGAACTCGCCGCGCGGCGCGATGCCGATCACCATGCGATTCGGTGGGCGCGGCCAATCCTTCATCACGCTATCAACCTTGCGAAAAAGGTTGGCCGCTGGTGGCTTGAAGGCGACGACGACCTCCGTCACCTTCGACTTCAGCTTCTTGCCCGAGCGAATGTAAAACGGTGTGCCCGCCCAGCGCCAGTTATCGAAATGTACCTTGAGTGCTGCATACGTCTCAGTCGTTGAGCCCGGCGTGACGCCCGGCGTCTCGTGGTACGCGGTGTCCTTGCCGTCAGCGGCGTACTGCCCGAATGCGCAGTGCGTCGCCAATTCCTCGGCTGAAGGAATTGCGATCGCGTCAATGATTTTGATCTTTTCAGCACGTACCGCATCCGACGAATAGCTTGTAGGAGGCTCCATCGCAACGAACGCGAGGATTTGGAACAGGTGCGACTGGATCATGTCGCGAATAGCACCGGTCTGGTCATAAAACCCGATGCGCTGTCCTACGCCGACGGTCTCGGCTGCCGTGATCTGCACGTGATCAACGTACTGACAGTTCCAGAGCGGCTCAAAGATCGAATTCGCGAAGCGGAAGACAAGCAGGCTCTGCACGACCTCTTTGCCGAGGTAGTGATCGATGCGGTAGATCGACTCTTCTTCAAATGCGCGCCCGAGTGCGCGATTGAGACTCGCGGCGCTCACGGCATCGTGACCGAAGGGCTTCTCGACAATAATGCGTTGCCAGCATCGAGCGTGCTGGTCGATGCTGCACCAGCGCTTGCCTTCGGTAATCAACCCCGAAGTTTCGATCTCGCCCACGATCGGCTCATACAGATGCTCCGCGACGGAGAGGAAGAACAACACGTTGCCTTTCGTGCCGTACTTCTCCGCAAGCTCCTCTAGGCGGCGCTTGAGAACCGGATAGCACGCGCTCTTGACGGCGTCGCCCGCGCAATAGTGAATGCGCTGTGCGATAGCGTTCCAAGCCGCCTCGTCGAACTTCGGATCGTGTGATCGCACCCACGGCTCGAGCTCCGCGCGCCATTGCTCGTCGGTCTTCGCCGATCGGCTCAAGCCAAGGATGCACGACTGCGGATGGAGTGCACTCGATTTCGCCATCTCGTACATCGCGGGGATGAGCTTCCGCGACGTGAGATCACCGGACGCGCCGACGATGACGAGGATGCAGGGTTCGGCGGAGATCATGGCGAAATGATAAAGGCGGCGATCGAAGAGAGAGGTCAGGGACGCGGGTGATGCTTCTTCATGACTGCGCGGAGAGCGCTGCGGTCGACGTGGGTATAGATCTCGGTGGTGGCGATGTCGGCGTGTCCAAGCAACTCCTGCACAACGCGCAGGTCGGCACCGCCGCGGACTAGGTGTGTGGCAAAAGAGTGTCGCAGGGTGTGAGGATGAACGTTCCGCAACTGAGCAATGCTCGCGTACTTCTTCACGATCTGCCACACCGCGACGCGCTCAAGGGGGCGGCCGCTGAACGATAAGAGAAGGCGATACTGATCGCGGCGATCCTGCCAGCGCGTGAGGTGGGGGCGCAGATCCGCCAAGTACTGGCGAACGATTAACTGCGCTGGCGTGCCAACGGGGACGACCCGTTGCTTCGAGCCTTTTCCAGTGACGACCAGCATGCAGAGCGTGTCGTTGAAGTCGTTCACCTTGAGGGCTGCGACCTCGCTCGCACGCAGTCCCGCAGCCCACATGAGTTCGAACATTGTTCGATCGCGCAGCCAGAGGTCACCGTGATCCGAGGTCGGCGCACTCACGAGTGCCTTCATCTCTGCGGGCGAGAGCACGCCCGGGACGCGGCGCCACCGTGTCGGACGTTCAATGAGACGCGAAGGATCAGTCGTGACCTTTCGGTTCGCATAGAGATAGCGAAAATAGACGCGCAACGTCGCGAGATGCCGCGCGACACTCGTCGGCTCCATGCCTTGCTCGCGATGAAGGCGTTGCAAGTGCTCGGCGAGTGACTGCATCGATACGTGCTGTGGCTCAGAGATGCCACGGAGCGTCACATCGGATGCGAACTGCCGCAGGTCGCGGCCGTAGGCCTCAAGCGTTGCCGGCGCGAGCCCGGCTTCCACACGCAGGTATCCGAGGAACTCACGAAAGGAGGGCGCGAACGCGCCGAGTCCCGCTGTTGGAGCCACTTTCGATGCCATGGCCGGTTCCGATGCGCGAGCGAGATTCATGGGAGGTGAGCGGTCGTCCATGTGCGGTCACCGAGACCGATGGCTCGGTCCGCGCTACGACTTCTTCGGCATGCAGCCGGTGGTAGGTCGCGCAGCGTCGGTACTGTCCGCAGCAGAACGTGAAAAAATCATCGAGTCGTGCGACGTGAAAGCGCTCTTCGCAGCGCGCGTCACCGCGCTCAAGATATGGGCACTCTTTCGTCTTCGTCTGGTTCATCGGGCCATACTTGCTGAGGATCGGTGAACCCCGTCCATCGGCGACGGCGAGCCGAGGGCGACACAAAAGCGAACGCACCTTTCGCGCACGCCCTGCTCTGGAGCGCAGCGCCTGCGCGAAGCAGCGGCTCGGTCCGACCGGCGAGCGCCTCACGATCGGCGTTCACAGCATCACAAGGGCACTCTGCTGCGACGGAATCGCAGATGAAGCGACCGGCATGTGGGTTGCCTTCCGCCGCCGCCGTTTTCCGGGCAAGGAGTGCCAGATGCGGATTCATTGCGACGACCGAATCGAGAATTGCACCGGCGCTTCAAGCGACCTGACGACGCATGCGCTCGTCATGAATGTTTGGCGGACGTCCGAGCCGAGCGGGATACGTCCTGCCGAGGACCTCGGCAGCCGCATCGTTCAACTTGCTCGCGTCGCCGCAGCACGTCATCTCGCACTCGCGGTCGGAACGCAACAACGGAGTGACTCGTGAACTACGGATTTCACCTTGCGACCGGCGGAGCGCTGGCAGCGATCCGTCGTATGGACGTCATCGCAAACAATCTCGCGAACTCGGGGACCGCTGGCTTCAAGCCCGACTTCGTACTCGCACGTGAGCGCCCGCCAGAGCGGCTTGAGGGACTCTCACGACTCACCGATCCGCTCGCACCCCCACAAGCGATTCTTGAAAAGCTCGGCGGTGGCGTGCGCTTCGACCGCGACCGCATCGACTTGCGTCAAGGCTTGCTGGAATCCACGGGAAACGACACCGATCTTGCTCTTCGCGGCGACGGTTTCTTCGTACTCGCGCCGACTGACGCGGCGAGGGCGAGCGGCAAAGCTCCGATCGAAGTGACCCGCGCTGGCGACCTCTTTATCGACAGCGACGGCACCTTCCGCAGCGCCAATGACGGTAGAGCATTTCTCGGCGAGACCGGGCGGCCGATTCGCATTGATCCGACCGCCGAGTTCCAAGTAGATCGGGAGGGGCGCGTCATGCAGGAAGGCGCCGAAGTCGATCGCTTCCGTGTCGTTCGCGCGAAGGACCCGCTGTCTCTTGAAAAGCTTGGCGGCAGCGTGCTTCGTGTGAACGGTGCAACTGAACGAGTCCCCGATGGACAGTATGCGGTGTTGCAGCGAACGCTGGAGAAGAGCGGCGCCGAACCAGTTGTTGCGATGGTGGACCTCACGCGCCAGTCGCGGTTGATGGAGGGCAACCTTCGCATGATTCAGTACCAAGACAACCTCAACTCTCAAGCTATCTCGGGCATCGCCCGCGTCGCCTAAACCCTCGCTGAGCCAGAATCTCCATGAGCTACCTCGCACTCAACACCGCCGCGACCGGACTTAGCGCACTCAACTTCAATCTTGACGTCATCGCGAACAACCTCGCGAACGTCAACACTCCTGGCTTCAAGCGAAGCCGCGCGAACTTCGAGGACCTCTTCTACATCCAGCTCGCGCAGCCGAATCTGCCGCGCGACACGACGAGTAGCTATCCGACCGGGCTCGCGGTCGGACTCGGCGTGAAGGTGTCGGGCACGCAGCTCGATATGCAGCAAGGTCCCGTCGAAACGACAGGACTGCCGTACGACTTGATGATTCAGGGCGAGGGTTTCTTCGTCGTGCAAACGCCAGACGGTGTCGGGGGAGGGCAGGCGTACACGCGCGCCGGCAACTTCACGCTGAACGCCGATGGCAACCTTGTCATGGCGAACTCACCAGGCTACCGACTGATCGAGCCCGAGATCACGATTCCCCCAGACGCGACTGCGGTCACCGTTGGAACGGACGGAACCATCAGCGTCATGCTGTCAGGCTCGACGACGCCAGAGGAGTTAGGACAAATTCAGCTCGCCAAGTTCATCAACCCGACCGGGCTCCTATCGGTCGGCAGCAACGTGTTCGTGCAGTCGGCGGCGAGCGGCGATCCACTCCTTGGCAACCCGACCGAGGACGGACGCGGCCAGATTCTGCAAGGGTTCCTCGAGCAGTCGAATACCGAGGCGGTGACCGAACTCGTGAGTCTTATTCGCACTCAACGCGCATTTGAGATGAACAGCCAAGTGATTCAAGCAACTAACGAGACGCTGCAGCAGGTGAACCAACTTCGGCGGTTCTGATTCTCTCGCTCGCTGAAACCAACGAGACGTCGTCATCAGGAATACATCGTCATGAACTACCTCCATTCAATGATTGTCGCCACCGTTTGCGTCACCGCGTCGGCGCACGCAGATTCCGTTGTGCTCAAGATGAAAGTGCGACTTGGCTCAAACGAAACGAGCGTGAAACTACGCGACGTCGCGTATCTCGAAGGCGACGACGTGACACGACTCGGCGACATTGAGGTTGCAACGCTTGACGAAGATGGCACCACTGAACTGACGATGGACACCGTTCGCGCGAAACTCGCCGCAGCGGGTGCGAAGATCGCGCTGCTCGATCTGAGCGGACGAGCAGTTACGATCATTGGGGCCTCGTCGGCACGTCCGGTGGCGATGAAAGGCTTGTCGCTTGACGAGTCGTCGAAACCGCGAGTTGCCGCAGTTGCGCCGGCGTCGCCGCGCATCGAGTTTCTTGCAGCGGATGCCGTCGGTACGACAACGCCGCGCGGACTCATCGCACAGATGCTGACTGACGTTCACGCACCCAAGAATGCTCGCGTTCGGATCGCGATCGACGGAGAGAACGCCGCAGTCGTCGATTCGATCGGTCCCCACCGTTACGAGGTTGTGCCTCTCACCTCGCTCTCCGCGGACCGCATGATGGTTCGCATTGTTGAGCGCGACGGCGACGTGGTCGTAGCGCGACACGATCTCTCCGTCGTTCCATCGATCGAGACGACCGTGGCAACAGCGACAGCGGTAATCCGCCGGGGGCAGCCGATCGACGGTTCAGTGGAGATCGGCATGGCGTGGGTCGCACCAAGCGAGATTGGCAAGTTGGCGCGAGCCGATGCGCTTTCGAGCGCTACAGCCGCGGATACTGTTGCGCTCGGTGAGCGCGTAACCGAAGCAAAGATGCGCAAGCCCGTCGAGATCAAGAAGAATGACAAAGTGACGGTGCGCCGCGAGATCGGTCTGGTTGCGATCGAACTCGTCGCGGTCGCCGTCGATGACGGTGCAATCGGCGACGTGATTCATTTGCGAGCGGTGGATCGCAAGAACCGCAAGGATTCTCGCACGTTCACCGCGAAAGTCACCGGTCCGGGGCGAGCAGTGATTTCGGAAGGCACATGAACAGTCTGGAGAACTCTCTGTGAAGCATGCTTCGATCATTGTGTTGTGCGCGGTTGTCCCACTCGCCGCAGGTCCGCAGTCGCCGGTGCCGCCAGCACCAGTCCGTGTCGCGCTGCCATCGAGCGCTGGCGCGGCCCCGATGAAGGCCCCGGTGGCGGCGCCGAGAGATTCCATGACAGCTCCGCTGTCGGTGGTAGCGCTCAGTTCCCACGCGGGCGAACCAGCGTCAGCGCACGGTGGATCGGCTGAGCAGACGGGCAGTTTGCTCGCGGTTGCCGATCCACTCCCGCGTTCCTTCAAGCTGCACGACCTCGTCACCATTCAGGTGACGGAATCAAGCCGATCGAAGACGAGCGGGAAAGCGAAGACCGACAAGAAGTATGACCTTGCTGCCGAAGTCTCAGAGTTCTGGAACTTCGACTTCTCTGCGCTAGGTGAAAAAGCGCGGCTATCGGGAAATCAGCTCCCCGGCGTCGCACTCAATGGCCAGAAGAAGTTTGACACCAAGGGCGATGTCGATCGCAAGGACGACTTCACGGCGCGTGTCACCGCCGAAGTGATTGAAGTACGACCAAACGGAACGTTAGTCCTTGAGGCGTACAAGCACATCAAGACCGACGACGAGGAACAGACGATCCGACTGTCGGGTGAGTGTCGTGCCGAGGACGTTGATGTCACGAACACCGTGCCGAGTCAGCGCCTGGCGAATGCCTCGGTCGAGAAGATGACCAAGGGCCAAGTGCGCGACGCGACCGAGAAGGGGTTCTTGGCGCAGGTGCTCGATACGATCTTTGCGTTCTAACAGCCCGAATGAGTTTCGCTACGGGCTGCTCGCACTGTGTTAGCCGCGGTTGCGTCGCGACGACGGTCCTTGGTGCGTTCAGAGGACGCTTCTGTGTTTCATCTGGATCGAACGAGTTTCAATCCCGGAATAGGCCAGCGCGATCGATTCCAGAATGCTTGCGGTCCGCACGAACCGGAAGTAGGCTCAGGACGTGCTGACGTCTGCATGCCTCTTCTGCGGTTATGCGCGAACCGGCCTCCCGCCTGCGGAACGCTGTCCGGAGTGCGGAGAGTCGCCGCCGCCCACGCACACGCTCGTTCTTCACGGTGATCGATTGAGCGTTGCCCGCTGGATGTCACCGCCACTGTTCGCTGCGCTCCTGCTCGGGCTACTTCTCCTCGCCATCATCGCGGCCCGAAGTGCATCGACGCAGCAGAAAGCGTCATGGATTATGCCGATTGCGCTCACGGTAGGTGCCGTCGGCGCAGGGACCGGGCTCGTGCGAGTACTCCGCGGCGCTATGGATCATCGCAATCAGCGCACTTGGATCCTGCATGATGACGCGCTTGAGATCATCGAACACGGAACTCGCCGTGCACTGGGGTACGACCGGATCGCGACAGTAGAGCACGCACTGGGCGTTACTCTCCGTTCGCGTCTAAAGATCATTGAATGCACTCCGTTCTTGGCTGTGCCAAAACGTCCCAACGAGATCTGGCTCGATGACCGTGCACTGGCGTCGACCGCTACTCGCGTCTTTCGCGCGCGAGCCGATGCCGCGCGGATGCTGCGATCCTGACCGAAAGTTTCGTTGCTTGTTGACCGCGGGCAACAGAAACCAGCCGATCGGAACTACTTTGCAGCAATGCGATTTTCGACGAACAGTTTCCTCTCCGTCATTGAGCGCGTCGGTAATCGTTTACCTGATCCGGCGACGCTCTTCGTCATCGGTTGTGCGGCCGTACTTGCGGCGTCGGCAGGGGCCGTAGCAATCGGCTGGACTGTGCCGCATCCGACGAAGCTCGGCACGACGGTCGAAGCAACGAACCTTCTCTCGGTGACCGGCATTCGATGGATCTGGCTGAATGCAGTGAAGAACTTCGTCGAGTTCAAGCCGCTCGGTGTTGTGCTTGTCGCGATGCTCGGAATCGGGGTCGCGGAGCGCTCGGGCTTATTCGGGGCGCTGTTGAAGCTGATTGTGCTCGCGACGCCGCCCAAACTCCTGACGCCCACGGTCGTTTTCGCTGGCGTCATGAGCAGCGCCGCAGCCGACGCTGGGTACGTCATCCTGCCGCCGCTCGCGGCGGCTGTCTTCGCCAAGGCTGGCCGCGCACCGCTCGCTGGACTTGCGGCGGTGACGTTTGGAATTGCTGGTGGCTTTAGCGCGAATCTCTTGCTCACAAGCCTCGATCCGCTGCTTCAAGGGATCACGCTACAAGCCGCGCGACTGGTCGATCCACACATCAACGTGCGGGTCGACTGCAACTGGTATTTCATGATGGCGTCCACGGTGCTTCTCGTCGCACTGGGGTGGATTGTCAACGGGCGACTCATCGAGCGCCGCTTCGACCGCGCCACGATCAACGAGCACATCGCACGCTGCGGACTGGAAGTCTCTGGTCCAGATCGCGTCGATGCGACGGAGCGACGCGGGCTCGCCGCAGCGACGATCGCTGCGCTCGTAGTCGTTGCAGTCGTCGCCGCCATGATCTTCCTTCCCGGCTGGCCGCTGCACGGCGAAGAAGAGATCGCTCCCGGGCGAATTGGGCCCGTCTGGGCTGAGGCATTGGTACCGATTCTCTTCGTTGGTTTCCTCATTCCAGGCATCGCGTATGGCGTCGCTGCGGGCAGCGTGCGCAGCGACCGCGATGTGGCGCGGAGCATGAATGAAACAATGGCGGCGATGGGCAGCTACCTCGTGCTAGCGTTCTTCGCCGGGCAGTTCGTCAAGTGGCTTGAGAAGTCGAACCTCGGACTCATGGTTGCGGTCGAGGGAACGGCGCTGTTGAAACCACTTGCTGGTTCGAACCACATTCTGTTGCCGGGCATCATCGTCTTCGTCGCAATCATCAACCTCTTGATGAGTAGTGCGAGTGCCAAATGGCTCGCGATAGCGCCGGTGCTCGTACCCCTCGGAATGGGGCTTGGTCTCTCACCTGAACTGACGCAAGCCGCATATCGCGTCGGCGACTCGGTCACAAACCCGATCACGCCGCTCAATGCGTATCTCCCCGTCATTCTCGTTGCGATCCGGCGCTATGCTCCGAACGCAGGACTAGGAACTATCATCTCGCTGCTCTTGCCGTACTCATTGAGCGCGTTCGTGGTTTGGACGGCGTTCCTCGTCCTCTGGGTGCAGCTTGGGATCCCGCTCGGACCGTAATACCTGTCCCGCAGCAATGCACCTCATCGAGCAAAGAGCGTGAGCAGTCGCGATTGCGCTTCGTCACCCGCGATGATCGCGGCAGAGATTTCGGCGGCCTTATCGAGCACCGCGTCGTCGTTACTTCCGTCGAGTTCGTTGAGCCATCGCTTCGTCGCAGCGAGGGCGTTGGGCCCTCCGCCAGCCAGCCGCGTTGCGAGCGACGACACGGCCGAGTCGAGGTCTTCGAGCGGAACGAGGTGCGTCGCAAGCCCGGCGCTGAAGCCTTCCGCTCCAGACATCGTGCCACCAGACAGCAGCATTGCCCGCGCTCGTCCCGCGCCGATTCGACGGATGAGCCACGGCGCGACGACGGCGGGGCACACGCCAAGATCGACTTCGGGATAGCCCACGCGTGATTCGGGATGCGTGACGGCGAAGTCGCAGACGACCATCAATCCGCAGCCGCCACCGATCGCTGCGCCTTGGACTTTCGCAAGGGTCGGTACGGGCAGCCGGCGAATTGTTCTGGTGACGCGGCCGAGCTCGCGGAGCATCTCGCCCATAGCGACGGGATCGCTCGCAACGGCCTTGAGATCCATTCCGGCACAGAACGATTTTCCACTTCCAGCGACGACAAGCACGCGAAGCGCGGGATCCGCGCCCGCTGCGCCCACAGCGACGCCGAGTGCGCGAATAAGTTCCAGCGAGAGCGCGTTCCGCGCCGCTGGCCGATGCATGGTGAGTGTCGCAATTCCATCACGCGACTCAAGGTGCACAAGTTCCGTCGTCACGGCGGAAAGCATAGCAAACTGCGTGCGGTCACAAGTTCTGACGGGGTGATGCGTGACCGCGTCACGCCCGAGCGGGTGCGAGCGATCATGCGCGACCTGCTGTTCGTATTGTGCGCATACCTCATTGCGACCGTGATCGCCATGGTGAGCGGCATCGCAGGTATGGCTATCTGCATGGTTCTGATGATCTTCTGGACGAGTCGCGCGTACCGCCAGAATGCACTCGCGATCGAAGAGCCGTAATACTCATCGATTCCGAGCCTCCCAAAACGCACGCAGCATGCGGACGCACTCTTCGCCGCCGCAGAGCGCAGCCGTTCCTTGTGCAGTCCGATCAAAGGCATCGTTGCCGTTGCTCCCGTCGAGCTCATTGAGCCAACGCTTCGTTGCTGCGAGCGCGATCGGTCCTTTCGCGGCAAGCAACGCACAGTGCGCTTCAACAAGCGGTTCGAGCTCGCTCGGGGTGTCGGCGCAGTGGGTCGCCAGTCCCATCGCGAGAGCAGCGCGGCCGTCGATCAAGTCGCCGCCGAGCGTCAGTGACCTCGCCGCGCCTCCAACCGCGAGCGTGAGCGTTGGCAAGCTCACAGCGGGCGAGACACCGATTCGATGCACGGGATAGCCAAGGAGTACGTCCGGCGCGACGCACACGAAATCACAAGCCGAAAGCACCGCGCAGCCCCCCGCGAGCGCGGCGCCTTGCACCTCGGCAACGACGACTTGGCGGAGGCGACGGAGCGAACGATTGACTCCGCTGAGTCGCCAGATGAATCGCGCGAGAAGCTCGGCATCGTCAACGCACGCGCCGAGATCGAAGCCAGCGCAGAACGAGCTGCCCATTCCGCGCAATCGAACGACCACGCTCTTCTCGTGGTGCGCTACACCCGCAATTGCTGCTTCGAGCCCGGTGAACATCGCGCTCGACAGCGCGTTGCGCCGAGTCGGGTCGTTGAGCGTAATTGTCGCAACGGGCGCGGCGAATTCGACGATCACAAGTGACACGCGCGCAGTGTACGGGCGTTAGATCGGCCACTTGGCGAAGAGGGTCGCGTTGTCTGCGTGCTGCGCAGGTCGCTCAAGGGCAGCTCGCTCATCGACGACTTCATCGTGCTCAACGAGCGAGCCGGGGCAAGGGCGTACCTCAAGCTTCGCGTCGTGCCAGATCTTGAGCGAGAAGTCGGGATCGGCCCCATACATATGAAACCGTTCGTCGTAATACCCAATTCGCTCGGCGAGGTCGCGCCGAACAAGTCCGAAGTTCGCGTAGCACAGTCCGCGCACGTGCAACACGCGGAACCACCGGCCGTCGAGTTCGATCTGCTGGAATACGTTTCGCGAAACCGGCGTGTCGTGGAAGAACGCGGCTTGGCCGATGCCGGAATGACTCGGTGCTTCGAGAAAACGAATAGCGTTTGCGACTGAGTGCGGCAGCAGCCGGCAGTCGTCGTTGAGCTGGAGCAACCAACGCCCGCGTGCCGCCCTGAACCCAGCATTGGCGGCTCGAACGAATCCTTGGCGACCGGGCTGGACGACCGTTCGCACCTCGTGCAGACGCAACGTGTCGCGGGTTGTTTCGTCGGCGTCAGACGCGACACAGATCGTTTCGTGCGAACTCGGGGCGTTCGCCGCGATCGAGTCGAGGCAGCGCGTCAGCGCGTTCGGCCGGCCGCAGGTTGGAACGACGATCGAGACCAAGGGCGCGGCTGACATGCATCACTATCGTCGGCTCAACCGGGCTTCGATCGCGCAAAGATTGAAGAACCGTCCACTCGCGCGTCGATCGTCCTCCGGCGTCGCGCCGCAAAGCACGCCCGCCATTGGGCACTCTCCCCACTCGACATGACGACAGCGCTCCCCGCCGCTCCCGACGCCGAACTGTTACGCAGCCTCGAGGCGGGCGACGAACGCGCAATCGAGCTCGCCATTGACGCACTCGGTGCTGGCGTGTCGCCGAAAGCGCTCCTCGCGACCGTTAAGGCACTCCTCGCGGTCGGGCTTCCGTCGGCCGCGACGACATTGCTGCGGACGGTCGGTCAACCACTCTTGACCGATCCAACGATGGGGTCGCTCGCGAATCGCCTCGGATCGCTGCGGAGCGATCGGGTGCCGAAAGAGTTGCAGCTTCGGTGGGCGGATTCCAATTGTGCAGTGCTGCGCCAAGTCGGCGTCGACGTTGCCGCGGACGCGCTCGCTGCTCTCGAATCCGAGCGAATTGATGTGCTTCGCGATAACCGCAATCGAACGCATCCAGTCGTTGCAAATGCTGCGGGAGAGGCGCGGTCCATTTCCAGTTTGCGGTTTCGACTCACGAGTGAAGAGCGTCGCGCACTGGAGGCGCACTGGCCGTGCGTCGCGGCGCTCGCCGGATTGCCGACGCGCCATGTGCTTGATGAAGCGCTGAGCATTTCGGCGGGTCGTCGTCCATCCGCGAGCTTCGTCGCGTTCGAATCCGATCCGCTCGCGATTGCCGCCTGGCTCCGCAGCGGTGATTTCGCGTCGGTGCTCGCAGATGGTCGTTTGCGGCTACGTCTCGAAATCGACGGTGCCGGGCAATACCTGGAATCGATGCGCGGACGTCTCGACATGCCGCCGTTCTCGGCCGCTATCGTCGTGCGTTTTGACACGCCGATGCGCGCGGTAATCCAGCGCCTTCCAGTCGATTCAGCGCGACGTTGGATGGACGAACGCGAGGTGCTCACCCGTCTCGCAATCGCGCGGTATCGCGAGCGCGATGCCTCGTACTGGTTGCCTCGGTTTCGTGCGGCTGGCGCTGGCCGTGCTCCGCTGCGCGTGCTTGGCATTGTGAGTCGACATACGAATGTCGTGCAATTCATGATGCGCGACTTACTCGCGGCGTTCAGCGACCTTGGACATTCGGTCGAACTCGTGACCGAACCAGGTGATGCGATGCCCGAACTCGACGCAGTATCCCCGTTTACGCGGAGCGATATTGATCTTGTGCTTGTCATCAATCACCTGCGAGCGTTTCCGAACGCGATGATTCCAGTCGACGTGCCGTTCTGCTCGTGGATGCAAGACGCGAGTGCGCCAGCGCAGACTTCGGAAGGCGCTGCGTCGCAATCGCCGCTCAGCTTGCTTGTGACGCAGAGCCCCGGATACTGGGAATCGTGCTTCGGATATCCGCGTGGGCGCTCGCTTGCGGCGCCGAATCTGACATCGTGGCGCCTGTACGCAGCGTGTGGCGACGAAGCGCGCCAGTCGGGCGCGCCCGATGTCGTGTACGTCGGTCACGGTTGGGAGTCGGTGGCGACGCTCAACGCGGCGAGCGCGCGTTCGCCAATTGCGGCCGCGGTCCTGCGCGACGTGAGTGATGAGTTTCGCGCGCGACTGGACGCCAATGATCCACCAAATGGCTTCGAGCGCATGCGCATTGAAGCTGCGGCGGTGAAGCGACACGGCGCTGCGCTCGGATCTGCGGCGCAGGCGCTCTACTGGGCATGTCTCACGGCCTACGACCGCATGTTTCGTCACCAGGCGCTCGAATGGACAGCGCGTTGGGCGACGTCGCGCGGGCGAACGTTCGCAATCTACGGTGAGGGCTGGCACCAGCATCCGACGCTTGGTCGGTTTGCGCGAGGCCCAATCGCCAACGGTCGTCCGCTTGCGGAACTTTGTCGCGACGCTGGAGCGGTCGTGCATGCGAACGCGAACGCGTCGCTGCATCAGCGACTTCTCGATGGGTTGGCAGCAGGTGGGTGTGTGCTGACGCGCCGGAACCCGGCCGACGAACTATCTCAGCACCATCGAACGCTCAGCACGATTGCACGCGAACAAGGCCTCACGACGCTGCGCGGCGCGATAGACGCGGCCACAACCGACGAGCGCATTCGCGACGCGCTCGACGGAATCGAGCGCACGCTCGGCTGCGCCGTCGCGCTCGCGGGAACTTCAGAGCGCGATCGCGATCTGGAGACGATTCGTACCACAGCATTCTGGCCAGCGGAAACGATGACCGATGATGGCTTTTTCCGGCATCTTGCCTCGGAGCGCGGCCTTATCACACCGCACGGCGCGGCCGACCTGGACGGCTTTGCGGCGAGCACGTATGGCACGGAGGTCGAACTACACGCATTGCTCGATCGCGTCGTAGGCAGCGACGCATTCCGCGCGACACTTGCGGCGCCGATGCGAGCATCGGTTGGCGAGCGATTCACGATGGAATGGCTGGCGGGCGCGATCATCGCGCAGATGACCAGAATGCTCCAAGCGAGGCTCGATTCGGCAGCGCCATGACCGAGTTACGACTCTTGAATCTTGGCTGCGGCAAACGTCGACATCCGCACTGGACGAACGTTGATCTTGTCGCAACCTCGCCCGAAGTGCTTGAGGTCGATCTCCGGCAGCCGCTGCCGTTCCTCGACGCGCAGTTCGACGCCGTCTACGCGTCGCACGTGCTTGAGCATCTCGCGCCCGACGCAGGGCGACGACTGGTGCGCGAGGCGCGACGCGTCTTGTGTCCGGGTGGCACGCTGCGCCTCGTAGTGCCTGACTTAGAGGGTATCTGTCGCGCGTATCTCAGTGCGCTCGACGCGGCCGCAGCAGGCGCGCCGTCAGCCACCGACCGCCATGCGTGGATGACGATAGAGTTAGTCGATCAGATGGCGCGCACGCAGACTGGTGGGCTGATGCTGCAGTGGTGGCGCCGCGATCCGCTCCCCGTGGAGTCGTTCATCGTCGAACGACTTGGCTCGGAGGCCAGCGAGACGATCGAGCGCATGCGACGTCGGCGGGCTGAGATGGGGCGTTTGCCGCTCTCAGCAGAGTCATGGGACGAGCGACCGGAGCCGTCCGACGCCGAGCGGCTGGAGTTCCTCCGAACTGGCGAAACGCACCGCTCTATGTACGACCGCGTCTCGCTGGCGCAGCTCTTGGCGCGCTGCGACTTTGAAGCGATCTCAGTCCGCCGCGCGAGCGACTCTGTGATCCCGCATTGGTCCGAATACGGCTTGGACGTTGGTCCTGACGGTCGTCCGCACAAGCCGGACAGCCTGTTCATGGAGGCGACAAAAGTCTGAGCCCTTTGTAGGTGCACTGTGGTTCGACAGCCTAAATATCGCGCGCCACGAGCTTCGGGAAAGTTTCCTGCCGACCTGTTCGCGGCAGTCTGCTGAATTTCGCAGGGAACGCCGCTGTCGGGTCGATAGTTGCCGATGCGGTCGCCCTCCCGCCACATCGACATGACGACGACACTCCCGCGAACTGACGAACGTCTCATCCGCGCTGAAGCGCTTCACCATGCTGGCGACCACCGCGGCGCGCTCGGGCTCTTGGCGGCGGCCAAGGCCGAGCGGGTCGGCACGCCCGAAGTGGATGACTTGCGGGCCCGCTGTTTCGAGTCGCTTGGCGATGCGTCGAGTGCTGAGCAAGCGCGGCGAGAAGCGCGGCGTTGGTCACATGCTGGCGCGGGCCAGCTCCCTGACACCGAACCTAAAAGCTCGCGAGAACACCAGCCCGTCACGATGGACATTGCTGACGATGATGAGTGGTTCAACGCAGCACGTGCCGCGGTCGCGCCGTTCACGATGCTGTCCGAGAGCCGACTGCGCTCGCTACACGATCTTGCCCGCAGCGTGTTAGTCGGCCAACTGGGCGGCGACTTCGTCGAATGCGGCGTCGCGGCCGGCGGATCGAGCGCGCTCCTCGCTGGATGCATTCGGCGTTATGGCCGCAATCAGCACGTCTGGTGCCTCGACACGTTCACAGGCATGCCGACACCGAGCGAACTCGACACCGATCGTCGCGGTGTTCCCGCTGCCGATAGCGGTTGGGGGACGGGCACTTGCTCGGCACCTGAGCGTTGCGTGCGCGAAGCAGCGGGCTTCTTCGGAGCCGAAGATCGGCTGATCATTCGCCCCGGTCTGTTCCAAGACACGCTGCCGTTCCTCGGACGCCGACTCGGCCGAATCGCGCTTCTCCATCTCGATGGCGATTGGTACGAGTCGACGAAGGTGTGCTTCGAGCACTTGTGGCACCTCGTCGCCACTGACGGCGCGATTCAGATCGACGACTACGGTCACTGGGAAGGTTGCCGCCGCGCGACCGACGAGTTCTTAGCTTCGCGCGGTGTGACAGCAGTGCTGACGCGCGTCGACTACACCGGCGTCTCACTCCGCAAACCCGCGAGCAAGTCACTCGTCGGAGGCACCTGATGAAAGTGGTTGAAATAGCTACGAACGACGTGCGCGGCGGTGCGGCTCGCTCGGCATATCGGCTACATGTCGGTCTCCGAACGGCCGGTATCGACGCGACCATGCTCGTGCGCTGGAAGCACTCAAGCGACGACAGCGTGGTAGTGCCAAGCGAACCGTGGCATGACGCGGAGTACGTCGAACGAGAACGCGCGATGCGGCAACGTTGGGTGCGCGACAATCGCTCCGATGTGACCGATACGCTTTTCTCGCTCGGAAGCCCATCGGCGACGATCGCAGCGCATCCACTGCTGCGCGACGCCGACCTCATCCACCTTCACTGGGTGGCGAACTTCCTCGGTCCGACGACGTTTGCGGGTCTCGCGCGATTGGGGAAGCCGATCGTCTGGACGCAACACGACGAATGGGGCTACACCGGCGGATGTCATTATCGCGCTGGCTGCGAGCACCATCGCGATCGATGCGCGAGCTGTCCGCAACTGCGCGAAGATCCGCTCGGGCTCGTTCCGGCGTTGTTCGATGAACGATGCGCAGCGTGGAGTAGCGCGAATCTCACCGTTGTTGGACCAAGTGCGTGGATCACAGCTCGCGCGGGTGAAAGCGCGATCCTTGGACGACATCCTCGACGCACGATTCCGTATGGACTCGATACGACGAAGTTTCGCCCGGCGTCGCCGCATGAGCGCGCTGCATTCCGGGACCAGCACGACATTGCCGATGACGCCGTCGTCATCGCGTTCGGCGTCGATCGATTGGGTGAACGGCGGAAAGGATATGAACATCTCGCTGATGCACTGGAACTGATCGCTCGTCGCGTGCCCAACGCCGTCATTCTGCGGTTCGGCGACGCAACCGGGTCGCGAACGCCAACGCTGCCGACGGTTGACTTGGGCGTGATCGACAACGACGCGCGATTAGCAATCGCGTACGGGAGTGCAGACTGCTTCGTTCTGCCAACACTCGAAGACAACCTCCCGAACGGCGTGCTTGAATCGATGGCGTGCGGAACGCCAGTGATTGCATACGCGACGGGCGGCGTTCCCGAGATGATTGAGGATGGACGTACTGGATTTCTCGTTCCGACGGGCGACATCGCACTGTTGGCTGAGACCATCGTCGCAGCGACATCCGACATGAAGCACTTGCACTCGCTGGGGATTGCGGCCCGCACTCAGATTGAGAGCGAGCACACGCTTGAGCGGCAAGCATCGCGGTATGTTGGGCTTTACGCAGGGCTTCTCACGAGGCGAACGTCGGAGATCGCAGCGTGACGACGATGGCGGAAGTCACCGCGCCCGATCGGCTGCGCGATCAAGAGATACGCAACCTCCGCGCAGAGGTCGAACGTCTTCGCGCTGCGCTCGCGGAGCGCAGCGGAAGCGCAACAGTCGCGCCAAAGTCGTCCCGTGTCGGTCCCGATCCCTGCGTGCGGCATCCGCTTCGCGGAGATGAAACCGTCGTCTTCCTCGCGAATGTGATTGAGCGAGCAAACATTGCAGTTGGTGACTACACGTACTTCGCGGGAGACAAAGACGAAGCGATCGCGTTCGAGTCTTGCAACGTGCTCTTTCAAACGAGCGACACCGACGATCGCTTGGTCATAGGAAAGTTCTGCTCGATTGCGAGCGGCGTGCGGTTTCTGATGAACGGCGCGAACCATCCGGACGCGGGTTCGACGTTCCCGTTTTGGATGTTCGGCAAGGGCTGGCACGAGCGTCGAGAACCACGCCAGCGCGGACCGATCGTTGTTGGGAACGACGTGTGGATTGGACTTGAGGCACTCATCCTGCCTGGTGTCACGATCGGAGACGGCGCTGTGATCGGCGCTCGCGCCGTCGTGACGCATGATGTGCCGCCCTACGCAGTTTTTGTCGGCAATCCAGCGCGCCTGCTGCGCCAGCGGTACGACGACGCGACGATTGCCAAGTTGCTCGCGATGCGATGGTGGGACTGGTCACCCGAGCGAATCACTCGCAATCTCCGTGAGATTGTCGATGGACGCTGGGACGACGTTACGTGACTGAACGAACCTTGCCGAAAAGCGACTCAGCGAAAGGGGTACGGAACAATGCGGAGCAGCGCTTCAAAAATACTGTCGGTTGAACAGGCTGCTGCGGTCGTGAAGGCCGCGCGCGAGGCGGGTGAAACCGTCGTGCAGTGCCACGGCTGCTTCGACATTGTGCACCCCGGACACATTCGGCATTTGCGCCATGCGCGGACATTTGGTTCGCGGTTACTCGTCAGCGTCACCGGCGATGCAGTCATGGCGAAGGGTGGCGCACGACCGCTCATTCCGCAGGAGCTTCGCGCCGAGAACCTAGGTGCGCTCGACTTTGTCGACTGGGTCGCAATCAACGACGCGCCGACGGCCGCTGAATTGCTTGAGCGCATTCGGCCAGATGTGTACGTGAAGGGGAAAGAGTATGAACGCAACGAAGACCCGCGTTTCATGCTCGAACGTAGCATCGTCGAGCGTCACGGCGGACGCGTTGTATTTACGTCCGGTGACATCGTCTTCTCGTCAACAGCGCTCATCGCGGCGATGGAAGATCGAACCGATCCATTTCAGAGTCGGGTGCGCGGATTGCTTACACGGCATGCTCTTGACGCCGTTGGAGTCGAACGAATCGTTGCAGGCTTTCGCGGGCGTCGCTTAGTCATTGTTGGTGAGACTATTGTTGACACCTATATTCTCTGCGATCGGGCCGAGGTCGCTGGCGAGTCGGCGATACTCTCGCTTCGCCCGATCGATCGTCGCAGCTTCGACGGAGGTGCTGCGATCGTTGCCCAGCATTGCGCTGCCCTTGGCGCGTCACCGATTCTCGTGACGGCATTGCCGCGGTCGCTCGACTCGGAACGCCTGCGACGAAGACTCGGTGAGCGAGGCATCGAGGTGCGCGCCATCGAGTCCGATCGACCGATCGTCGAGAAGCAACGCTTTATGGTCGGCGCGCAGAAGGTGATGAAGCTTGACCTCGGTCAGCGGCTGGAGATGGATGCGGCTCAGCGCGATCAGCTGAGGGAGTTGGCCGTATCAGCGGCGTCGGGTTGCGATGCAGCAATCGTCGCTGACTTCGGCCTCGGCCTCTTTGCTCCCGCTGCGCTCGGACCACTGTGTGAAGCGCTGCGACCGCGCGTTCGCATCATGTCGGGTGATGTGAGCGGGCGGCGCGCGAGTCTATTGGCGATGGCGCAGATGGATCTCTTATGCCCAAGTGAATCAGAGCTTCGTGAGGCGCTCCAGCTTCCCGACGATGGCCTTGCTGCGGCGACGTGGTCGCTGCTTGATCTGACGCGCTCCCGCGCCGCGATCGTGACGCTCGGATCAGACGGACTCATCGCGTTTGATCGCCCAGCGGGCGAGCATGACGGGCAACGCTACACCGAGCGCGTCGCGGGCGAGCACGTGCCGAGCTTTGCGCCGTTCGCGGTCGATCAACTTGGATGCGGTGATGCGCTGTTAGCTGCGGCGACGATGACGCTGGTAGCTGGTGGCTCGATCGCTCAGGCAGCGATCGTCGGCAACGTAGCAGCAGCGGCCGAGGCGCAGCGGCTCGGCAACCTTCCGATCGACGCAGCGGAGATCCGCCGCGGCTTCGCGCGGCTCTCTGCGTCGCAACTCGCGTATGGTCTGTCCCCGTCGACAACGCTCTCGGGCGCCGCGGCGGTGTGAGTAGGAGTGGAGTCTGTCATGTTGAGCTTCGTCCTTCCCACTCACAATCGTCCCGTCGAGCTTGCCCGAACGCTCGCGCGGCTTGGAGCCCTCGACGGCGCGATTGATGCCGAAGTCATCGTCGTTGATAACGCTTCGGTGGAGCCGGTGTCGATTCCCTGTCGACTAGCGAACGGATGGCGGGCGCTGACGTTGTTGAAGCGAACGAATGTCGGCGCGGCGGCGCGGAACGACGGTGTGCGACTCGCGAGCGGTCGTTGGGTGATCATGCTCGACGACGACTCACATCCGCTCGATCTTGGTTTCATTGACGCGATCAAAGAAGCTGCGCCCGACGTCGCCGCAATCGGCGCGGAGATTCTCCTTCCCGGCGGCAAGCATGAATCAGGTGGTTTGCCTGAAGTCATCGTCGGTTGCGGTGCGGCAATTCGTCGTGATGTGTTTCTCGAAGTCGGTGGCTATGACCCAGCATTTCACTTCTACGCCGAGGAGTACGACCTTTGCGCGAAGCTCATTCGCGCCGGACATCGCGTCATTGTCGACGCTCGCTTTCGAGTCTTGCACGAGAAGACGCCGACGGGACGTGACATGAACATCGTGTTAGCCCGACTTATGCGCAACAACGGGTGGGTGGTCGCGCGGTACGCGCCTACGAGCGGGCGTGAAGCAGCGCTGAGCGAAGTAATCGCGCGCTACGCCGTAATTGCGAAGAAAGAACGGGCGCTCGCAGGCTATGAGGCGGGGCTCGCTGAGCTCGACGCCACGATCGCAGCACAGCCGCGCACGCCGATGTCTCTCGGACAATGGGAGCGATTCACTGGTTGCACGGCCGCGCGGTTCGCGCTCGAAGCGGCGCGAGATCGAATCGAATCGCGCCGCGTCTCAGTCGTGGCCTCGGGGAAAGGTGCCGCGATTGTCGAGAGTCTGGTGGTTCAGCTCGGCGGCACCTTGGTCGACGGCGCCGATGCGGAATCTCTCGTCATCGGCACGCTGTCACCCGGACCGCTGCTTGATGCGATGGATGCCTGGACGACCGACGCGCGTCCAGTCATCGCGCCTTGGGATGTGCGTCCGACGCTGATGCGGCGGGCGGGCTAATAGGTGGCGAGGTTCTTCTTCGGGACGGGGAACACGAAGCGGTCGACGTCGCGCCTGAAGGCGCGCTACCGGGTGGCGCGATCGGCGAGGGCCAACAGGATGCCGGTGACCCCCTTCACCGCGACATCTAACGCCATCGTCGGTCGGGTCTTTTCGCCGCTGGACGCCTGCTCGGGAAGCTGCGGTAGATGAATGAAGCCGGTCGGGACGGTCGGGCCGCGCGTCACCGTGGCATGGAGCGCGGCGTACATGACCTCGTTGCAGAGGAAGCTTCCTGCACTGAGGGAGAGTTCAGCCGGGACGCCAGCCGCGCGGCAGGCAGCGACGAGTCGTCGTACTGGGAGCGTGCTGAAGTACGCCGCCGGTCCTCCGCGGACGACCGGACTGTCACGGACTTGGACGCCAGCGTTGTCGGGGATTCGGTAGTCGCGAAGATTGATCGCGACCCGTTCAAGCACGATGCCGCTCGCGAGACCTGATTCACCTAAGAGGACCACCGCGTCGGGCAGCGTGCGCCGCATCGCGGCAAGGAGCCGCTTGATTGCGTCGAATCCGACGACGGGCAAGACTACCGGAAAGATCGCAATGCCGGACGGCGGCGCCGCGCACAGTCTGTCTAAGACCTCACAGGAGGGGTTGATACGACTCCCTGCGAAGGGTTCGAACCCGCTTAGGAGCACACGGAGCGAGGTCGTCGTGTTTTCTTTCGTCGTCTTACGGGGCATTCCTGCACACTCTAGGTTGAGGCGTACGAACTGCGAGTTGGGGCCGATTTGACTCCATGCGTCGCGTCGCGTCAAATTGACTCATGGAGTCGTCGCTGGTTTCCGTTGCCGTCGTTGTCGTTCAGTACCGGCTCATCGGCGATCGGCTCTCCGTATGGATCGAATCTGGTTCGGCTGGCACGTCGCACCTTCCCATGCGCGGGCTGCGCTCGAACGAGGATGAACTGGTTGCCGTTCGGGCGCTCATCGATGCGATGCCTTTCGCGCGTGATGTGCTGCGTCGGGCGAGCTTTGGAGTCTTCAGTGATCCAGCGCGGCATCCGGGCCAGCGTGAGATCGCCCTAGGGTCTTGGTCAATCGTGCGCGCTGCGAACCCGCACAGCACGGAGCCAACCATCCCGGCGGCGGGCAGCGGCGCAATCGGCGGTGGCGGCTGGTATCCGCTCGAAGAGTTGCCTGCGCTCGTCGATGACCACGCCGTGATCGTCAAAGCTGCTCGGCGTGCTCTGTCGAACGAAATCGTCAACGACCCGGTGACGCGACGCCTGCTGCCGCGGCACCTCCTTCGGACCAGGTGCGACGACTTCGGATCGAGCGATGCGGCGAGTCGGTCGCCGCCGCTGTTCGGACTGCTGCCCGATCCGTTCCCGCTCAGCGCGATTCGTCTCTTCTACGAACGGCTCCTCGGCGCGTCGATCGACCGCGGAAACTTCCGCCGCAAACTCGTCGAGCTTCGGCCGACCGGGATACTCCAAGAGCTTCCGATCTTCCAGCGTGGCGTTCGCCACCGCGCAGCGCAGCTCTTTACCTTTGATCAACGAGCGTGGGAGCGGTGGGCGGGGAGCGATGACGCCGCTGGATCCGGAACCACCGATGGCGGAGGTCGCGAATGATCGGTCCACTGTGCAGACCTTACCCCGTTCCGGTCGAGGAAGAACAGCAATGACGCGCGAGGAGCATTACACCCTCGCCCACGCGAAAGCCCGCGGAATCTTCTGTCTCGAAACCGACTGGACCGGCTTCGCTAAGTCGCCGTCGGTCTTCTCGTTACTAGGGCTCTTGCGTTCGTCGCCGCTGAAGATCCCTTCGATCCACCGGCATGTCGCGACACAGGACAGCTTCCTCCACTACCTCGAAAAGTGGACGCAGCGCCAGCACGGTGAATACCCGATCCTCTACCTCGCGCTCCACGGCATTGAGGGCGAGATCCAGTTCGGCGACCTGCGCGTGCGGGGCAATCACGTGACACTCGACGAGCTCGAAGAAGTGCTCCGTGGCCGATGCAAGGGGCGCGTGTTCCACTTCTCGTCGTGTCGCACCTTGGTTGTGCACGAGGCGCGTATGCAGAAGTTCCTCAAGGCGACGGGAGCGATCGCGATCAGCGGATACGGACGCGACATCGACTGGATGCGCTCGGCCGTACTCGACCTCGCGCTGCTTGGCATGATGCAACAAAACGCGTTCACCACCGGCGGACTGCGCGCGGTGCGCGAGAGGCTCCTGCGGCGATATGGCAATGAAGCACGAGCGCTGCGGTTCCGCATGGTCATGCGTGCAGGCCGCTGACAGACTCGTTGCGATCAACACGATCATTGGAATCCAAAGATGAGTCGCCTTGTTCTCGCGTCAGTCGGAATCCTTCTGGCCTCTTTGTCGCTCTGGCTCGGTCTCTCGGCGTCCGGCACGGCGACGGAAACGCCGAGTGCCGCTGCGCCGCCACCGCCCCGCGTCCTCGTCTTCTCGAAGACCACTGGATTTCGACATGAGTCGATTCCCGAAGGTATTGCGGCGATTCGCGAACTGGGAAAGGAGTCGGGCAAAGACGGCGCGACGGTGCTTTTCGAGGTGGATGCGACGGAAGATGCCTCGACGTTTACCGACGAGAATCTCAAGCGCTACCGCGCGGTCGTGTGGTTGTCGACGACGGGCGAGGTGCTGGACGAAAAACAGCAAGCTGCGTTTGAGCGGTTTATTCGCGCTGGCAACGGCTACGTTGGGGTGCACTCAGCGTCAGATACCGAGTACGAATGGCCGTGGTACGCAAAGTTAGTCGGCGCGTACTTCAAAGGCCATCCTGACATTCAGCAAGCGATAGTGCATGTCGAAGACCGTGAACATGTTTCTACGTCGATGTTGCCCGAACGCTGGGAACGTACCGACGAGTGGTATGCGTTTCGCGACAATCCACGGGCAAACGTGAAGGTTCTCGCAGCGCTTGATGAGTCGAGTTACAAGCCCGGTGCTTTCGCGATGGGTGACCACCCGATCGCGTGGTATCACGAATACGACGGCGGCCGGGCGTGGTACACGGCACTTGGACACACGAAGGAGTCGTACTCAGAGCCGCTCTTTCGGCAGCACTTGCTTGGCGGAATCATGTGGGCAGCAAAGTTGCAGCGAAGCGAGGCAGCGCGCGCCGTGCCAACTCCGCCAGTATCGGCGTCTTCTCCCGCGTCGCCGCCGAAGCCGCCGTCCGACCACCGATGAATGACCGAGTCCAAAAACCAACAACGGGTCGTCCCTCCGGCGACCCGTCATTGGCGTCCATCTGTCAGCATGAGGATCGGTTGCTTTTGTGACCGGTTCCACGATGAGAACCGCGAGCGACCCTCAGATGCGCGCGGCAAGGTCGCACAATCGCGATCGCCTGCGTGGAGCGCGCAGGTTGACGTTTCGAATGACTGAGAATCACACGTACCATCGCGACGTGATCAGGTCGATCGCGACGCTCCGCTCAACGCGCCCCGTACGCGTCGAGCGAAGCGGCACAATGACGAGGTCGTCCTCGACGGTGATGTCGCGCGGGCGGATCGTGCAGCCCGCGCTGTCGAGGCCGAGAAGTTCGCGAATGACTGTGTCGGCTGGGCGTTCGAGAATGGCATCCATCGCGATCATGGATCTCAGCGCAGATGCGATTGCGTCGCCAGCGAAACGACGGGCGCGGTGAACGTCACGAAACTGACCCCACACCGCGCGGCGCGGCGAGCACTGGAGGATCGCTTCCGCGCGAAGCTCTGCGTCGAGCGGCGCCGAGCCGCTGACCACGGCGCGTTCGAGCGCGAGTGCGTCCGAGATGTCAACTGGGCCGCCGATCGCTGCGACGGTCATGCGACGGTGGGGGAGGCGACCGAGCTCAAGGAGCTGGGCGAAATCAACGACCAGACTGCGTGAGAGTCCACCCTCGTCGAATCGCTGCCGCAGCGCCAGCGACATGTGCTCGCCACGCCCGCAAAACGTGCGGAGTGCGTCGATGACGACGAAGGTCTGTCCGCTCAGAGGAAATGCGGCGAGCGATCGGAGCGCCGCTTCGTTCGGTAGGGGATGAAGCTCAAGCGTCGGAAATCCGTCGATCGCGTCACTGGGATCGTGCAGGAATCGCACGCAGAACGGCGGCCGTAGGGTGACGTTGACCTTGGATGATGCTGCTGACTCGCGCGTGCCGAAGTGACGGCGACGCTCCATGACGATCTCCTCAAACGATCCCTCAGTGGCGGACTGACCGCGTTCATCGGTCGGTTGCGCGGTTGGATTGAGCACGCATCGCTCGAGCGAGCAGTGATTCAGCAACATCATTCGAACATGGCTCGTCTCGCTGCCGTCGTACGATGCCGCGATGCCGTTTGACGCGCTTGGCCTTCATCCCGTTGTTCGCCGCGGACTCGACGCACTCGGATTCACCGAGCCGACGCCAATTCAGGCTGCTCTCGTGCCGCCCGCGATCGACGGGAAGGACGTGATCGGACTCGCGCCCACCGGTACCGGGAAGACGCTGGCGTACGTCCTTCCGATCGCACATCGGCTGCTCTCGGACCCGCCGCCGATTCTGAGGGGACCGCGGAAGCGCGGTGGCGGAAAGTCCGCGAAGCGTGTGGATCCACGCACACGCCTTCGAGCACTCGTCTTGTGCCCGACCCGCGAGTTGGCACAGCAGGTTGCGAAAGATGCGAACGCACTCACGCGCGGATCGCTCCTGCGTGTCGGCGCGGTGTGGGGAAAGTCTCCGTTGGCGCCGCAGCGTGAAATGATTGAAGACGGAATCGACTTCCTCGCAGGCACGCCTGGTCGTGTGCGGGAACTGCTCGATGCCGACGCGCTGTCGCTCGCGCAGGTGCGGCACGTTGTGGTCGACGAATCCGACCGCATGCTTGATCTCGGATTCTTGCCTCAAGTGGAGGGTGTACTTGACCGCATGCCACCCGACCGGCAGATGCTCTTCTTGAGCGCGACCTTTCCACCCATCGTTGAAGAACTCATGGCGAAATTCTCAAGTTCGCCGGTGCGGATCGAAACGGGACGTCATACGCGACCGGCGGCGCACGTCGGTCAGACGCTGTACGAAGTCGACGACGGATTCAAGACCGCGCTGACGCTGGCGCTGATCGTCGGCGCGAAGCGGCGCGGCGTTCTCGTGTTCGTGCGAACGCGCCGTCGGGCGGGTTGGGTCGCCCAAGCGTTGCGCAACCACGGGGTGACAACCGGACTGTTGCACGGCGATCGTTCCCAAACACAGCGCGAGCTCGCGCTGTCAGAGTTCGCCGCAGGGCGCACGGCTGTGTTAGTGGCGACGGACATCGCAGCGCGCGGACTGCATATTCCCGCGATCAGGACCGTCATCAACTACGACGTGCCGCTCATGCCCGAGGAGTACGTCCACCGCGTCGGACGCGCGGGGCATGGCGGCGGATTCGGCGAGAGCTTCTCGCTCGTCGCAACCGAGGCGGAAGAGCGCTCGCGCTGGCAACGGATCGCGCGGATTGCCGACGTCTTGTTAGTCCCAGTACCGGTACCCGATCTTCGCACGTGGATGCGCCCCGAGGAGCGCGAACGGTTCGAGCGATCACTGGTGCGGCACGTTCGCGAGACCCGGGCTAAGGGCGATCAAGCGAAGCGCAAAGAGATCGATGCGACCGAGGTCGAGGCTCGCGAGAAGAAGAAGCAGCGCTCGAATGAGCG
>JAWXCC010000126.1:0-31258 GCA_034440475.1 Phycisphaerae bacterium | reverse complement strand
CGCGCACAGCGAGTGTGCGGCCGAATGGCCGCTACGGAGCGCTCAAACGATTAACGAAGCGAAGCCCGCCCAAAGGGGCGGGCTTCGCGCAGTGGAGCCGCGGGGAGTTGAACCCCGGTGTCGGAACAGTCAGCAAGCCGCTTCTACGCGTGTAGTCGTCGTTTTTGTCTCGGTCTATCCCTCCGTCGACGACGGCGTGTGGATGAACCTTGGCATGCACAGTTCTCGTTCTGCCTGGGCATGCCAGCGTGCAGAACCAGCCTGATTTTTGTCAGTGCCTCGCCTCATCAGGCGTCAAGCGAAGTCACTGCGCGGTCAATTAGGCCGCGAGAGCGTACTGCGTATTGGCAGTTGAAATTGTGCATACTTTTAGCGTGGCAAGCATGCTCCACGACGCGCTGCGTCAAGCCTTCCCTGCCCGGTCGATTCCAGATCGGCCCCGAGTTCCGAAAGATGGGTTGTCAAAGAGCGAGAGGGGTCCAGCATAGCGCATCGCACTCAACGAATCCAGTTCGATAGCATCGTGATAGATGCCCACCTCCGTACCGCGTCTAGCGCGCATCCTCTTCGTCTGCATGGGAAACATCTGTCGCAGCCCAGTCGCTGAGGGCGTCTTTCTGCATCTCTCGCGCGCGCGTGGCGTGGCGGATCTCTTCGAAGTGGACTCCGCGGGCACCGGCGGCTGGCACGCCGGCGAACCACCCGATCGTCGGTCGAGCCAAGTTGCAGCGGTCCGCGGCGTGCACTTGCCAAGTGTCGCGCGGCAGGTTGTGGCGGCTGATTTCGCCCGCTTCGATCGCCTCATCGTAATGGACCGGACGAACGAGCGCGATCTTCTTCACATGGGCGCGCCGCGCTCAAAGGTCCAACTGCTTCTCAGCTTCGATCCCGCTTCTCGTGCCGAAGAAGTGCTTGACCCCTACTACGGTGGCCGCGATGGATTCGAGTCGATGTACACGCTGATCGACGGCGCGTGTCGAGGCCTCTTGGACGCGATCGTGCAGCCGTGATCGTTACACTCGCGACATGCAGTTGCGACCCGATGAAATCGCACCTCGCCTTCGCTACAACCTACTGATAGGTGCGATTGTCCCTCGTCCGATCGCGGTTGTCGGAACGCAATCGGCGGATGGAAGACTCAATCTCGCGCCGTTCTCGTTCTTCAACGCGCTGTCGAGCGATCCGATGATGCTCGGCTTCTGTCCTGGCAACGATGGCGATGGCAACGAGAAGGACACGCTGAAGAACTGCAAGCCGACGTGGGAAGGCGGGACTGGCGTCTTCACGATTTCACTTGCAACTGAATCGACCATCAAGCGCGTCGTCGCTGCCGCGGAAGACTTGCCGTACGGTGAGAGCGAATTCGATCTCACGAAACTGACGCCGCTACTAGGCGTCAGTGTTCGCGCGCCACGTGTCGCTGAAAGCCCGATCGCATTCGAATGCGAAACGTTTCAAGTGCTGCGTTTCGGACCGAACAAGCCGGGCGCTGGCACTCTCGTCATCGGCCGCGTCATCATGATTCACATCGCGGACGAGTTTCGCCACGACCGCATGCACGTCGATCCGGCGAAGCTCCTCGCAGTTGGACGCATGGGTGGAACGGATTATACGCGAACCCGTGATCGATTCGAGTTACCGATGGGCCGCGAGGCGTTAGTTACGGAGATTCCGACATGAACGATGTGCTGCCTCCGACCCAACCTTGGCAAGTCGAGGACTATCCGCCGCGCTGTTCGCGATGTTTCTATCTGATCGAGGGTCTCGCCGACAACGGTCTGTGTCCGGAATGCGGCGCGGCCTCCAGCGGCATGAGCTGACTTGACTATGCGCGTTCGGGCGGATTCGCCCGCGGTGTATTGCGCTGGACATGGCCGGTGTTAGTTTCGATTCCCGTCTTGTTGCTCACCCTCGTGATCGGCTCTACGGCGGCTTACGCCAATGATCCCCCTCCCCCGATGCAGAGCCATCGGGGGAGGATGCGGCGGCGCCGCTTGTAGATTCATCAACCGAGTCACCCGTTTCGCCGCTGAAACTCCTGCATGAAGCCGACTAACGCCTCGCACGCTGCCTTGGGCACAGCGTTGTAGATCGACGCCCGCATGCCTCCGACGGAGCGGTGTCCGGTGAGTCCGTCGAGTCCGTGATCGGTCGCCTCGGCGATGAAGTGGGCTTCGAGCGATTCGTTTGCGATGCGGAATGTCACGTTCATCATGGATCGGCACCAAGTCTGCGCCGTGCCCTTGTAGAACCCGCCTGAGCCGTCGATCGCGTCGTAGAGGATTTTCGCCTTCTCTGCGTTGCGCTTCCCCATCGCGGGCATGCCACCTTGCGCGATGAGCCAGCGGCACACTTGTCCGATGAGATAGATTCCGAAGGTGTTCGGCGTGTTGAGGCGCGACTCGGCCTTCGCGTTTTCGCGGAAGGAAAGAATCGGCGAGACGTCGTCGCGCGACGCCTCAAGCCAATCGCGACGAATGAACATCACGGTGTTGCCGCTCGGTCCGAGGTTCTTCTGGGCGCACGCCAACACGATGGCGTGTTTCGAATAGTCGTACGGCCGCGAGAAGATGTCGCTTGATGCGTCGCACACTGTCGGCGCGTTCACCTCGAGCGGACCCAGAAACTGCGAGCCTTCGACGGTGTTGTTCGTGCAGTACTGCACATAGCCATAGCCCGAGCAATCGGGGAGTTCGCCCGGCTTGGGAATGCGGTCGTAGTTGGTCGACTTCGCCGTCCAGATGTAGGTCGACGGCACTTGCTTCACCGCTTGGTCATAGGCGACGCGGGTCCAAATGCTCGTGTCGACGAACGCGGCCTTCTGTCCGGGCCGCAAGAAGTTCATAGGAAGGAGCGCGAACTGCACCGTGGCACCGCCGGGCATTAGGACGATTTCATAGTCATCACTGATTCCCGATACGGTGCGAAGTGCGGCGAACGTCTCGTGCAGCACACGATCAAACGTTGCGCCGCGGTGACTGTGTTCGAGAATTCCGATGCCGGTGCCGTGGAGCGACCAGATGTCGTCGCGTGCCGCCATGAGCACGTCGTCCGGAAGCGTGGAAGGACCGGCGGAGAAATTGTGCTTGCGTGGTGCGTCGGACGGCATGGGACGCACAATTTACCGCTACCGCTTGATCAGCGTGAGTGCCGTCCCGAGCACGTTCGGATTCTTGCGGATCGTGACGATGTGTTCTTCGCTCGGTGGACGCGAAAGGTGAACTTTGGCGCACGCAGCCTCGCCGCCCTCGTAGATCACGTTGTCCATTTCCTCGACGTTGATCTGGGCTTGGCCCAAGGTATAGAAGATGTGAGCGAGAACTCCGGGGCGGTTCAGGTGCCGCACCGTGAGCACTGCGGTCGCGGGGGTCGCCGCCGCACGATTCACGCAGTTCGGAATGCTGTTGCCCTCAACGAACGCCTGAACGACGCGCACCGCTTCGGCAGAGGTCGCCCGCAACGCCTGGTCGGTCGACGCGCCAATGTGGTGTGTTCCATAGACGCCAGGCATGCGCGCGAGCGGATTGGAAAATTCGCCTGCGGAACCATTCGGCTCGTCTTGGAAGACATCAAGTCCGCAGCGAAGCTCCTTCTCGGGAATCGCCTTCGCCAGCGCTTTCTCATCAATCACTGTTCCACGACTTGTGTTCACAAGGATCGCGCCGCGCCGCATGGCGTGTAGGAACTTCGTACTGATAAGCCCGTCGGTCGACGCTGTGGCCGCGACGCTGACGGAAACGACATCGGCGAGCCGCGCGAGGTTCGAGAGGTTCGCGACGTAGTCGACTCCGGCGGCATCGCATTGAGCTTCGGTCAGCGTTGGGCTCCACGCGACCACGCGCATGCCGAAGGCCTTGCCGCGCGCGGCTACTTCGCGCCCAACGCGGCCGAAGCCGACGATGCCGAGTGTGCGCCCGAAGAGGCCTTGCGCTCGTGCGTACTCCGCGCGATTCCAATGTCCAGCGCGGAGATCGACCATCTGGTCAGGGATCCGCCGATCGCAGGCGAGGATCAGTCCCCAGACCAGTTCAGCAACCGCCGTTGCATTGCGCCCGGGTGTATTGGCGATGAAGATGCCGCGCTTGCTCGCTTCCACGACGTCGATCGAATCGGTGCCCGATCCGGCGCGAACGACGAGCGCAAGTCGGTCGGTCGCGGCGAGCGAGCTCGCGGTCACATGCGTCGATCGCACGATCAAGACGTTCGGACGCTTGTCCGCCAGCGCCTGTGGCAACTCGCCGGCGGTCAACTCACTGTGCAGTTCGACATCGCATCCGAGAGCCTTGAGGCCATCAACCGCGAAACTTTCGAAGCGATCGGCGATGAGCACCTTCATGCGGCGAGACCCTTCCTCTTGTTGCGATCGTTCAGCTAGTTTGTTAGGGCACGAGGACCGAGCGCTGCACGAACAAGCCGCAGCGAGGAACGGGATGGCCGTGGTCGGCACCACATGCGCCTGCGGAAACGTGGCTGCGATCGAGGAGGACCGCGAGCACACGTCCATCGCCAGCGGTTGCGCCGGAGACGACAAGCCGAGCGCGGCCAGCGAGCGCTGCGAACGCCGCAACGTAGCGAGCCGAATCGTGTGCGAGCCACGCGGTATGGGTTGTTCCATCGCCAGCGTTGAAATGAAAAATCGGGCGCTCGTTCATGTCGCACACAGCCATGGACGCGATCGTTCCTTGCTCGTCGTCGTCGTACTGCGCGACGGCTGGCTCGCGCCATGGTGCGGCGGTTTCTCGCGCGGTATGCCCGTCGAGATCGGCGCACTCGATGCACGCGACAATGCCGAACAGCCGGTGACCATCGCGCGAGATTCGATAGACGTACACGTGCGGCTCAGGATCGGCAAAGAGTGCGCCCGACTCGACGAGGCGCTGAACGACCGCGGCGGCGTCACGCGCGCTGCTCGCACAGACGACATGCTGGAACGACTGAGGCGACGCGGCGTTCGTTTCGTCGCTCGCATTTGGCACCGCACCTGGCAGCTGGTCTGGCGGCGGGCACGACACCAGCGCCGCGCGGTTTCCGGCGGGGCGTAGGGCGTGAAAGGGTCGGATGCGGAGCATGGTTTGGTGAATGGTAACGACGCCTCGCTTGTTTTCGGCGATGCCGAGGCCTCGCTCAAGGAGCACCTTGCGCCTGCCGAAGCACCCGTGACCGAACCGGGTCGGCTGTTCCATTCAATACAAGCGGGAGAAACGAACCATGGCCTTTGCATCAGCGCGGCTGCACTCGTCGGCACGCCTCGACGGAGTCGCTACCGCCCTTGGGCTCGTAGGCGAGAACTTTGGACGCATGCACGAGCTCACGAGCATCGAGCATGCTGGCGATCACGTGTTCGCGGACGCATGCGAGCGATTGCCCGAAGGCATGGTAGTGAGCGTCGGCTTTGAGGCGCGGGGGATCGTCGCTCGGCGCGGGGTTGTGATGTCGTGCGCTGCACTCGATCGCAGTTATCGCGTCGCAATTCAGCTTGAGGCGTCGCCAGCGTGCTGAACGGTCCGGAAACGCATGAGCTGGCGCTTCCAGCGCGTTCAACGCGGCGATGCATTCCGACTGTGACGCGTACGAAAGCGATTGTGCGAGCCAGGCCCTCAACCACTCGCTGATTGAATCCGATGGTCCCCCTGTGCTTCGTGTCGTTTGTCTTGCGACGCGTTGAATGGTGGCGGGTCCGCGTTGGATCCGCGTGTAAGGAGTTTGGGGAAGTCGAACGTCGAGCCTCCTTAGGTCGCGAAACGATTTTCCCGCAGTTACGACCTTCGCGCGAAGGTCCCAACGAAAGGGGAGTCAGAATGCATCTTCCGACTCATGCTCGTCGCCGTAGTGGCTTCACTCTGATCGAAATTCTGATCGTCGTGGTGATTCTCGGCATCCTGGCAGCCATCGTGATCCCGCAGTTCACGAATGCATCGCAGGACGCTCAGGTCTCGGCGGTGAAGAGCCAGCTGCAGACCATCCGCAGCCAGGTTGAGCTCTACCGCATCAAGAACGGTAGCGACAACCTCGTTGGCTCTGCCGACGCTGACGCGCTGATGACGCTGCTCACGACGGTTGACACCGCCAACGGAGGCTTCCAATACTTGCAGAGCGTTCCGACGCTCCCGACCAGCTACTGGAGCTTCGTGTGGGACGGTGTCACGCTCAAGGTCGCGTACGACACGTCGGGTCCGACCCTTCCGAACGACTCGGAAGGCAACCCCATCGATCCGGATACCTGGTAATCCGAGACGTACAGAACGTCTGATTGCCTGAATCGACACTCGGACGGCCGCCGCGGGGAACCGCGGCGGCCGTCGTTTCTCTCTCGACGTCGGCGAGCAAGTCCGCGCGAAAGCCGGAACTCTCCTCACGAGCGTCGCTGCCTCGGTCGATGAGCAAACATTGCCTGCCGCAGCTGCGGCGTTCGAGGAGTGCTCAATCATGCGCGCGGATCGCCAACGACTGACGTACCTGAATGCGATTCTCACCGTCAATGCGGTGGTCGTTGCCGCCCTTGTGTGGACCAACGTCGTGGGTGACCCGACGGCGAGTACGGCGTACGCCGCGCCGCAGTCGACTTCGCGTTCCGGAGAGACGTTAGGCGTGCCTGACGCTGGATTGCAACAGCTCAAGATCTACGAAGAACTGAAAGCGCTGCGGCTGGACGTTGAACGACTGCTCACGTTCGTCAACGGCGGCAAGATGAAGGTGCTGCTAGGAAATCCGGGCGACATCAAGCTCGACATCGACTACATCAAGCTGCGAGACGTGATGAAGCCACAGCAGCAGCCACAGCAACCGATCTCGCCACCGGTCGCTCAGCCAACGCCGCAGCAACCGCCTCAGCAACCGCCACAACCGTAAGCTCGCGCCGGTTCGTTCACGCGGGCATTCGCCTGCCGGGGGCACGGAGGGGAGCCATGGTACGTCGCTTCGGTTACACGCTCATTGAGCTATTGATTGTCATCGCCATCTTGGGCACATCGGGTGCTCTCCTGATCCCGATGCTCGGTGATCGCGAC
This sequence comes from Phycisphaerae bacterium, assembly GCA_034440475.1. Taxonomy (GTDB): domain Bacteria; phylum Planctomycetota; class Phycisphaerae; order Phycisphaerales; family SM1A02; genus JAEUIT01. Next base: position 24,251 of record JAWXCC010000126.1, on the reverse strand, counting down.
GACTTCGACACGCAAGCAGCTATCCGGCGCCTCATCGCCGATCTCACGTTTGCGCAGTCGGACGCGCTCGCCAACCAAGAGCATCGGCGACTTGTCTTCTTGCCCGATACCGAGCAGGACGGACGCTTCCGTGGCTGGTGCATCGTGAAACTTGCCGAGAGTCAGCTGGGGGCCCCATTCGACGCGAATAGCGCGGTGTATGTGCAAGACCCGCTGGCACCGAGCGGCACCAATGGAAACTACATCGCCGACTTGTACAGCGACGAGCGATTCGGGAAAGCGTTCATCGCGAGCGTCGATCTCGACGGCGGTGCAACGGCTATCACCTACGACGAACTGGGCGGCACCGTGACCTCATCCGGGCAACCGGGGACCGGTGGCACGATCGTCGTGCGCGGCGGTGGTGTTGCGTACGAGATCACGATCGACGGCGTGACGGGCAAGGTCTCTGTTGCGGACATCACGAATGCGACGCCCGAGCTTGAAGTCGGGGGCTCTGTGGTCGGCGGCTGACGGACGACGGCTGGCGCGAACGCTATGAAATCACTACTAACGTTTTCGTCTGCCTGGACCAGCGCGTCGTTCAAAGCGCCATGGGCCCGCGGTCTTGGGCCGATTGCAATCGAGTACCGCGATGACGTCGCTCGGCTCGCTCAGGTCGAGGTGCGTTCGGGTGAGGTGGTTGCGGCGGCACGGGTTGCGCATGATCCCTCGCGCCCCGAGCGTTCAGCGGAGTTGATAGGCCGCGTGCTGCGAAGTAACGGTTTCCAAGGTCGCGCGTGTGTCGTCGGCCTGCCGTTCGCGGCGGCGCGCGCGGAAACCATGATGGTCGACGACGATGACGACGATTCGATCCGTGCAGCGATCGAGCGTGAGGCACCGCAGCGCTTCGGATGCGCGGCGCCGCAAGCGGGCTTTCTGCGCCTTTCGCCGCCCTCCACGGTTGCCGCGTCGACTACTGCTGGGCAATCGCTCTGTGCACCGCAATCGGGTCGCGTCGAAGTCGCTGCGATCGTTGCTGACCGCCTCATGGTCGAAGCGCTGCTGCACCCACTCATCGATTGCGGAATCTTGCCCGAGGCCGCCGAGCCATCGTTCGTGAGCGCCGCTCGAGCGTGCAGCCGCATGTACCGGCGTGGCGCGGATCGTGATCGCGTACGCCTTGCAATCGACTCGTCGCTTCGTGGCGCGGTTGTGATGCTCTTGGTTGGTGAGAGGATCGCGTACTGCCGTTGCATCGACGAAATCGATCTCCTTCCCGGAGCTGTGGCGGAGTGCCTGCACGACGGCCTGCCTTATGTTGCCGGGTGTGGGAGCGCAACCGAGATACGACTTGGCGGTGCGCGTGCGGAAGACGCCGCGCTCAGTGCTGCGCTTGAGCAAGCGTGTGGCCTGCCGGTTCGATTCGATGACGCGCAGTCAACGATCGGCACAGCGTGGCGCGCGATCACGGCGCGGGTAGCGCGCGAAGATCGCCCTTGGGATTGGGCGGGTGTTCTCGGGCTTTCGTTTCGTCGGACGACGCGTCGGGCGATGCGCGATGCGTCGGGTCGACTCGACCGGGAGGCAGCGTGAGAGCGAACGCAGTCGACCTCTTGCCATCCGCAGTCCGCGATCGTGTTCTTCGTGTGAGGAAGCTCTCGTATTCAGCGCGCACAGCGCTCGGACTCGTCCTGATCGGCGCAATTGCCGCTGCTGGTGCGGAAACAGCGCGGATGGAGGCGACGGAACGTCTTGAGTTGGCGCAGCTCGCTGCTGGGCGAACGCTCGCGGCCGATGAGGCTCGCGGGGTGTTAGAGCGAAGGATTGACGAAGAGTCTGCGGCTCTCGCGCAGCGGCATTCTGAACGAGAACGAGTGCCGCTCGCGACACTCCTCGCTGCCGCGATAGCACCGCTGCCGGAGGGAGCGTTTCTGTCCCGCGTGCGTTGTGTCGAACGCGCTGGATGGATGCAAGCAGAAGTAAGCGTGACTGGAGCCGACGCTGTGCTTCTTGCCGACGCGCTGCGGTCATTGGCGCCGATGTTTCAGATCACTGAGGTAACCCAATCGATCGTTCGATTTGACGTGCCTCGCGACCAAGCGTTCGAACTCACGCTCGTACCGACGGAGGACACCGATGCACGGTGATCGACTGCCTCCGTGGGTGCCGCTTTCACTTGCTGTGTCCGCGGTGGCGGCGCTTGCGTTCAGCGTGATAGTGCCAACGCTCTCTGAAGTGGACGCGATCGATGACGCAGCAGCGGGGCTCGAGCGTCACGCAGCGCGAGCGGACGCCGCGGTCCTCGGAGCCGAGCGAGCGCGCGCGGAACGCGAGCGCTTGATCGCGCTGCGCGAGGCGCTTCCGAACGCCGAAAAGGACGCGCAGCCAGCGCCGCGCGATGGTTTCGAATTCCGACGGCTCGATGAACGGACGACTCTTGTGATCCGGAACGCGCGCTATTTCGAGTTGACGCGGTTCCTCAGCGCGCTCGACTCGGCACCGCTGGGTACGCTCGAAGAAATCGAATTCGCCGCTCAAGAAGACGGTTCGGTTCGCGTTGAGGCGCGCCTCCAGAGCGCGATGCTTCACTTCGTCTTCATCGCCGACGTAGGGAACTCCGCGCCATGAGAACTTCCGCGCGCGAGCGCCCGAGAGCTCGCAGTCGTGCGGGCGCGGTCGCGCTGTTGGGCTTTGCGGCCTGCGCGCTCTGGGTGAAGCCGATGGGGCTTCTTTTCTGGGCGAGAATTCGAATCCTGACCAGCATTCCTCGCACTGCGATCGCTGACGATCCTCGGTTTCTTGCTTCCGAGCCACCGCCGCGCGTGGGGTCGGTTCCCCCATCGGTGCCGCTTGCGCTGCCGCTGTCTCCTCAGCGCGATCCGTTTGTTCCGCTTGATCGCGCCAGCCAGCGCAAGCCGAACCTGGGAACGACTGCCGATCCTGCGGGTGAGGCAAAGTCTGCCGCCGATTCGGTCGAGTGAACCTGTGCGAGAGCGTCCGAATCCGCGCCGTGCCTTTTCAGGCTCGCCGCGTCCGGAAACGTTCCGCGCGATGACTGCCCGCCGGACGGACCGGTTGGCATGCGTCGTCAGCGCGATGGTGACCCGGCGCTTCCACGCGGGGTCTTCCGAGGGACCATGCACATGCGCGAAGACTACCGCTCGATTCGGACTGCGTTCCCGACCCTGCTTCCTGGGGCGATGTTCATTCTGCCGCTCGCTGTCGTGTGCAACGCTGGCACACAGGCACTGCCGCGACCGACGGCTCCGAAGACGACGGCGTCCGCGGGGCCTATGCCGGGCGCAAAAGCGCCGAAGTCGTCGGCACCACAGAGCGGTGCGCTGCCAGCATCGGCGCCGCAAGCGCCGATCTCACCAGGATCAGGCGGGAAGGAAGTCTTCAACGTCCAGTTCCAAGAGACAGACATCGCGCAGGCGCTGCAGATGCTCTCGATCCAGGGACAGCGGAACATCATCACGGGCAAGAATGTGTCGGGCACTGTGACGGCGAATCTCTTCGACGTCACTGTCACCGAGGCGCTCGACGTGATCCTGAAGGCGCTCGATCTTCGCTACGAAGAAACCGGCAACTTCATCTACGTCTACACACGTGAGGAATGGGAGCAGATGCAGCTCGCGAGGCGCAAGCGCGAGAGCCGCCGCTTCTCGCTTGAGTATTTGAATCCGAAGGACGCGAATGAGTTTGTCGCGCCACTGCTCTCTGACACGGGAAAGGTCGCATACGTCGGTAACGTCGAGAAGGGAATCGCGACTGATCTCGGCAACGTGGGTGAAGACACATGGGCGTTCCAAGGAATGCTCGTTGTCAATGACTATCCCGAGAACCTTCAATCGATCGCGGACCTGCTGGCGGACGTCGATACGCCGCCGACGCAGGTTGCTGTCGAAAGCACGATCGTCTCGACGCGCGTGAACGAGGACAACGCCTTCGGTGTCGACTTTACGGTCATTGGCGATGTTGACTTCACCGACTTCGTGAATCCACTCGGCGTCGTGAACAACCTCATTCAGGGAAATAACACGCCGGGGGCGAAGGGCACCGACAAGCTCGGATTCCAGCCGTCGAACAATCAGGCTCAGGGCATTAGCTCGACCGTGGGTCAAACCGGCAAGCCGGGCGGACTCAAGGTTGGCGTCATTAGTGACAACGTATCGGTCTTCCTGCGAGTGCTCGACGAAGTGACCGACTCGCTGATCATCGCCCGACCGCGAGTCTTGGCTCTGAATCGGCAGCGAGCTCAGATCCTCGTCGGCGAGAGGATCGGCTACCTGTCGACGACGTCGACCCAAACGACGACGACACAAACCGTGCAATTCTTGGATACGGGCGTGAAGCTCGTCTTCCGTCCCTTCATTGCTCGCGACGGTTCCATTCGCATGGAACTCGCGCCGAGCGTGAGTGAAGCCACGTTGCGCTCGGTCACGACCGATGAGGGCGGTGGTCAGATCATCCCAGATGAGAAGACCAGTGAGGTCACGACGAACGTCCGCGTGAAGGACGGCCAGACGCTGGTCATCGGCGGTCTCTACCAGGAGACGACGACGATGAATCGCCGACAGGTACCCGGCATTGGCGACGTGCCGATCCTTGGCGCCGCGTTCAGGGGGCAAGACGACAAGATCGAACGTCGGGAGATCATCTTCCTCATCACGCCAACGATCATGAAGGATGCGATCGCGCAAGTGTGGGGCAAGGAAGGTATCGAATTCGCTGAGGCCGTACGCATCGGTGCACGCGAAGGAACCCTTCCGTTCAGCCGCGATCGTCTGACCGCAAACCACAATCAGAAGGCGCTCGATGCAATCGCTGCTGGCGATACGGAACTCGCGCTGCATCACACGGAGAGCTCGCTCAGCCTCAATCACAATCAGCCGGAAATGAATCGGCTGCGGCACCAGCTCGACGAGACGCAGCCGAATCGCGTCTTCGAGCGCGACATGATGAGATCCATCATGACGAAGTACATGGAAGCTGGCGGGTTCGCCGCGAATCAGCCAGCGTCGCCGCCCGCCGCCGCATCCGATCCGCTCGCAGAACCGGTCGGCGCGCAGTCGCCTGAAGAAAGCGTTGTTCCGCCAACCCAAACTGCCGCGGTACCCGACGAAGTTGATGCGGGCGAGTCTGAGGCTACCTCGACGTCGGAGACGAGCGCGCAGCCGATGTCAGAGCCCGCAATCGCTCCGATGACGGAACCTGCGACTGAACCCAAGCTCGCAGCGCCAGAGCCGCTAGTCCTTGAGACGAGTCACCCGGTCGACGAACACTGCGACGACGCCGAGACGAACCTCGCAAACATCGCGCTCGTCGAGTCCATCATCGCGCAGGTCGACGACGCAGTGTTCGACGCGGCGGAGACGCACTCTCGCGTCGTCATCGGACCCGAGGACTCGATGCCCGGCATTGAGTCGGCCGAGGTCGCGTCGCTTGGCAACGTCGTTGGACCCTTCAGCTTCGCGAACGTAGTCGAAAGCGATGTTGTTGTGGAAGCCAGCGCGTCGAATCTCAGTCCGAATCCACTCACGACCCAAGGCTCCAAGTACTTCATCGAAGTGTTCTCGACGAATCAGTTCCTCAAACCCTGGTTCGCTTTGCTCCATCGCGGCAGCAGCGACGGTCATGCGTATGCCAACGCCAGCGAGCCGATCCAGTCGAACGAACCGTGACCTTGGCGAACGAAATCAGACGAGCCGCAACGGCTTCGCAACATCCGAAGAGCACCATGAAGAACTTCAGATTCTCCCCGCGCAAGATCTCCCTCGTTCTCGTCGCGTTCGCAGCAGTCGCAACCGGAGGCTGCAACGGACCGACGAAAGCAGGCCAAGACGCCCGTGATGCTGCCCGTGAGCGCATGGGAAAGGCATCGAGTCTCATCGCGTTCGATCAGGCCAAGCAGAGCTACAACTCAGGTGATTTCGATCGAGGGCTCAAGCAGATTGACGAAGCGATTGGGCGAACGCCGAACGATTACCGGTTCTGGATCCTGCGCGGGCGCATTCAACTCGAGAAGGGGCGCCTCGAAGAAGCACTCAAGGAGTTCCAGCGCGCGGCAGTCGTGAAGACAGACTGCGCCGAGGCGTACTACTGCCAAGGAATTGTCCACGAGCGGTGGTCGCGTGAAGACGACGCAGTCGAGGCATATCGGAAGGCCGCAGAAATCGAGCCGACGAAGGTCGCCTATCTCCTCGCGTGTGCGGAAATCATGGTGGCGCAACAGAAGTATGACGAGGCCAAAGCGCTGCTCGCGCCGAAGCTTGAATACTTCGAAAACAACGCGCCGATGAATCAGTTGCTCGGACAGATCGCGATGCTCCGTGAAGAACCGGCTGTGGCCGTTCAACACTACAGCCGGGCGCTGCTCATCGAGCCGCATCTGCCGAATGGGCTTGACAGCCTAGTGCGGGCGCAGTTTGCAGCGGAGATGTGGACCGAGTGCCTGGCAAACGTGCGGCGACTGTCCCGCGAGTCTGAGGGCGGGCGTACGCCACAGCGCATGCGCTGCGAGGGCAGATGTCTTGCAATGCTCGGCCGCACCGCCGACGCGCGAAACGTATTCTCTGAACTCACGCGCGACGCCCCGGAGGACGTTCAAGCTTGGATTGATCTCGCTGCGATGGCATGGCAAATGGGGGAGACGACGCGCGTGAAGGTAGCGGCGGCGCGGTTGCTCCGCCTAGCGCCCGACCGCTACGAGGGTTACGTCTTCCAAGGGCTCGTTGAAGAACAGAACGGCAACGCGGATGCGTCGCGCGAGTGGTTCAAGAAGGCGGCAGAAATCGGCGGCGCGAGCGCGGACATCGCACATGTGCTCTCAAGCCTGCAAGATCGTGAGCCCCCGACCCGCGCTCTTTCGGCGACGAGCGGCGCGCGCGGAGAATAATGCGGTTCGGATGATTCGCGCTCCCGTAGGAGACCTTTCCCGATGACGCAATTCAACGCCGCTAGGATGGGCTCAGATCGATCAGGTGGTGCCGGAACGATCCTGATCGTCGACGACGAAGACCACATCCTGCATGTGCTCTCAGTCATTCTTCGCTACAGCGGATACCGAGTCTTTGCGGCGTCGAGCAACGAAGAGGCGCTCGACCTGCTGAGTCGTTTTCCTGCGCAGCTTGCCGTATGCGACCTGCACGGAACGTCCGCTGACGGTGTCGACCTGGCCAGCAGTCTCTACGCCGACCTTCGGACGCGCCACATTCCGGTCATCGTTCTGACCGGGCACCCCGTGGACAGTGCCGACGCGCTACCGCCGAACGTCCGGTGCGTCATCTCCAAACCCTTTAGCCCTCGACACGTGCTGCACGAAGTTGAGCGCTTTGCGCCGCGCTCGACCGAGGCGAGAGCGGACGCGGCGTGATGATCCCGCTCCGCATGCATCCTGACGCGGCACGCCTTCCGCTCGCGGACGAGATCCGTGGGCTGGGTGGCGTTTGGATTCTCTGTGACGCACGCGGAGTCATCGTCGACGCTCCTCCCGCCGCACCTGGAGATCTGGTGGCTGCGGTGCTTACGCGCTCGCGAGCATTCCATCAGGTACTCCGTTCTGTCGTCCCCGCGCTGGCAGCGGATCGAACCGGCTCGATCGCAGAGCCGATGCCCGGTCTCTACCTGATTGCTAGTCGAATGCCGAACAGCGACCGAGCGCCAGTCGGAATCGCGGTGATTCCAACGGCAGCGTTCGCGTATGGCGACGATCTGCTGCTCGTCGCGTCTTCCGCCGGGCTCGATGCTGGTGCGATTCGGGAGCAGCTTCTGGGTTACGACCCGATCGAGCCGCGCGAGATCGCGCGGCTTGCGCCATTGATCCGATTCGCGCACCGCGCTGATGTCGAGCGCGATCTCGAGATCGGCGCGAGCGACGCGGTGGGCTGGCAGCTCGCTGAGACCTACGAAGAGATCAACCTCCTCTACACGCTCGTGTCTGGGATGTCAGGTGCTGACGAACCAGCACCATTCGTTCAGTTGGGCTGCTCCGAACTGGTCCGGAGCTTGGGCTTCGCTTGGGCTGCGGTCTCGTTGCTTCCGCCGCTCAGCAAACTGATTCCCGACGACGGAGCCGCCGTCGCTGGCGAGGTCCCGTTTGCGACCGCCGATCTCTCGCAGGTGGTGAAGCTCCTTCTCACCGAGATTTCAGGCGATGGACCGCGCGTGTTTCCGCGCGGACACAAGCTGCTCGGGCAACTGCGGATCGAATCGTCGGTTGCGGTCTGCCCGATTCGTTGCAACGGCCACATGGCTGGCGTACTGGTGGCGGGCGAGCGCCGCGATCGGGATGGTGAGATTCCGAGCATTGATCTCAAGCTCGCGGATGCAACCGCAGGCCACTTGGCCATCTACCTCGAGAACGCCAATCTCTATCGCGATCTCGACAAAATGTTCCTCGGTACGCTCGAAGCGATTGTCGCGGCCATCGACGCGAAAGACCCGTACACCCGCGGTCACTCACAGCGCGTCGCGGCGCTCTCGCGCGATTTAGCTCGTTCGATCGGTATTGGCGATCCAACGTTGAAGCAGATCCATATCGCCGGTCTCGTGCACGATGTCGGGAAAATCGGCGTACCCGAGGCCGTACTCAGCAAGCCTGGCCGACTCAACGACACCGAGTTCGACCAGATTCGAATGCATCCGGAAGTCGGATGGCGGATCTTGCACGACATTCCGCAGTTCAGCGGAATGTTAGATGGCGTGCTATCGCACCACGAACGATGGGACGGCCGTGGCTACCCGAACGGACTCGCTGGACGAGAGATCCCTCTCATAGCAAGGATCATCTCGCTCGCGGACTCGTTCGATGCCATGAGTTCAAATCGAACCTATCGCGCGAGCCGGCCGCGTGCGGCCGTGTTTGAAGAGATCCAACGTTGCGCCGGTTCGCAATTCGACCCCGATCTCGTTGTCCCGTTCTGCCGGCTCGACTTCGGCGACTATGACCGCTTGCACGCCGAGCATGAAGCGCGCGCGCTCACGCTCGCGGCGGTACGGCCGCCACGGCGCGAGGCGGCCTAACAGTCCGTGGGCGGCTGAGTCAACAATGCGCATGGCGTGCGTTCGATTCACACGATTGTTCGACGTGGACGAACGGTGCGTCTTCAGCGCACGCCTCTCCGACTTGCTGTCGTGTCGTCCGTCGTTACTATGCCCCCGCCGGTTGTCGTCGAAGCGTCGGCCATGGACGGTCGAACTCGAGTGACGACCTTGAGCTTAAGTGCTTCGAGCGCATGCTCGTTGGCCAGCGTCGCCGCGGATCGTCGAAGACGGCCCCACGGCGCCGCTCCCCTTCTCAGAAGGGGAGGAGTACAGGATGCCAGGCCCGGACAAGAATTCAAAGCGTGTCAACCCGAACGCACCTAAAGGCGCATCACCAGAAGGGCGCGCTGATGGGGCGACACAACATCGTGAGGTCCTTGTGGAGTTACTCCGCGGCATGACGCTCCACGAGCGGCTGGTGATCTGCCTGCGATTCGCCGAAGGGCTTTCGCTCGCTGAGATCGCCGCCGTTCTCGACGCGGGAATCAGCGACATCGAACGCGTGTTGGAACGCGCGATCGCGCGGGTACGGACGAGGGTCGGATCGCAAACGATCGGCGCGGATCATCTGCCGCGATCTGTACTCGCATGAAGGCGGCACTGTGCAAAGCAAACACCCCGGCGCCGCGCCGGGGTGCGTGATGCAATGCCTCAGTTGCTTCGTCAAATCACCGACTGGACGAGTAACAGTCGCGCGGGGGTCGCGCGGGGAGTCGCGCCGGATCAGCCCCATGCGCCGAGAAGTATGCCGAGGTCCTCGGCGCCGACGATGCCGTCGCCCGAGAGGTCGAACTGCGGCTGCGTCGTGGAACCCCACGCGCCGAGCAGAATGCCGAGGTCGCTCGCTCCGACGACGCCATCGCAATTGAAGTCAACAGGGGCGCAGTCGATGAGCAGAACCGTCATATGAAGTTTCGCGGCCTTCGCGAGTCCCGCCGCGACAAGCGGGTTTTCCTTGCAGTAGAACGACGGGAATACTGAGCCTTGCTGCACTACGCGAGCGAGGCTGGTGACTGACAGGCTCACCTTTCCCGTCGCGAGTCCCTGCTGGAGGTAGCCCTGCACGACCGGATTGTCGATCGCGACGTCGAAGACGCACTCAGCGCCGATCGGAATGAAGTCACCGAGGCTGACACTGGCGACGATGCCGGTCGCGAAGGGGGTCGGCGAGAACATGTCACGCACCGAGTTGCTGACATCGAGAAACTTCCCGCTATCGCTGAAGCCGAGTGCGAAGGCGTTGCGAACCCCGGGGCTCAGCAAATTCGCGCCAGCGGGGGCGTAAGGCGATGTCTCCTGCCACGACGCGAGCGAGTAGCCGTTTCGAAAGCCGGTGCCGAAGAGTTCGATAGGTTGACCTGGGTCGCGGTCGGCGATGTACGCCGGATCCTTCGGCAACAGGAACGATTGCCACGGATCGGTCGTGTCGTCGTATTGAATCGCGAGGTCGGAGGCGAACTCAAGTGTCAGCTTCATAGAGGCGACGATGTAAGAGTTGGGCACCCGCCCAGTCGGAACGTCAGAATTGGTGTCCCATTCGACGATCATCTGACCGTCGAGATTGTCAAAGAGAGGTGAACCGGCTGCGTTGCCGAAGACGGACGCGGTCGGTCGGATACCCGGGGTAGGGTTAAAAGGGTAGTTCCAGCGGTCAGCGGTCGGCGTTGTGTAGGTCACATCGATGACGGTATCGCCAAGGGCGGTCGCGGACGCGACTGCGGCAAGTCCGAGGGCAGCGATCATGGGGAGCCGAGCCGGGGAACGCGACGGAGAGAGCCTCGGATGGGAGATGGGTCGAGAGTGCATAGTGTGATTCGTGTGATTCGTTTGAACCCGGACGGAACCGCTAGGACGCTCCAGCGGACAAAGAGGACAGCTAAGACACCTACTCTGACGCAGTTGAGAATGAATATCATCTGCGGGCTCCGGAAGCTCTGCCTCCGGGGCAGCCGACACGAACGACGGAGCCGATCTCGATTGTGGCTCACGACGCGCGAGGGACCAATGACCAAACACAATTCCATGCGGAATTCGGCGAGAAGTTGTGCGACGGCCTTCGCTGGCTCGCCCAGAGCATTCACGCTCGTCGAACTTCTGGTGGTCATCGCGCTGATCGCGCTCGTCCTGTCGCTGGTGTTCCCCGCGGTGCGCTCGATGCGCAATCGCTCGGCACAGGTCCGAGAAATGTCCGCTGCCCGCGCGATCTTCAGCGCGTGGAGTGAATACAGCCACGACAACGGAGGCAGGCTACTGCCGGGATACAAGAACGGTCTGGCAGCGTTCGACGAGAAGGGACAGTCGATCGCAGCGCAAACCATTGGCGTGGCGGCGGCGCGGTATCCGTGGCGATTGGCTCCCTATCTCGCCTTCAACTTCCGCGGGCTCTATCTCGATCAGAACCTGCGCACACTCGAGGAACTCGAAGCGTCCGACTACCCAAACTACCTGTACCAGACGAGCGCGTATCCGAGCTTGGGCCTGAACACGACGTGGGTTGGCGGCGACGAGAATCAGGGGGGGTTCAATCCCGCCTATCAGAGCGCGTTTGGTCGCTTCTATGTGACGCGGGAGTCGGAAATCTTGCACCCCGATCGGTTGATCGTCAGCGCTTCGTCGCGCGGCATCGATCCGACAGCAGGCGCAGACGCGCCGATGCGCGAGGGTTACTTCCGCGTTCGTAGCCCGAACTTCACGGAAGCGCAATGGGCCGCGAAGTACGACGCGAACGAAGCCGCGAGTTGCGGGCAGGTCGCAAGTCGTAACGGTGACCGCACCGTCGTCGGCTTCGCTGGCGGGCACGTTGAAAGCAAGGCGATCGACGAGTTGCGTGACATGCGCTTCTGGGCTGATCGAGCCGATGCTCCGGACTGGAAGCTGACGCCTCTTCCCTGAGGACGATTTTGGCGCGGAGGGGTCGCCGGTCTCGCTGCGCCGCGCTCACTGTTACAGTGCCAGCGTCCGTCCGATGACGGGCCAGCGGCGGTGACAAGGAAGGCGGTGCAGAGCGCACGGATCCAGACTTACTCTGGGCCGACACTCCATTCCGCCACGAACGCGTCACCGTGAACCCGTTCCAAGACTCGTCATGTGTGCCGCGCATGCGAAAGAGGAACGGCCAGTCGGGTCGATGTCTCGCCGCTGTCGGACAGGTCTCCTCCGCGTACCGAGGAATCGCCGAATCGCCCACTGCGCCCCGCGCAGAGCGCGCTTCGCGCATTCAACGTTCACGGTGGGCGACCAATCGCACGCTGCCTGTGCCGCGCAACTTTTTGCGGCGTAGGCGTGAGATTGGACCGGCGCGATCCGGCCAGTCAGCTAGGGGAGTTCATGCGCCTCGCGTTTTTATTCACGTCAGTGGCGACGACCGCAGTTGTCGCGTCCGTCGGTTCGAGTGCCCTTGCCGAATTGGTCGGTACCTACGACGTCGGGAGTGGCAGTGAGATGTCGAATCTTCAGTTCGATTTCACGAACGGCGATTCGTACCTGTATCTCGTTCGCTACGACGGCAGCCACACCGGACGAGATCTCTTCGACATCGTGAAGTCGGCGCAGCCAGGCACGTTCGATTTCGCGACGGCGACGTTCCCGTTCGGCGAGGCGCTGTTCGGTGTGTCGATCGGCGCGAACGGCGACAGCGGGTTCGGTACTCCGCCTGAGTACCTTGACTATTGGCACTACTGGGTGAAGACCGACGACAACGCGGCATGGGATTTCTCATCCGTCGGGTTCGCGGACCGAGTGGTTGCGAACGGTTCTTGGGATGGATGGGTCTTCGGCTCGAACGGACCGCCAGCTGCGGTGCCCGCGCCGGCTGCCGCTGCGATCGTTGCTCTCGCCGTGTCGAGGGTTCGTCGTCGACGAGGATAAGTGCGCACCAAGCTCTTCAGTGAGGCGCGGAGCCGGGTGAGGGGAGAAGTCAGCCCGGCTCCGCGTTTTCTTTCAGCGAAACGCGAGCTCGAAGTCGGTTCGCGATCAATCCGTGCTTCGGCGCGATGAAGAGCACGATGACGAAGACAGCGGCCTGCGTGAGCACGATACACGCACCAGTGGCACCGTTAATGAAGTAGCTGATGTACGTTCCAACGACGGCTGCGAATACTGCGCTCGTGACGGCGATCGCCATCATGCGTCCGAAGCGATCAGTGAGTAGATAGGCGATGCAGCCCGGCGTCGCGAGCATCGCAACGGTCAAGATGATTCCAACGGCCTGCAACGAAGCAACGATCGTCGCTGAGAGCAGCGAGAGCAGCAGGTAGTACAGGAACGTCGTGTGCAGCCCGACTGCGCGAGCTTGGTTCGGATCGAAGCAGTACAGCACGAGGTCCTTGCGCAACGCGACGATCACGACCAGCGTGATGCCGCCCGAGACGACTGCTTGAATCATGTCCGCGCGATCGATTCCGAGCAGGCTGCCGAACAGGATGTGATTCAGATGCACGTCGGTCTCGATCTTCGAGAAGAGAACGAGCCCGAGTGCGAAGAGCCCGGTGAACACGATGCCCATCACCGTGTCCTCCTTGATTCGGCTGTTGGCCTTGATCCACCCCGTGCCAACAGCACAGAAGAGCCCAGACAGGAACGCGCCGACCGCGAGCGGCGCGCCGACAACGTACGCGACGACGATGCCTGGCAAGACTGCGTGCGAAATCGCGTCACCCATCAGTGACCAGCCCTTGAGCACTAAGAAGCATGACAGCAATGCGCACACCGCTCCCACGAGCGCAGCGACTAGGAGCGCCTCGATCATGAACGAATACTGAAGTGGTTCGAGCAGTCGATCGATCATTCGAGCGCAGCTCCTACCGTTGTCGGCGACGCCCCACCTTGCGATCGCCCTCTTCGTCGCGACGCGAAAATTCCGTGCTTCGGTGCCAAGAACAGTGCAATTAAGAACAGCGCGGTCTGAAGTACCACGATGCAGCCGCCGGTCGATCCGTTCAAGAAGTAGCTGGCGTACGCGCCGGTGAACGAGGTCACCGTTCCGATCGCCATGGCGAGAACCATCATGCGTCCGAAGCGATCAGTGAGTAGGTAGGCGGTTGCACCCGGGGTCACGAGCATCGCCACCACGAGACAGGCACCGACTGCCTGAAGTGCCGCAATCGCCGTCGCGGCGAGAAGCGTGAGCAGCGTCATGTGCAGCACGTGTACGTTGAGGCCGATTGCTTTCGCTTGGGTCGGATCAAATGTGTAGAGGACGAGATCGCGCCACTTGCATGCGACGACCGCAAGCGTGACTACCGAGATCACGATCATCTGCACAACGTCGGGGTTCGCGATGCCCAAGATGTTTCCGAAGATAATACTCTTAAGGTTGATGTTGCTCGGGAAGAGTGAGATCATCAATAGTCCCGCAGCGAAGAATGTTGTGAAGACGATGCCAATCACAGCGTCCTCTTTGATACGTGTCGCCGACTTGATGTAACCCATGCACGCGGCCGCGAGCATGCCTGAGATAAATGCTCCAAGCGCGAACGGAAGCCCCACGAGATACGCCAGTGAGACGCCGGGCACGATCGAGTGCGACAGCGCGTCGCCCATGAGTGACCAGCCCTTCAGTGTTACGAAGCACGAGAGACACGCGCACACCGCGCCAATGAGCGCGCTCACGAGCATCGCCTTGACCATGTAGTCGTAGTGGAACGGTGTCAGCAACTCTTGGATCACGGTTGCTCCACCTTGGCCCGGTCACGGTCGTCGCGATCGTTCCCTCGGCGGGAGATACGCCCGTCTTTGCCGATCACGAGAGCGCCTTCGTCGTCGGTCAGCACTGTCACGCCGTCGCGACCGGCCCCCGGCGCTCGCACGCCATCAAGACGCACGTGCCGAAGGGCCCCGCCGAACGCGCGGGCAAGATTCGCTCCGGTAAACGTCGTCTCGGTCGGTCCGAACGCAAGTACGGTCCGGTCGATGATGACTGTCTGATCGCAAAAGTCAGGCACTGAGCCGAGGTTGTGGGTCGACACCAGAATGATGTGTCCCTCGTCGCGCAACTCACGAAGTAGCTCGACAATCGCCCCCTCAGTCTTCACGTCCACGCCGGTGAACGGCTCGTCGAGAAGAATCAAGCGTCCTTCCTGAGCGAGCGCACGAGCGAGGAAGACGCGCTTCTTCTGGCCACCCGACAGCTCTCCGATCTGGCGATCTCGGTACTCGTGCATCTTCACGCGCTCAAGGCTCACCGTTGCGATGCGCTTGTCTTCTGCACTCGGAATGCGGAGGAAGTTCATCTTCCCATAGCGGCCCATGAGGACGACGTCCCAGACGCTCACAGGAAACGACCAGTCGACGTCTTCGGATTGCGGCACATACGCAACCCAACTCCGCTTGTGCGCGTAGCGGACCGAGTGTCCCGCGATCGTCACGGCGCCGTTCGACGGTCGAACGAACCCCATGATCGCCTTGAACAACGTCGACTTCCCGCTTCCGTTGATTCCGACGAGCGCGCAGATGGTGCCGGGATTGAGCGTGAAGCTCGCGTCTTTCACAGCAACGTGACCGTTGCTATATGCGACGGTGACTTCGCGCACGACGAGATCAATGCGCTTGGACGCTTCGATTATCGTGCGCCTCCGGACGCGGCTGGAGTCTGAAAGCCGCGCACGATGACATCGGCGTTGTAGGAAAGCAGTTTGAGATAGGTCGGCGCGACGCCATCGGCCGCGGTGAGCGAGTCCACGTAGAGCACACCCCCATAGCGAGCGCCGGTTTCGCTGCACACCTGCCGCATCGCCTTATCGCTGATCGTGCTTTCAGAAAAGCACACGGGGATCACGTTCGCCTGCACGGTATCAACAACCTTGCGAATCTGCTGTGGCGTTCCCTCTTCATCCGCATTCACCGGCCAAAGAAAGAGTTCCTTGAGGCCATAGTCGCGCGCGAGATAGGCAAACGCGCCTTCGCACGTCACGAGCCAGCGTTGTTGCGCTGGAATCTCGGCGAGTTTCGCACGGAGCGATTCGTCAATCGCCTTGAGCTTTGCCACGTACGCCGCCGCATTCGCGGTGTAGGTCGCCTCGTTCGCCGGGTCCATCGCGATGAGTGCTTTGCGGATGTTCTCCACATAGATGATCGCGTTCGACGGTGACATCCAAGAATGCGGGTTCGGTTTGCCGGTGTAGGGGCCCTCGCCGATCCCCATCGGTTCGATGCCGTCTGAGAGCACCGCGCTCGGAACCTTCGCGACATTCCGCATGAACTTCTCGAACCAGCGCTCCAAGCCCATTCCGTTCCAAAGGACAAGGTCGGCTGACTGCGCTTTCACGATGTCGAGCGGCGTCGGCTCGTAGTCGTGAATCTCGGCGCCAGGCTTGGTGATGGAATCGACGATCGCAGCGTCTCCGGCAACGTTCCTCGCCATGTCTTGGATGATGGTGAACGTCGTGACGACGCGCTTCATCCGGGCGGTGTCGCTCATGCCGGTGGGTGGTTGCGTGGGTCGATCACACGCCGCGACTACGAGTGGCGCCACGATGAACAAAGCGAACAACCCAACGCGCAGCCACGAAGGAAACCGGTAGGAGAATCGCGCTGGCCGAGTTTCAGTTCCCATCGTCATAGGGGTCTCATCGATCGGTTTTCGTGACACTAGAGCCCGCCACCGTATCCGTAGCGTATGCTACATTTGTTCCGCCCGCGAGCAAGCGATCGCCGTCCGCTTACTCTCGCTGCCGCACCAAGCGTGCGAACGCCTCAAGCGTCGCAGGACTCACGTGGTGCTCGATCCCCTCGGCGTCGAGCCGGGCCGTCTTTTCGTCGACTCCGAGCACTAAGAGGAAATCGAGCACCGCACGGTGTCTCGCGCGACTTTCCTCGGCAGTTCGACGGCCTTTCAGGGTGAGTTCGATAGGCTGATAGGGCTCCGTTCGCAGGTAGCCCTCACGCGCGAGGCGAGCGACGACGCGGCTTACCGTGACGTGCGAGAGACCGAATCGCCTCGTGAGACCTACGACGCGGGCCTCGCCAGCGTCGTCGACGAGGTCAGCGATCGCCTCGCAGTAGTCCTCCGCCGCTTCGACCTCATGCTTGTGCCGAACGACCGAGTGCTCGCGTGGGCTCGATGCCGGTGGCTTGCGTTTTGAAACCCGCGTCACTCGTCTGACTCCCGAAGTTTCGCCATGACCGAGAAATCCTCGAGCGTTGTCGTGTCTTGCTTCGTGTCGTTGCCCGATGCGACGTCGCGCAGCAGTCGGCGCATGATCTTGCCTGAACGCGTCTTCGGCAGCATCTGCGTGAAGCGAATCATGTCGGGTCGTGCGATGGCTCCGATCTCCTTCGTCACGTGATCCATGAGCGACTTCTTGAGCCCCTCCGACGGCGCATGTCCCGGACCCAACGTCACAAATGCAGCGATGCCGGTGCCCTTGATTTCGTGCGGCATGCCGACCACAGCCGCTTCAACGACGGCATCGTGCGAGACGAGTGCCGATTCGACCTCCATGGTGCCGAGTCGATGGCCACTGACATTGATCACATCGTCAATGCGTCCCATGATCCAGAAGTAACCGCGCTCGTCGCGCCGCGCGCCGTCGCCAGCGAGATACATGCCCGGGACGCGCGACCAATACGTCTGGACATAGCGCTCGCGGTCGCCATGAATGCCGCGGAGCATCGCGGGCCACGGCTTGCGGATGACTAATAGACCACCTTGATTCGCGGGTAGTTCTTCGCCCTTCTCTGTCACGATTGCCGCGTCGATTCCGAAGCACGGCAACGTGCACGAGCCGGGCACGAGCGGTGTTGCAGCGGGATAGGGTGTGATCATGTGACCACCGGTTTCCGTTTGCCACCACGTGTCGACGATCGGACAACGCCCGCCGCCGATCACGTCGTGGTACCAGATCCACGCTTCGGGATTGATCGGTTCACCGACAGAGCCAAGCACCTTGAGCGACGAGAGATCGTGCTTCTTTGGATGCTCGTCGCCCCACTTCATGAACGCGCGAATTGCCGTCGGCGCGGTGTAGAAGTGCGAGACGCGATGACGCTCAACCATGTCCCAGAAGCGATCATCGCGCGGAAAATTCGGCGCGCCTTCAAACATCAACGTCGGGACGCGATTGGGCAGAATTCCATACACGATGTACGAATGCCCCGTGACCCATCCGCAGTCGGCGGTGCACCAGAACATCTGATTGTGGCCGGGTACGAGGTTGAACACTTCCTTCGCGGTCGTCGCCGTATAGACCATGTACCCGCCGGTCGTATGACGAATGCCCTTGGGCTTGCCCGTCGAACCGGACGTGTACAACAAAAAGAGCAAATCCTCGCTGTCGCACCACTCGACGGGGCACGACGCGCTCGCGGTCAGCATGAGGTCGTGCCACCAGTGGTCGCGAGCGTTCAATTTCACGTCGTTGCCGACGCGGCGAACCACTACGACGTGTTCGACACCCGGAAGCTGGGCACACGCGGCATCGACGTTGTCTTTGAGCGGCACAACCTGACCGCGCCGCCACGCACCGTCGCATGTGACGATGACTTTCGAGCCCGCGTCGTGAACGCGATCAACGATTGCAGTCGCGGCAAACCCGCCGAAGATCACAGAGTGTGCAGCGCCGATGCGCGCACACGCGAGCATCGTGATGGCGAGTTCCGGCACCATGCCCATGTAGATCGTGACGACGTCGCCCTTCCTGACGCCGAGCGCCTTCAGCACATTTGCGAACTTCGATGTCGCGACTTGAAGGTCGCGATAGCTGAGATGCCGAATCTCAGGGATCGCGCCGGCACCGAGCGGTTCGCCCTCCCAAACGAGAGCGACATCTGTGCCGTGGCCGCGATGCACTTGTCGGTCGACGCAGTTGTGGCAAACATTCGTTTTGCCGCCGACGAACCACTGCGCGTCAGGTAGGTTCCATTCGAGCACTTTGGTCCACGGACGGAACCAATCGAAACCTGACGCGATCTCGGCCCAGAAGGTCTCCGGATGTTCGATCGATCGCTGGTACCGCTTGCGGTACTCGCGCAGACTCTTGACGTACGCACCGCCGATGGAACGAGCCAAGGTTGGTGCCGGGTCGAAGATCCGATTTTCGTGGAGCAGTGATTGAATCGAAGACATAGCAGGTGCCGGTACTTGGCGAGGCAACGAACGCGTCGTGGAGAGTACCGCGTTCAGTGGCTCGATACACTCGCGAACTCGCGTTCGTTCAATTGCACCGCGTAACGCCGATGGGGAACGAGCAGCTCAGTCACACGCATTTCGTGGTCCGTCCCGAATTCGGATTGGACGCAGATGCCGTTCGCGCCGCGGTGGGGGCCGCTGCCCGCGTCGAGCCGCTCGAAAGCCCGCGCGGCGGGTGCGTAGTCACCCTTGCCAAACCTGCTGATCCCGAAGCAACGTGCGCCTCGCTTCGCGCCCGTCTCGACCACCGCGCGCAAGTGCTACCTGCCGTCACTTCGCCGGCAAAGCCGCTTGTCGCTGGACTCTGTTGACTTCCACTTTCAAAGAAGCCTGCACTCGCGGCTATCAAAGCGTTGCGCTGATTAAATGGTGAGCTTTTAGAAAAGAGTGGACTGCCGGTCGCTGATCGGTACGCTGACTTCATGCTCACTCGCCGCGCCGTCGCAGCTTCTATCGCGCTCCTTGGCGCGGGGTTGGCTCCAACACCAACGTTCGCGAGCGAAACAACGCATTTCCGTGCGAGCACTTTCGCGCAGAGTGCGCAATACGAAGTGAGTCTCGATGCGACAGGAAGTGGTGCCAGTGCGCAACTACTCGTCGCATGGACCAGCAAACGTCAACAAGGTGGGCTCGCGGGCATCTACTTGCAGCGCTTCGATCGCGATGGCGTTGCGATTGGGAGCGAGACACAAGCGCACGTGTGGACACAGTCGCAGAAGTCGGCACCGACGATTGCTGGCCGGCGCGACGGCAGCGCGGTCGTCACGTGGACGTCCTTCGGACAAGACGGCGACGAAGGCGCAATCGTCGCCCGTGTGTTTGATCCCGCACTTGTCGGTGGTGACGAAGTGCTCGTCAATGAGAACACCGGGCAACATCAACACGACGCGGTTGCGTCGGCGGCAGCCGACGGTGCTGTCATTGTGGTGTGGATCTCTGAAAGCGGCTCACGCGGCTCGTCGATTCGAGGCCGTGTACTCAACAGTGGCGGTACCTGGGAGCACGAGTTCGTCATCGCCGACGGACCCGCAGCGCGTCGCGCTCCGTCAGTCTCCATGCTTCCGCAGGGCGGTTGGATCGTCGCGTGGACAGAGGCGATCGACGACACGAGTTCGATTATGGCGACGTTGTTAGATCGGTGTGGCCTACCGGTCCGCGCTGCTGAGCAGATTGCGAGCGACGCCTACGAAGCAGGGCTCTCAGAGTGCGGCGACGGCGCCGTGATCGCGTGGGCGGCACCGCACGGCGATGAGCACGTCGTAGTGGTTGGCCGACTCGACGCGAACGGATGTCCGGTAGGAGGAACGCGCGTCGTCGGCGAAGGCGCTGGAGCGCAACCTGTCGGAGCGCCGGACGGCTCGTTCGTCGTCGCGTGGAACGAGGTCTTAAACGTGGACGACGCCCAGAGCGAGCATCGTCTTGTCCAACGCGAATTCGATGTCTCGGGGGCTCCGCGCGGCGACAGTGTCGTTCTGACGGCGGGTCTTCCAAACGGACAGTCGCTGCGCGCCGCGTGCGGATCGCGTCGAGGTGTGCGTAGCGGAGACCGCATCGCACTTGCGTGGCACGGCGATGCGGGCAAGGGCGACAAGAGTGCCGCAAACGTCACGTTGCGCTCAGCGGCACCGATCGAACTCGCGGGTCGGAAGCAGGGCGTTGACGGTGCATCCGCCGCGCCAGCGCGTGACGACGACACGCACGCCGCGCCACACGTGCCGCCGCATTTCGATCCACAGAGTATCGATCACGGTCGTCGCGAAATCGCGATCAACGATCTCGGCACCGGATTCGACGCGATTGTCGACACCGGCTGGACGCCACCCGACGTCAACATGGCGGTTGGCCCTACACATGTTGTTGCGATCACAAACGGACGCATCGCGTTTCTCACCAAGTCCGGAAGGGAGACATTCGGCAATGCGATCGAAGGGTCGAGCGGATTCTGGGGGTCGGTGGGCGCAACGAATTTCGTGTTTGATCCTGAGGTGATCTACGACTCCCTGAGCGATCGTTTCTTCGCGCTTGCGTCCGAAGGAAACGCGCCGGGGAGCAAGTCGTATGCGCTCATCGCGGTCAGCGACGACAGCGATCCGAATGGGACGTGGTTCAAGTATCGCCTTGATACGACTGGGCTCGCTGGGTCGATCTTCGACTCGCCAAACATCGGCGTGGACAGCACTGCCGTGTACGTCACCGGCGATGGCTCACTCGGGAACTACCAGATTTTCATCTGGGACAAAGCGTCGATGTTAGCTGGCGTGCCGCCGGTGATTTCCAAGGCCATCAACTACACGACGACTGTCCAGTCCGCAGCGATCGCCCCGGTCTGGTACCCAGATCAGTCGACGGTCGTCTTGATCGAGCACAAGGAAGCCGCGACAAACACGAAGGTGAAGTTGATCGCGATCGTCAATCCACTCACGACGCCGACACTGCAAACGACGGAGCTCACCGTCGCGTCTTACACAGAACCGGAGAAGCTGCCGCAGCAGGGCAGCGCGCTACGGATGGATACCTTCGACGCGCGATTCTGGAGTGCGGACTATCGAAACGGATCGCTCTGGGCGACGCATCACGTCGGACTCTCGCGAGTGCTCGCGCGCTGGTACGAGATCAAGCTGAATGACTGGCCCGTGTCTGGCATGCTTCCAACGTTGGCGCAGCAAGGAACCATCGATCCCGGCACAACGGTTCGTACCTCATTCAGCAGCATCGGCGTCGACGCGCAGAACAACGCCGTGATCTGCTTCGCGCGCGGCTCCCCGACGGAGTTCCTCTCCATGGGCGTTGCTCAGCGAGCTGCAACCGATCCGCCGAACACCTTTGGAGCCGCGCAGATAGTCAAGACGAGTACCGGCGCGTACACCGAATTCGGGCGCTGGGGTGACTACTCATCCGTGCGTGCTGACAACTCAACCGTCCGGAGCTTCTGGGCCAATCACGAGTACTCAGTCAATGCGTCAACGTGGCGAACCTGGGCGCAGAACGTGACGATTCCACCCCCGTCGGCTGACCTCAACCGGGACGGTTTCGTGAACGGCACAGACCTCGGGATTCTGTTAGGCAACTGGAGTGCATCGGGCCCACCAGGCGGCGTGTTCGGCGATCTAGATCTGAATGGCATCGTCGACGCGGCCGATCTCGCGATTGTGCTTGGAGCATGGACGGGCTGATGCCGCGATCAGCGTATTGCGGCGGTGTCCTGAGTACGGCTACGAGCCGCCCAGCGGATCACCGCCGCCTTCGCCTTGGTCCGGAATGGATCCCGCTTTCGCGCGGGTGCGAAGCGTTGTTCGATCGGGCTGGATCTCAAGTCGCTCGGCACCGCGGCCTTCGTGCTTGGTGGCGTGTTCGTCGCGTGCCACGATCACACGGACCCACCCTTCGAGAGATGTCCGCTGTCGCGCGAGCGAAGCATGAGAAGCATGAGAGGGAAGCGTCGAACTCAGCGCGCGGAAGCGATTGACTTCGAGCGCGTGGGCAGATCGAGCTTCGGCCGAGGCGCTGGTTCGGCCTTCTCTTCGCGCTTGGGCGGCTCCGGCGATAGCGCGGGCTCGGCAAGTCGCGCCTTGTCGCTCGTGATCCAAGTATTCCATCGTTCGATCTGCGCTTGACGCTCAGCAGCGGCGGCGAGTGCGTCGAAACCGATGCTGGCATCTGTTAGTTCGCCCAGCGCAAATCCCGCTGCAGCGCGAATCGCGAGGCGATCGTCGCCGAGCATCTCGACGAGGACGGGCAGGACCGGTGCTCCGACGGCGCGAAGCGCCCCGACGCACTGCTGCCGACCGGTCGCTCCCGCTGGCGCCATCGACGTCACGAGTGAACGAACATGCTCGGGCAGGTGCGCGGGGTCGAGTGGTGCTGTCGGTGTCGGCACGAACGACGCCTCACCTCGCGTCAGGAACGCTGCGTAGGTCTTAACGTCGCCGAATCCGCGAAGCTGCGCGAGCGATTTCCCGGCACTATCGATGATGACGGCGTGCGGCACCGCTCGCGCACCGTAGCGCGCGGCGAGCGCTGGCTGCGCATCGATGTCCACGTGCACCCATGCGAACTTCGAAGCACGCGCGAGAATCGTTGGGTCGGTCAGCGTCTCCGATTCGAGCTTGCGGCACCATCCGCACCACGACGCGCCGAACTGGAGAACGATCGGCTTTGGCGCTGCGGCGGTTACTGCGCGGGCAGCGTCGATCGAGTCGAGAAAGTCAATCGGCGCAGGCTTGGCGGGTGGTGCGGCACCGAGCGCGACAACGGCGCAAAGCGTCGCGAGGATTTCAGTGCGTAAGCGCATAGGCAAGAATGTTGACGTTGACCTGACGTGCGTTCACGATTTCATCGCCGCCGCAGCAGCAGCAGTTTCCGCCAGCGGATGCGGTGTCGTTGAGTCCGTCGGAGCTGAACACGACAACGAGGCGGCCGTCGATCGTGAGCCCGTCAAGCGTCGGCGTGTGGTTGTGGCGTTTGGTCTGAAGCCGCGAGATGTCGTGGACAGTCTTAAAAATCGGATGGCCTAGTGGAATCTCGCTCAACTCGACATCAGGGAATATCGCGGCGATCTCACGACGGAAGCTCTGCGACCACGGCTCGCTACTGCATCCGGCCGACGCGAGGAGGAAGCCGCCACGCGTGAGATAGTCCTTCAGCTGCTTACGCTCGACGTCGCTGAGTGTGAACGCGCCCTCGCCTGACATGACCGCGAACGGGTGACGAAAGATCCTGGCATCGTCGAGCTTCACCGAAGTGAATCCGCCCGTCGTCGGAATGTCGGTTTGCGTTGAGAACTCCTTGAGAAAGCCAGGCGCAACGCATCGCGACGTCTTGCTGCCCGCGTACGTGAGATTTGCGCAGGCGACAGCCGCTGGATCTTTCGACGGCGTCCCCGTTTCGCTCTCGGCGACGACGATGCTCGCACCGACAAAGACAGCGCAGGCGGCGAGTGCAAATGAAGCGAGTGGACTAACTACTCCCATTCGGCGACCCGTCATGGCTTGCCTCCTTCGGCAGGTTGCTTTGAACTGTTCCTTGTTCGAGGGCCGTCTTCGGCGATGCGGCCCCCGCCGTCTTCGGCGATGCGGCCCCCGCCGTCTTCGGCGATGCG
>JAWXCC010000125.1:0-9614 GCA_034440475.1 Phycisphaerae bacterium | reverse complement strand
CTCGCCGCTACTCCCGAGAGACCCTTCCATGACCGCCACCACCACGCGAAGTTCTTCCCCCCGGAGCGGTGCCCTCGCTCCGACCTACGACAACGTCCTTGAGATGATCGGCAACACGCCGATGCTGCGGATTACGCGCATCGACACCGGTCTTTGCACGCTGTTCGTGAAGATGGAATCGTTGAATCCGGGGAACTCGATCAAGGACCGCATCGCGGTCTCCATGATCGATGCAGCCGAGCGCGACGGTCGTCTCAAGCCAGGCGGACGCATCGTCGAGGCTACTGCGGGCAATACGGGCATCGCGCTCGCGCTCGTGGCTGGGCAGAAGGGCTATCAACTCACTGTTGTCGTTCCCGACAAGATGAGCGACGAGAAGATCTCGCACCTTCGGGCGATGGGCGCGGAGGTCGTGTTGACACGATCCGACGTGGGCAAGGGTCATCCTGAGTACTACCAAGACATCGCCGCTCGTATCTCCCAAGAGACCGGCGCCTTCTACGTCAATCAATTCAGCAACCCAGCGAACGTCAAGGCGCACTACGAAACGACCGGCCCCGAGATCTGGGAGCAGACCGGCGGCAACATCGACGCCTTTGTCGCGGGCGTCGGCTCGGGTGGATCAGTGAGCGGCATTGGCAAATACCTGAAGGAAAAGAACCCGCGCTGCGAGATTGTGTTAGCTGACCCCGCGGGTTCGATCTTGGCGCCGCTCGTCAATGAAGGCAAGCGCATTGAAGCGGGTTCGTGGCTCGTCGAAGGAATCGGCGAGGACTTCGTCCCGGAGATTCTCGACTTGGCGCTCGTCTCAAAGGCATACACCGTGACAGACGCCGAAGCGTTTCACGCGGCCCGCGATCTCCTCCGGAAGGAAGGCATTCTCGCGGGTTCGTCGGTCGGAACGTTGTTCGCGGCTGCGCTGCGTTACTGCCGCGAACAGAGGACACCGAAGCGCGTCGTGACACTCATCTGCGACAACGGCGCGAAGTATCTGTCGAAGATGTTCAACGACTTCTGGATGGTCGACAACGGCTTCATGGATCGTCCGAAGCACGGCGACCTGCGCGACTTGATCGCGCGGCGGCACCTCGAGCGCGAAGACTTCACGATCGATCCCGAGACACCAATCTCGCAAGCGATCAAGCGCATGCGCATGTTCGGCGTGAGCCAGATGGTCGTGATCGCCCCCGGCGAAACGGTGTCGGGCATCTTGGACGAAAGCGACATCTTGATGCCACTCGTTCACGACGCATCGAACGCGCGGCGTCCGGTGCGCGACTTCATGACGAGCCGTCTCGAGACCATCAGGCCAAGCGCATCGATCAACGATCTCGTGCCCATCTTCCGCGCCGACCGCGTCGCGATCGTCGCCGACGAGAAGAACTTCTACGGCATCATTACGAAAATCGACATGATCAACTACCTGCGCAAGCAGCTTCCGTAAGCGGTCGAACTCCATGTCTCACCAACACCTTCATCTTTCGTCGCGCTGCATTCATGGCGGTCAGCATCCTGATCCGACCACTGGCGCGGTCATGCCGCCGATCTACACGTCGTCAACGTTCGCGCAGGAGTCTCCTGGCGTCCACAAGGGCTTCGAGTATTCGCGCAGCCACAACGTCACGCGCTTCGCGTTTGAACGCGGCATCGCGAACCTCGAATCGAGCGGCTTGACCGAAGCCGACGACCGCACCTGCGGCGGATTCGCGTTCGCATCCGGACTTGCTGCGACCGGCACGTGCCTTGAGCTCTTGAGTTCGGGCGACTCGCTCGTCGCAATGGATGACATGTACGGCGGCACGTACCGCCTGTTTTCCAACGTGCGTGAGCGCTCGATGGGACTCAAGCCCGTCTACGTCGACATGACCGATCCGGCGCGTATCGAAGCCGCAGTCAAATCAAGCGGCGCGAAGATGATCTGGACGGAGACTCCGACGAATCCGACGCTCAAACTCGCTGACATCGCTGAGGTCGCGCGCATCGGCAAGAAGTACGGTGCCATCACGGTGTGCGACAACACGTTCGCGAGCCCAATGCTGCAACGACCGCTCGAAGCTGACATCGACATCGTGATGCACTCGGCCACGAAGTACCTCGGCGGACATTCCGACGTCGTCGGCGGTGTGCTCGTCACGCGGCGCAAGGATCTCGCCGAGAAGCTCCGCTACATGCAGAACGCGATCGGCAGCGTCATGGGTCCGTTCGACGCGTACCTCGCGCTTCGCGGCATGAAGACGCTGGCCGTGCGCATGCAACGTCATTGCTCTAGCGCCATGGCGATTGCGGAGTGGCTCGAAGGTCAAAAGAAGATCGAGCGCGTCGTTTATCCAGGACTACGAAGCCATCCGCAACATTCGCTTGCTGGCATGCAGATGCGCCTCGACGGTCGCCCGGCGTTCGGCGGCATGATCACGATGTTCCTGAAGGGCGGCCTCGCCGAAAGCCGCCGTTTCCTCGAGAACGTTCAGATCTTCGCTCTGGCGGAAAGCCTCGGCGGCGTCGAGAGCCTGATCGAGCATCCCGCGATCATGACGCACGCGAGCGTACCGACGGAGAATCGCGCCAAACTCGGCATCAGCGATACGTTAGTTCGGCTGTCCGTCGGCATCGAGCAGCCGGAAGATCTGATCGCGGACATCGAGCGAGCGCTGGCGAAGGTGTGAGGCGGAGGTCATGCCGCGACATGAACCGTTCTCGCCTCGGCCAAGACTTCATCGACGAAGTACTTGCTGAGAGACCCTCGGGTATTGAGATCGACGCGCGGATGTGAGATGCGCAGAGCCAAACCACGGCGATGGCGCTTGCTGCGCATTCTCACTCAACCCGAGCACGGCCCCCAATTGCCAAGCAGCGCGCCGACGTCAGTTCCGTCGATTGCGCTGTCACCATTGAGGTCAAACTTCTCAAGGTTGCTGCCCCAACCGCCGAGCAAAACACCGAGATCGAGGGCGTTCACGACACCGTTGCCATCGAAGTCTCCGGTGCAGACCGGCGAGTACGGCGTGTACTCCCAGTAGATGATGTCGTGGTTCCTCCAATCCGCGCCATTACCAGAAGTGAAACCGACGAAGCCCGTGCTTTGCTGCAGGATTTTGGGCAAGTTCATGTCCCGCGTGATGATCGGCTGGAAGGGTTGGACGTTGGATTGATTGAGATATGCGCGCAAGGTGGTGCCGTCGTAGTCGATCCACGCGTACCACAGCTCGCCGTTGTCGAAGCGCGGCGAGACGGCGACCGCGAACGGCGCACCTGCGCCGCGATCCACGTTCCCCAATAAGTCAATGCCTATGTGATTCGAACTGGGATCGTTGTTCGCTCCGTTGCACCACGTGCCGAACTCGACGCCAGCGCTCTTGGGAATGCCCGCGTACCCGATGCCCTGACCCGCACCGCCGACGCTCGAACTCACTGACTGCACGACGAACACGATGCCGTCAGCGCCGCTCTCGGTATTGCGGTCAAAGATCGTTCCGCCCGGATCCGTGATCCGGAAAATGAAGTGCGTGCTGAAGGTAGTCGCGTCGACTGCCGCGAGCGAAAACGCGCTACCCGATTGACCTCCCAACGCTGGCGTCAGCCGCAGCACGACACCGTCGGACGTCTTGGTAGTGGCTGCCACCCCATTCAGATCGATGAGGCTGGTATCGGAGAATCCGTTGAAGATGAGAACCTCAGCGGATGCGTGCGCCGTGAGCCCCGCAAGCGAAGCCAGCGCGACGATGATTGTCTGTTGAGCTTTCTCCTTCATCCTCCAGTTTGCAATGAGTGCGGTCGTGACGAGTCTGCTCGCCGGCACATGTTCAGTTTGCATCGATGCTCGTCGGCTGTCCAAGCGTTCCTTTGAAAAAAGCAGACTGAACCGGCGCGACGAGGCGCGCGGCGATGACCTCGTCCCATATCTCGTGGAGTGGGCGGAGTGGGCGAAGGAGAGCGTTGACCGTCCAGCCAGTGACGCAAGCATTGCGGGCGAGACTCGTCGAGCCATCTGCGGACGGTTTGGTTTTACCCGCGCGATCCTGCCGCAGGCGCGCAGCTCCGAGCGCGCCGGCGCGAAGTTACTGCATCGATGCCGTAGACTCGTTCAGTGCAATTCGTTCCGCGCGAACTTGGACGCATCCGCCCGAATCCTGACGGCGATGACAGCCCTTCGAACGTTTGCTCCGCTCATCGTCTGGAGCCACGCTGCTCTCCTTGCCGCATCCAGCGCAACAGCTCCATCATTCGACATCGCTCCCGGCTTCCGCGTCGAACTCGTCGCGTCGGAGCCGCTCGTCGAATCGCCCATCACGCTGAACTTCGACGAAGACGGACGCCTATGGGTCGTCGAACTCGTCACATACATGAACGATGTGAATGGCACTGGCGAGCGAGCGCCGCGCAATCGCATTGTCGTGCTCGATGACGACGACGGCGACGGGCGCATGGACCGACGCACAGTCTTTCTTGATGGGCTGGTGTTGCCGCGCGGCGCGACGCCTTGCCGTGGTGGCGCGCTGGTTATCGAACCGCCGTGGCTCGTGTTCGCGCAGGATTTCGACGGCGACGGACGCGCCGACACCAAACGTCGGCTGATCGATGGCTTCGGCGGCGTCGAGAGTCCCGAACACGCAGGCAACGGCCCGATCTACGGACTCGACAACTGGTGGGAATTCTCGCAGCACGACGCTCGCGGTCGATTCGACGGAGTGAAACTCGAAACCGAGCGGACGCCAGCGCACGGTCAATGGGGCATCACGCGCGACGATGTCGGACGGATGTACTACTCGCCGAATTCGCAGCCGCTCGTCGTCGATGTGCTGCGCAAGTCAACTGCGAAGGGAAACCCGCGCATTGCGCCGTGGGGCATCGGGCTCTCGATCGTCGATGACACGAGCGTCTGGCCGCTCGGGCCGACGCAGGGCGTGAACCGCGGGTATCAGGAGCACGTCCTGCGGCGTAACGGCACGCTCGCAAACTTCACCGGCGCATGCGGTCCGACGATCGTGCGCACCGATGCGCTCGGCACCGCGCTGCGTGGCAACGCCTTCGTGTGCGAAGTCGCTGGCAATCTCGTAGCACGGTTCGCGATCGATGAAGTCGATGAGATCCCGCGAGCTCGCCGCATCGAGCGCGACACCGAGTTTCTTCGCTCGTGCGACGAGCGTTTTCGTCCCGTCACGACTGCCATCGGACCAGACGGCGCGCTCTACGTCGCCGACATCGCGCGCGGAGTCATTCAGCATCGGATCTTCGTCACCGAGTATCTGAAAGGTCAGATCGCCGCGCGTCAGCTGGAAGAGCCGCTGTCGCTCGGACGCGTCTGGCGCGTCGTACCAAACGACTGGAAACAGCCGCCGAAACCGCGGCTTTCGGCGGCGACGAACGCGGAGCTCGTGAAGTTGCTTGAGCACGCCGACGGCTGGTGGCCCGATACAGCGCAGCGGCTCCTTGTCGAGCGGAACGCTGTCGACGCAGTGCCAGCGCTTCGAACGATGGCGTGGTCAGCGGCCCCCATCGCACGAATACACGCGCTATGGACGCTCGAAGGACTCGGCACGCTCAGAGCAACCGACGTGACTGTGGCCGCGAGCGACGCGGACGCTCGCGTGCGCGCACAAGCAATGCGCGCCGCATCGTGTTTCATCGAAGAGGACGACTTCGCGGACGTTGTGCGAGATCTCCTTCAGCGCGACGCCTCCCGACTCGTTCGCGCCGAAGCTGCGCTCGCATCAGCAAGTCTCTCGCCAGCAGCATCGGCGCGCGTCCGCGACCGCGCGCTCGAATGGAACCGTGACGATCGGCTCATTCGCGATGCGCTGCTTGTGGCCAGCGGAGCGGAACTTTCCGAGCCGCTCGCGGCGGCTCTCGATCGCGCAGGTCGCGCGGGAAGCGAGCGCCTGGACGATCTCGGCGCCGCGATCGTCCGCTGCCAACTCCGAGGGCAACCGAATGAACGCAATTCGCTTCTGGCGCAGCTCACGAAACTTGTCGACCAAAGATATTTTCTCAAGGAGAGCGCAACCGGTTGTGCGCTTCGTGCTCTTCTCGCGGAGTTAGAGCAAGTTCTCGCACTGCCCGAGTTTCACGGAAAGCGGCTCACTCTTGCCGAGATGCCGGTCGCGTCGGACCAAGCCTTACCAGAGCACACCCGCCACAGCGCGCTCCTTCAGCACTTCACCTGGCCTAGTGATTCGCGGGCAGCCGCTATCTCGCCGGAGGCAAAACTCGAGGGGGCTGATCTTTTCTCGTTCGAACGCGGTCGGTCGTTGTTCCTCGTCTGCGCAAGCTGTCACCGCGCGGACGGATCGGGCACAGCCGGACAGGTGCCGCCGCTCGTTGGATCGTCGCTTGCGTCCGGTCCGTCGGGGCGACTGACGCGAGCCCTCCTGCACGGACTCGCTGGCGGTCGCGCTCCAGACGGCTCACCGTGGCCGGTGATGACGCCAGCCGCGCTCAACGACGATCAACTCGCCGACGTGATGACGTATCTTCGGCATTCGTTCGGCATCGAGGCATCACCCGCGCACGCGAGCGATGTTGCTGCCGTCCGCGCCGCCACCAGCGGTCGCGCCCGACCGTGGACACCGGAGGCGTTAGCTGCCATTCGCTAGACTCTCGCTGCTGTTGACCCTCCTCGTCATCAGCGCGTGCGCTGGCCCGCATCCAGACCCAGTGCCTGAGCCACGTGCGATCGAACTCTTCGATGGCACGCTCGTGGGATGGGAGCGTCGTGGCGGTGCCGCAGATTTCACCGTGGAAGACGGCTGTATCGTCGGTCGGCCACGGCCGCGCGAACGCAACTCATTCTTATGCACGACGCGCGAATTCTCTGATTTCACGTTCGAGTACGAGTTCATGATCGACGACGGATTCAACTCCGGCGTGCAGATCCGTTCGCGCGTCGATGGCGTCGGCGAGCGCGAGCGCGTCGTCGGCTATCAAGTAGAGATCGATCCCTCCGAGCGCGCGTGGAGCGCTGGGATTTATGAGGAAGGTCTGCGCGGTTGGCTCGCTCCGCTGACCGGCAACCCCGATGCGCAGGGTGCGTTCCGGCACAATCAGTGGAATCACGTCCGGGTCGAAGCGGCCGGTCCCCACATTCGGACCTGGATCAACGGCGTGCCAGCGGCTGATCTCAACGATACCGCAGCAGCGACCCGCGTCATCGGGCTTCAAGTCCACGGCGTGGGTGACTCGACGCAGACCGCGTGCGTGCGTTGGCGAGGATTGCAACTGGTTCCGCGAGATGCGGCCGAATTGATTCGACCGAATGGAAGCACGCCGTAGACTGGACGAACGCCCGGTGCAGCTCGTCGCGCGGATTGCCAAGGACCATCGTCTGGACATTTCGAAGACAACCACGACGACCGCACTCATCGACGCGCTCAGCGGCAGCAACGATGATGTTGTTTGGTCGGAATTCGTCGCGCGGTATCGACCGGTGCTCTCGGGGATCGCGCGCCGACTCGGACTCTCCGACCCAGACGCCCATGACGTCGCGCAGCAGGCGCTCTTCGAGTTCGTCCGTGATCTCCGCTCCGGTCGCTACGTGCGCGGAAAGGGGCGACTGCGTTCGTGGCTGCTTTCGATCGCCGAACATCGCACTCGCGATCTTCAGCGCCGGATGGCGCGACGCGAAGGCGAGCTCGGAACGACCGCCCGCGAAGTCCCAGCGCCTGTAGAACTCGAACGAATTTGGGATGAGGAACGGCGGCGCAGCGTGCTGTCGCTGGCACTGGAGCGGCTGCGCGAGGGCAACACCGAAGATCGAACCATCCGCGCGTTCGAGCTCGTCGCGCTACGCTCCGTCGCGCCGGAGTCGGTCGCCATCGAATGCGGCATGTCGGTCGAGCAGGTATACGTCGCGCGCAATCGCGTGACCGCGCGGCTGCGAGTCATCGTCGCCGAACGCGAAGCGACCTACGAGGGTGAAGATACGACGGCCTAACACGGCGCTGGATCGCTCGCCGCGCGGCGTCTCGATGACGCTCCCTCCCGACCCCGAGTGTGGCCACGTGCCAACGACAGAGTGGACCACCTGGGCTCCACGTGCCCATCGCTGCCGAACGACCCGGTCGAACGAGCCGCAGACGCAAGCTGGTGGCGCGCGTCCGCGTCGAACGACTTTCATCCCAGCCGCGAACGAGTCCTCGAGCCGTTGTAGAAACGTGCCCCCGCCGAGGTCCCGCGCCGCGCGTCGTCGATCGAAGCGAAGCGCCGGCGCCACACGAACTCCTTCCCTCGTTGGGCTTGATCGTCCTAATGAAGCGCTCGCACACGCCGTTCTTTTCCGGCGTGCCCTCGCCAATACTTGGCGCGATATATTCCTGATGCAGCCCGTAGTCGCTGACCGTCGCGACGTAAATGTACGAGCGCGATGTCGGAAGCCCCGCGCTCGTTCGGCCGCTCCGCGACGCATTCCCTGTGCTCGACGCGCAGCCCCTTGCCGCCCCGGCGCTGGCGCAGGGTCCAGTGTCAAGTCGGCGCGTCAAGGGGCTTGCGAAGACGTCGATTCGCGGACGCTTACCACTTCACTGCGCCCAAACGGCGCAGGGGACGCTTCACAAGCTTGAAGAAGCATGCGCACCAGATCATGAGCCGAAAAGTGATTTCGGTGCGGAGCGACATGAGCGCGGGCGATGCGGCGAGTGTCCTGATGAACGATCGAACTTCGTGTCTGCCGGTGGCGAACGAGAGCGGCGCGTGCTTGGGGATACCGGCGTCGCGCAATCAGACGCGGTGGTCGCTGGAGCAGTTTGCGGAGCGGATGAGGGCGGCGTGAAAGCAGAGGTGGCTGTTCGCACGACACCAGCTATCTCAGCAATCGTCCAACCAGCCCTGTTCGCTTAATCGCGCCCACGCCGCCTTCGCATGATCCATCTTGAACAGCTCTCGCTTCCGCGGTGTCCACGCCCGCACGACATCCATTGCGGCGTCGAACGACCGATCGGGCGCGGTGAGATCTAACTCTTGTGTTGTGGCCTAGTGCAGACTGCTCAGCAGTTCAAGTCCATATGCGGTATCGAAGCCATCGATCAATCGTCCCACTCGATTCAATCGGGCTGACGTTTCCTCTGCTTCATCGAGCAATGTTCGCGCTTCAGGCACGACCTCTTCGACGATCTCAAGCTCGGTGGTTGGTTTGTTTGCACCATCGCCCCAGCCACGAATGAAGTGACCGTCGATGGCACTGAGCACATGACGCAAGTTGTCCGCATACGGCCCATACGGACCCTTCTCGAACGTCAAGCGAAGATTTTCGCCAGCGACTTGCAGGAAGTACATGAGCTTCTGCACTTCGAGAGTCGTAAGCCTGAATCCGCCGAGCGTGTATTGGTGCGCGATGGCGATCAGCGACGCGCGGCCATGCGTCATGCTGGGTCGCGACATTTGATTCGGCATCGTCGCACCCTTTGGAGTTGCCTCGGGCGCGAACAGGACGACCCGTACATCATCCAATCCACTGAATGCTTCTTCGATGCGCGGTCGCACATCGGACCATGCCAACCCACCCGAACCACATCCGAGCGGTGGCACCGCAATCGATTTGATTCCCCGTTGTCGCACCTGCTCGACGAGTGAAGGAAGGCCAGCGATCACGTATTCAAGCTTCGATGGCTGCCGCCAATGCTTCT
>JAWXCC010000124.1:0-7418 GCA_034440475.1 Phycisphaerae bacterium | reverse complement strand
GCGAGTGTAACGGTGGCCGTGCGTCTCATGCCCGACGTCGGCGCTTCGGCCGCCACTCAGCTACGCTCGGGACCAGCATGTCGGAGCGACCCCCCATCATCGAGCACGTCAACGGCCGAGTTGAGGCGCGCTGGAGTGATGAGCGCGCTGGCACTGGAATTGCCGTCGATTTCGATGCTATAGCGCTGCTTGGGGGTGACGCCGCTGTGCGCTCGATGCCACTCGTGCGCGCCTGCGGGCGTGACCTCGCGAAAGCTGGCGCAACGCTCGTTGATGCCACGGCCGGACTGGGCTACGACGCGTACCTGCTCGCGATCGCGGGCTTTCGCGTGATTGCGTTCGAACGATCGCGCGGTGTCGTTCAGCTGCTCGAAGATGGCTTGCGCCGAGGGAAACGCGCGACCTTTGAGTTGCGACACGCAGACGCAAGACCGTTGCTCGCGACGCTTGATGCGGATGTCATCTACCTCGACCCGATGTATCCACCGAAGCGGCGCGCGAGCGCTCTACCCCCGAAAGATATGCAGATCGTGCGCGCGATCGTCGGTGCGGATGTCGACGCGCGCGATCTCTTCGACGCGGCGCGATCGGCGGCGCCGCGCGTTGTTGTCAAGCGACCGCTGCACGCTGAGTCTTTTGGTGTGCCGACGTCGACAGTTGCCGGAAAGCTCGCGCGATTTGACGTCTACATCCGATGACGCCGATAACCGTCTCGCGGTCGGTGATCTGACCACTGCGCCGGTATTCGCGCGTTGAATCGGGTGAGATCAAGAACTCGCGGCAAACTCGCGCATGCGACCGACCGACGTGGGGGGGGAAGTCGCGCGCATCACGCTGCGCGCGGGCGGCTGAGAGCCTGTCGCGGATGCGCGTCGAGTTCGCTCCCAAAGGAAATCGAGGTCCCGATGCTCATCGAACAGCTCATGACCAAGCACGTCATCTCCGTCTCGATGGACGCGACCCTTGGGACGATTCGCGATCTCTTTCAGCAGTGCCGATTCCATCACGTGGTCGTGCTCGAAGAGTGCCGGATCGTTGGCATCATCAGTGACCGCGACTTACTGCGAACCGTGTCACCGTTTGCCGGAACGGTTGCGGAGCGCTCGATGGATGCAGCAAGTTTGCGCAAGCATGCGCACCAGATCATGAATCGATCCGTCATTACGGTACGACCCGACATGCATGTGGCCGACGCCGCCATCATCCTGCAAAACAACCGCATTTCCTGCCTGCCCGTCGTCGATCAACACGGTGCGTGCGTCGGCATCGTGACCTTGCGTGACTTTCTAAGCTGGTCGCTCGAACAGGTTGCCGACACCAGTTGTGTCGTGAAACTCGCTGGTAACTCGAAGCGGGCCGCATGACGCGGTAGTCTCTGTAGAGTGTTCGTATGTCCGCTCCCTGGTTCTACGTCGACGCGCTGCCACCCGCAGCGACCGTCTGGCCGCTTTCGCGTGACGAAGCGAAACACGCGACTGGTTCGAAGCGGCTCGAGGCGGGAGACGCAATCGTGTTGTTCGATGGCAGGGGGCGAGTCGCGGAAGCGCGCCTTGGTGGTGCCCGCGGGCGTGATGGTTCGGTCGATGTCGACGTGACGACCAACGTGGATCGCGCGTGGACGGGAACGCGTGTCCATCTCGTGTGCGCTTTACCGAAGGGCGATCGACTTTCGACGCTTGTTGATATGACGACCCAACTTGGCGTTGCGAGTTTCGCGCCCCTCCGCTGTGAACGAAGCGTGGTTGGCGAGACTGACGCGCGAGCCGAGCGCATCCGTCGGGTGCAGATCGAGGCGTGCAAGCAGGCGCATTGGGCGTGGCTCCCTGACCTTCGCGCCGAGACCACGCCTCAAGCGATCGCGCGGGAGGGCGGAACGATCGTGGTCGCGCACGCTCGCGAAGGAGCCGCCGAGGGTGATGCAGCGGCAACGCTCACGAATCCGCCGGAATGCACGCTCTGCATCGGGCCCGAAGGCGGGTTCACCGAACGGGAACTGGTTGCGTTCCTTGCCGCAGGAGCGCGGATACTCGACCTCGCATCGACCACGCTTCGCATCGAAACGGCGGCGGTGGTCGCCGTTGCTGCGCTGCGACGCTGACGTTTCAACTTCGGAGCGATTTCGCTACGATGCCCCTCCGCTCACTCGGGCGGCGGAGTGCTTCTTGCACTCCGATTCGGGGCCTTAGCTCAATTGGGAGAGCGATGCCTTTGCAAGGCATAGGTTGCCGGTTCGATCCCGGTAGGCTCCATTGCACCGGAAACCCGCAGGGGTTTCCGACCATTTCCGCGTCGCTGTGAAGCGACGCGGTTTTTTTTGTGTCAGAAAACTGTTGTGCCCTCAACGAGTTGCCACGCACCGCGTGGCTCCCTCCGTAGAGTTCGATCGGTCAAGGTCAAGGTCAGGTTCGAACCGATGTTTTCGAGCGGCGTGCGCAGATCAACTAGTTCGGCGCGGTCTGCGAGGTATTTCAGATTGGCTGAGCCAGTTCCGAACCGCGCGGAGCATAACGGAGCATAACGGACACACCCATGCGCCCAACCCGTTCAACCGTTCAGCCGCACACGCCGAGCGCCGAGCTGCAGTCGAATTGGTGTGGCACTGTGGCTCGCTGCTGATCCTGTTGATCCTGTTGATCCTGTGCATCCATGTGAACGCCAAAGATCGCCGCCGGAAGACATTCAACATGGATGGACAGGATGGACAGGATGATGCGGCACTTCGCTTGCGCTCGGCGGCTCACGCGCGGCTGCGATCGTTGCAGGCGTCGCAGTGCGCTGGATCGTGCACTCGAATGGGTGTGGCCACGATGGCTTCCCTGCGTCGGCTAGCTGCCCGGCAGCTAAGCGTGCATTGAAGGCTTATGGCACGGTCGTCGTCATCGACGAGTTCAACACTTGGAGCGAGTCGAGAGCGTAGACGTTGACGCGGAGCGTTTCGTCGTACTGCTTTTTGCCCTTGATTCCCACGATGAGTCCGAGCGCTTCGCTCGGCTTCGTGGACGGACCGGGGAGGACGTACGCGATGGTGAAGCCTGTCGTGGGATCAGCGAGTTTATAGAGGAGCGGCAGCCGATCGCCGTTGTAGACGGTGGACGCGTTGAGTCGGCCGACTGCGTCGTAGAGCCTGCGTGTCTCCATCGCGAGGGCGAGATCGGCGACGCTCTGTGCGCGTTCATTGCGACTCGCGCGCATGGCTGCGAGTTCGAGCAGCGACTGCTGGACTTGCATCCGAACGCCGATCTGTTCGGCGCGGGCCCTCGCGTACTGGCGGGTCGTGTTCGACGTCATGCCATCGTCGGCGAGCGCGAGATAGCGCCCGCGCAGTGCGTCGAGTTCGGCGGTTTCCACTGCTTCGTTCTTCACGCGCGCCCAGATGGATTCAAGATCGGCGTACGTGGTCGTCCGAACTTGACGCTCGATCTCGGCGCGTGCGGTGGCGTCGCGCGCGGCGGCTCGAGCCGCATCTTCCGCATCGCTCTCAGCCGTCGGTTTCGCGTTGTCCGCAGGGGGATTGTTCGTGATCGCTGTCGCTGGAACTGCGGCTGGCGGTGCTGCGACGGGTGCCGTCGGCTGAGTCGTTGCCGGAGTCGTTGCCGGAGTTGTCGCCGGAGTTGCAACGACAGGGGTCGCGGGCGTCGGTGCAGTCGGTGCAGTCGCAGTCGGGGCCGAAGGTGGTGGTGGGGCAGTCTCGGGAATTGCGGCGGGAACTGTCGCGACACTCGCAGATGGCGCCACGCTCGGGAAGTTCGTGCCGCCCTTGAGCGCTGCCTCGAACGCGTCTGCCTGCGGTTGTGCGACCGCTTCGATGAACTGCTGGTTGATCCAACCCCATGCATTCTCCGGGAGACGCACCGAGTAGAAGGTGTCGCTCTGGCCCTTCACTTCTTCGATGACTTGGAGCGTGTCGCCTGCGCCGAGCGAAACCAATTCGCGCCAGCTCTTGTCGGGTGCGAACTTCGCATCCATGTTGGGAGCCATGAGTGACGTTTTTCCGCTGATTGCGAGCGTTTTCGTCGCCGGGTCAAAGCGCGTTGTTCCGCCCGCCTTCACGAAACCGTAGATGTTCGCGAAGGTCGGGCCGACCGCTTGCACGCTAGCCCAGCCGTACGCGGCCTCGACGACTCTGACTGGTTGGCCAGCGAAAAGTCGGCCGAATGGATACGCGTTCTGAACACTCGGTTTGCTTCGCAGCATCACGTTGTCGCCTTTGACGACGGCCCAGTACGGGTTAGACGCAGGCGTTGCAGCGGCGGGTGTCAGGGGGGCGGGGGATTGAGCGCTCAGAGAGCTGGCGACGAAAGAGGAGACGAAGCAGGCGGGCATCGCGGCGAGGCCTGCGAACCGCCGAAATTTGATCGCTTGGGGCATGCTCGGAGTCTACCGCGCGGCGCGCGATTGTCGGCACGAGCGGCAAGCGCAAGAGCGGTTTCGTGATTGCCGGTGCAGCCCCGCCGAAGCTGTACCATTCGGGCCTATGGTCCTCCGGTCAACGCGTCGCCCGTTCGTGATTGGTCAATCTCTCGTGACGGCGGTCCTCCTCGCTGGCTGCTCGTCGCCGTTCAAGCCGCACGACGGTGACCGGGCGACCCTCGGTCCTGCCGTCACCTCGGCCCTCGAACGGGAGATCGCCCAACTCCCATCCCAGGCGCTTCCCATGAAGCCTGACTCGGAGCCAAGCGACGTCGAGCGAACCCTCGCCGCCCGCCGCGACGAACTCCAGAAGATCGGTCCGCAGTGGACGACCGGGGGTGCTGGGCTCAATCTCGGGCCGACGCTTGATGGACAGTCACGACCAGAGGTGCAGCTCGACCTGAAGGCAGTCATCCAGCGCGCGGTGCGGAACAATCTTGCTGTTCAAGCCGCACGGATTGACGAATCCATCACCGACGCCCAACTCGCCCGCGCGGAAGCGATCTTCGACGCCACACTGTTTGCGGACACGAGCTTTGTGCGGGCCACTCAGCCCCAAGTCGGCACGAACCTCGGCAACGGTACGGTGCTGAATTCGGTCCGCGATTCGCGCGACTGGGCGTTTTCGACGGGGCTGCAGAAGCCGCTCGTCACCGGCGGACGTTTCGATGTCGGGACGTCGATGACGCGATCGAAGCGCTCGCCAAACGATCTCTATTCACCCGATCCCGCGTGGGCGACTGCGGTCAATCTCGGCTACACGCAGCCGCTTCTGCGCGGCTTCGGCACCGACGTGAACATGGCGCAGATTTACATCGCGCGCAACACCGATCGCACCGCGTTCGAGCAGATGCGAGCGCAGCTCCTTCAGACGGTCGACAACGCCGAAACCGCGTATTGGCGACTCGCGTTCGCGCGGCAAACACTAGTTTCGGCCGAGTGGCTCGTGCAGGTTGGAACTGAATCGCGCGACGTACTCGCGCGACGCCGCGAGTTCGACGCCACGCTCGCGCAATACGCGAACGCCGTCGCGACAGTCGAGCAGCGCAAGGCATCGGTGCTTACAGCGCAGCGATCGGTCAACATCGCTAACAACACTCTGAAGGCGCTGATCAACGATCCCGATTTGCCGGTCGGCGGCGAGGTGTCGATCGTGCCGATCGACATTCCTTTTGAAGCGATGCTTCAGCAAGATCTTCGTCAGGCGATCATCGTTGCCGCAGAGAAGTCGCCGCAGGTCGCGCAGTCGCTCCTCGCCATCGACACGGCATCGATCGGCGTGACTGTTGCCGACAATGGACGACTGCCGCAACTGGATCTCGAAGGTCGCCTTGCGTGGTTCGGTCTCGACGGCAACTTTGGCGATGCGTACTCCGACGTCACCAGCGGTGATTTCGTCGAGTACATCGTCGGTGCCCGCTTCTCTCAGGCAATCGGGAATCGCGCGGCAGAGGCGACCTACCGTGAGGCGCGTTTAGCGCGGTCGAAGTCGGTCATCGGCTATCGCGCCGCGATTCAGCAAGCGGTGCTCGAAGTCAAGAACGCATCGCAAGAGGTCGTCACGAACCATGCTCTGATCCGCCAGAATCGCTCGTTTCGTCTCGCTCAGGCGGAGAACTTGCGGGCGCTTCTCGTCAGCGAGAAGACGCTCGCCGCGCTGACACCTGAGTTTCTGCAACTCAAGTTCCAGTTGCAAGACACCCTTGCTCGTGCCGAGATTCAGCTGGTCGGGTCACTTGTTGATTACAACGTAGCTATCAGCTCATTGCACCGCGCGATGGGCGTCGGCCTCGACATCAATCAGATCGAGATCGAAGTCGTCGATCCGAGGACTTCGAAGAACGTCGCGTCACGCTGACCGCGAACGTCGCAATGCCACTCTTCGCTCTGACTCTCCGAGCCCATCTGCCTAGCCCATTCCCTGAGCCCATTCCTGAGCCCATTCCTAAGTAGGAACCCCGCTTGCCGAAGATCGTCAAGGCTGACGCAACCGCCATCAAAAAGGCCGCATCCATCATCCGAGATGGTGGCGTCGTCGCATTCCCTACCGAGACCGTCTATGGTCTCGGCTGCGACACGTTCAACGAGCGGGCAGCGCTTGAGGTGTACCGCATCAAGCGGCGACACAGTTCGAATCCGCTCATCGCGCATGTGTTAGACATCGCGATGGCGAAGCGTGTCGCAATCGGCTGGGACGTGCGCTGCCAGCGGCTCGCTGAGGCATTCTGGCCCGGGCCGCTGACGTTCGTCCTGCCGCGCCGCGCCGAGGTGGCACCGAGTTCGATTGGAGGCCGCTCGACCGTCGCGGTGCGCAGTCCGTCACACCCGGTAGCGCGGCAGCTTCTCGAAGTGTTAGGCACTCCGATCTCAGCGCCGAGCGCAAATCGCAGTGGTCGCATCTCGCCGACCCGCGCCGAGCACGTCGCCGAAGAGCTCGCTGAAGAACCAGACTTGATGATCCTCGATGGCGGCGCCAGTCACGTTGGGCTTGAGAGCACAGTGCTCGACCTGAGTCGTGCGCGACCGCTCGTGCTGCGGCCCGGCTCGATCACCGCCGAGATGTTGAAGCCCATCATTGGTGATATTGCCGATCCGCTCTTCGCGGGCCAGACGAACAGTCCCGGCACGGCAACACGGCACTACGCGCCGCGGGCTCGCGCGGAGCTCGTCGATGCGGCGCAATTCGCTCGGCGACTCGCGAGTTGTCCCGATCCGGTCGCCGTGCTCGCGTTTAGCGCCGAGAGCGTGCCAGCGCCGCACGTCGCGATCGTGATGCCGACCGACCCGGCGGCGTACGCGGCGAAACTCTACGACTCATTGCGGCACGCCGACTCGCTCGAGCGCTCACTGATCTTGGTCGAACGTCCACCCGAGAAGAGCGGGATCTGGGCCGCGATTCACGACCGGCTTCGTCGCGCGACGACGTGAGCAAGAACCGCACTCGCACCTCTCAAAGCGACTGAAGAAAGGCGAGCAGAGCGGCGCGATCTGCTGCGGGAAGCGCGACG
>JAWXCC010000123.1:0-10646 GCA_034440475.1 Phycisphaerae bacterium | reverse complement strand
GTTGCCCGATCCGCTCACGCAGTCCGATCTCATCGGGCTCGATGCTGCGCTCGCGCTGGTGGAATCGTCACGCAGCGGCTGAGGGCGAAGCTGCGCGTGCGTTCAGCCGCGCCCGTTCCGCTCGATCTCGGCGATGCACGCAGACAAGAAGGATCGCCATTCCTGCGAGCAAGAGCACGTCGGCAACATTGAACACCCACGGAAACACTTCCGCCGTTGCGTTGCCCGGCCAGCGCCAGCCAAACGGGAGATTCCAGCGCGGGAACATGTGCAGGAAGTCTCGAACAGCGCCGTACACAATGCGGTCGTAGAGATTGCCGACACCGCCAGCGAGTATGAGCCCGATGGCGACGTGCGCGAGGCGAGAGTCCGCGCGGGTCCATCGCGCGAAGACGCTCAAAGCCACGAGGATCGCGACCATCGTGAACAAGACGAAGATGATCCGTTTGTCTTGTCCGATGCCGAAGACCGCACCGTGATTGAGAACGAGGCGGAAGTCGAGTAGATCGGCTGGGAGCGCCCGCTGACCCTCGTGAAACGGCAAGCGATAGCCGCGATTTCCAACGAGTTCTTCGTACACGAGCACCACTGGTTCACCGGCGACGGTGCGGAACGCCCACGCCTTGGTCCAGAGGTCGGTGCCCGCACCAATCGCGAAGACGATCGCCAACGTGATCCATGCCGAAACTGAACGCCACGCGG
Organism: Phycisphaerae bacterium; assembly: GCA_034440475.1. GTDB lineage: Bacteria > Planctomycetota > Phycisphaerae > Phycisphaerales > SM1A02 > JAEUIT01. The sequence goes on along the minus strand of JAWXCC010000123.1, from coordinate 9,944 downwards.
GGCGTGCGTCGATCTGCGGCAAGACACTCTGCTCCGCGAGGTCGTTCGTCATGCGTTCAACGAGCAAGGATGGCGGGAAGGCGCGCGTCGGTCGGAACACGTGCCGAGCGAGGACCGGGATCAGACGAGCGTGTCAGACTACCGAGGAGCGATGCCGCGCTCGACGAGCTTCGCTGCCTCGACGGTGTGTTTCGCCCAAGGCTTCGCCTCGAGGCGGGACTTCGGAATCGGCTTGCCGGTGAGTTGGCACACGCCGTACGTCTTGTTCTCGATCCGACCGAGCGCTGCATCTATTTCGTCGAGCAAAACTCGCTCTGTCTCAGCCATTCCAAGCGTGAAGTCTTGATCGAACGTATCGGTTCCGATGTCAGCCATGTGCAGCGGCATCGTGGAGAGGTTGCCGCCGCTCGACCGGAGCGCTTCGTCTTCCATGCCCGACAGCATGCCAGCAAGAACTCTTCGTTTCGCTAACAAAAGCGTGCGGTATTCGTCGAGTTCCTTCTTCACCATCTTGGTCTTGATGGTCGAGACCTGAAGCTCAGGCTTCTCAACTTCCTTCTCAACCGCTGGCTTGGATCGTTTCGGCGTAGGCAACCCCCGCGTCGAGATCATGCGCACGCGGCGACCGTTGATCAGCACGTATCCCGACGCGTCGGCTTGGGTCGTCACAGCGACAGCGGCAACTGACTTCGCGGTCGAGAGGTCGATTGGCCCCTTCTTCTTGGCTGGGGGCTTCGGTGCTGGCTTCGTGGGCGGCGACGCCTTCGATGAGGCAGCTTTCGCCGAACCCTTCGCTTCGGGCTTGCCGGCCGACTTACCGACAGGCGCGGTCGCCGCCGCCTTGGCGGCCAGCTTGGCCGCTTTGCTAGCGCTGCCGTTGACGGTGCCCGCTGCGATCTTTCCAGAGCTGTTGCCGGAAGCCTTGCCGTTGGCAGAGGCGGGTACGACTTTGCTGGGCTGGGCACCCTTCAGGACTAGCCCAACCTTTGCCACTACCTTTGCCCCACCCTTTGCCCCGACCTTTGTCCCGACCTTCGACCCGACCTTCGACCCGACCTTCGACCCGACCTTTGTCCCAAGCTTGGCCAGCACGGCCTTTGCGGTTTTCGCAGGTGAGACCGGCTTGGTGAGGAGTGCCTTGGCCGCCGCCTTCGCGGACGGCTTTACGGGCTTGCCAGCGGGCTTGCTTCCAGTTTTGGTTCCGGATTTGGCTCCAGCGGGTACCGCAGCCTTGCCGAGCTTCTTCCCAACAGGGACGCCCCGTGGGAGGCTCCGCGGAAGGTCACTCGACCGGCTCGTCGACTTGTTTGGTCTGCTCGGCTTGGATCCCGCCTTCGCGCCGTCAGAACCCCGGGCAGCGCTCTTTCCAATCCCCGCGCCGCGCTTTTGGTCGCCCTTTTTGGGAAGCGTCTCGCGTCCGGGTTTCTTCCCGGAAGTCCCGACCGGAGTCCCAACTGCAGTTTTGGTCGGCGCGGGCTTTCCCACCGGCCGTTTGCTGGCAGGTACCTTGGCCTTCGACTTCCGGCTCGCCGCGGACTTCGCCAATTCGTTCTCCCAGCGTCGCTCCCAGAACCTCACTCGGCACCAGCCCGCGAGCGAGTCCCCACGCTGGGGTCGCAGGCGATCTTTGGGCGAGTAGGAAAAAGGTTGGGTAGCTTAGCGGGAAAACGCTGTTTCGTCAAAACAACTTGACAGTCCCCCCGCGCCATGGCAGCGAAATCAGACGCTCGTGAGCTTCCGGCTGAACGACCCCATCGCGCGGAACTTGTCATATCGCTGACGCACGAGGGTGTCTGGATTGATCCGAGTCAACTCGCGAAGACGGTCGAGAATCCAGCCTTGAAGTCGCTCCGCCGTCGCCTTGGGATCGCGATGCGCACCCCCGACCGGTTCGCGTATGACGCCATCAATGATGCCGTTCTCAAGGTTGCGCTGAGCCGTGAGCGCCAGCGCGTCGGCGGCCCGAGTGTTCGTCGCTTCGTTCGCTTCCTTCCATAGAATCGCTGCGCAACCCTCAGGGCTGATCACCGAATACCACGAATGCTCAAGCATGCCGATGCGATCGCCAACAGCGATTCCGAGCGCGCCACCCGAGCCGCCTTCGCCGATGACCACCGCAACGATCGGCGTTCGCAGTCTGCTCATCTCAAAGAGATTTTCCGCGATCGCTTGCGCTTGACCACGCTGTTCGCTTCCGACGCCGGGATATGCCCCCGGTGTATCAACAAGCGCCACGATCGGAAGTCCGTACTTCTCGGCCAATTTCATCCGTAAGAGCGCCTTTCGGTAGCCCTCCGGATGCGCACACCCGAAGTGACATGCAACCTTCTCGGCGACCGTCTTGCCCTTTTGGTGACCGATCAGCATGACCTTCATGGAACCAATCCGAGCGAAGCCCGCGATAATCGCCGGGTCATCGCCGAATCGTCGGTCGCCATGCAGTTCGCAGAAGTCGCGGCACATGAGTTGGAGATAGTCACTTGACTGCGGCCGGTGGGGATGACGCGCGACGCGCACCGTCTGCCACGGCGTCAGCGACGCATAGGTCTTCGTGAGCAGACTCGCTCGTGTCTCCTCAAGCTTGGCGATCTCTTCCGCAAACCGCTCGGCGGCGGGACCCTCGGTGAGAAGATCTATCTGCTTCTCGATCTCGACGATCGAGTGCTCAAAGTCAAGAACGTACGTGGCGCTGTGGCCCTGCCGTGGCATGACGGCAGTATAGAGATCCGCCGCGCGATCCTGCGCACGCACCCCGTCCGGAGCGATACTGAGGCGATGGCGATACTGCTCGCAGTTTTTGGTTTTGGCAACATCGGACAAGCGGTCGTCGAGGGCGCGAGAAGCGAGCGCGTGCTGGCTGCGAGCGAGATTCTCGTCGTCGAGCCCGACGATGCACGTCGCGCCATCGCCCGCGCACTGGGTTGCGAAGTGAGTACGTCAGCCGCTGCTGCCCGCGATGTCACGAATGTACTGCTCGCCGTCAAGCCACAATCATTTCCGGCGCTCGCGCCAACGCTCGGCGATCGATCGTCTAGGACGATCTTGATAAGCGTGATGGCAGGACTGCGCAGCGAGCGCATTCGCGACGCCGTTGGCAAGGAACACGCCGTCGTGCGTGCGATGCCTAACACACCATGCAAGGTGCGACAGGGCATGACGGCGATCGCGCTCGGCGCTGGCGCGATCGCTGGCGACGAGACCTTCGCCGCGCGCATCTTCTCGGCGATTGGGCGCGTCGTTCGCGTCGACGAGGCGGAGTTCGATGCAGTCACCGCAGTCAGTGGCTCCGGTCCGGCGTATGTCTTCCTGCTCGCGGAGGCTTGGGAAGACGCAGCGATCAGCCTCGGATTTGATCGAACGACTGCCCGCGAGCTTGTTCGGCAGACGATTCTCGGCGCCGCTGCAATGCTCGCGGATCGGTCCGTCGACGCGGCAGATCTCCGCGCGGCTGTCACAAGCAAAGGCGGCACGACGGCGGCTGCCCTCGCAGTTCTCGAAGCACGCGGCTTACGCGAAACGCTACGAGCGGCGATCACAGCAGCGGAACAACGCGGGCGCGATCTCGGCATGACCGCTGCACAGCGGTGAGTTGATCGAAAGCATGACTAACACGACATCACCGATCAAAAATCGCGCCGGTAGAAACTCCAAGCCCCGAGCGCGAGGACGATAGTCTCGAACGCCACGCTCGTTCCAATGATCCACCACGCTGGTTCCGCTTTGCGCTCTTGATCCACGCGCCGCTCCACCGCTTCGCGGGTTTCCTGATCGGCTCGCTGCTTTTCACTCCAGCGACCACCCGGTCGACCGAACCCCATGAGAATGTCGGTGAGCGATCGCTGCGGATCCTTACCCACCCAGCGGTCGACAAGATTGATCGTCTCTTCGTGCTTGGGGAGCGCCGTCGTAAAAATGCGAATGCCGAGCAGCCAGCGCTGCGCTGTGTCGACATCGCCCTGCTCCGCGACGACTTGGTCCATCGCCGTCTCGAGCTCTCCGCGGACGCGCTCGAACTCGTTGGAGTTCTCGGAATTCTTGCCGTCGGCGCGAAGCTCAGCGAGTCGCTCCGTGAGTTCCGCCGCACGCGTCTCAAGCGGAGCGACTTCAGTTTCTTGGAAGATCGCGATCTGATGCGTGATGTTCTCCGCCGCGCTGGTCGCCCACAGCGCAAACCAAAAGATCGCGGTTGCGATGAGCGCCGCGATCGTCGAGCGTGTCATCACGCCAACCAGCACATTCACGCAATAGAGGTACGAGAAGAAGAGAACGACGAGCGGAATTGCCATGAAGAGGCCCCAATTCCACTCGTTCAAGCGCCACCCAACGCAGAGAAACGCGCCGAGGCAGAACGTCGCGACTTGAAGCAGCACGAACAGCAGCGAACCCACGTATTTCACGAAGAACACGCGGACGCGCGAGATTGGCTTCGCGAGCACCATGTCGATCGCGCCTTCGCCAAGGAAGTCGGGAAAGATCGACGTTGTCGAGATGATCGCGAGCGCGGCAGCAATCCAACCGAGCCAGAGCGTCACGATGAAGTTCGAGAAGATCGATAGGTACAGCTCGCGCGCCAGTGGCAATCCAAACGCAAATCGCTCAACTTCAAATTCCTTGAGGCCATACAAGATCGTGATGCCGCGCGGTGAAAAGCCGACCGAGCCGTAGAGCGCAACGACAAAGAAGTTGATAGCGAGCGTGATCCAAAAGAGCTTGCGGCTCTTCAGTAGCCGCCATGAATCCATCAGTAGTGCGGCGCTTTGCATGATTTAGGAGACCTTCTTGGGTGACGTCGCGTCGGGGTGTGCGCGTCCGCCGCTGCGTCCGATTGCTGCGCCGGGCGTGGCATCACCCGATTCGCGCATGGTCTCGATGAAAAGGTCTTCGAGTGACTGCCGCACCGGGCGAACCGCAATCAGCGTTACGCCGCGGGCACGCAAGAGATCTATCACCGGCTGCGCCGCATCGGCCTCGCTGCTGCCAATCTCAAGCTGCGTCTCGCCATTCGGGGACGGTGGTGCCGTCGACGCGCCGAGTCGAACGAGGCCATCGCGCAGCGCTGCGTCGTTCGGAAGCGGTCCGCAGACGAACTCATAGCGCCGTGAACGCTGGGTGAGATCTCCTATGGTCCCCTGCCGTACAACGGTACCCTTGCTCATGATCGCAACGCGATCGCAGACCATTTCGAGTTCGCCTAACAGATGGCTGTTGACGAAGACGGTTTTCCCGCGAGCCTTGAGCGCCAGCAACACGTCGCGGATGTCTTTTCGACCGACGGGATCCACTCCATCGGTCGGCTCATCGAGGACTACGAGATCTGGATCAGCGATGAGCGCGACGGCGAGTCCGAGCCGCTGCTTCATTCCCTTCGAGTAATTCGCCACGGGCTGCTTCGCCCACGGCGCCATGCCGACTTGGTCGAGGAGTTGTGCCGATCGAGTGCGCCGCTCGGCGCGATCGACCTTCGAGAGAGCGCCGAAATAGTCGACCGCCTGAAGACCCGAGAGATAGGAGGGGAAGCGGAGATGCTCGGGCAGGTAGCCGATGCGTCCCAACGTGGGGCGATCGCCAACGGGCTTCCCCAGCAATTCGCCTTCGCACCGCGTCGGCCGAATCACCGTCATCAGAATCTTCACGAGCGTGCTCTTGCCAGCGCCGTTCGGACCAAGCAAGCCGAAGATCTCGCCTTGAGCAACTTGCAGCGAAACGTCGCGAAGTGCATGAATGGCGCGCCGATACGTTTTGCTGGCGTGGCGGACGTTGATGGCCCAGTCGGCAGAAGAGGGCGTAGGTAGTGCGGCGGTCATGAGCCTCGGTAGTATTCCAGACCGTGCAAGAAGTTGCGTCAGTCGCTTCACCATCGGAATCGGGCGCGGATTCCGGCGCGCGGCCGCCAATGGGCGTCCTCATCGCCTGGCGCGGTGGAGCAGCCGCCTCGCTCGCCGGCTATTTCTTCGTTGTCTCTTGCATCGCGCGCGGAATGATTGGTGGCCTCGGATGGACCCCAGGAGCGCTGGTTCAGGTGCTCATTGGAACGGCGCTCATGGTGACGTTCGTCGTCTGGCTCGCCCCCACCATTGAACTCCCTGAAGTTTGGTACCAGCATCGAACACCGGCAAAGCGCCTCGCTCGAGGGCTGTGTCCTGAATGCGGACACGCAATGCCGACGCTCGAGCCCCGACCGGTCCGGTGTACGGAGTGCGGCGCGTCTCAGGTGCTCCGCCCGCCGTGGGAATTCGGCGCGCGAACGATCAAACGGTTCGCCGTGCTGGCGCTCGCCGCGTACGTCGTCGGATGCGGCATCGCGGTGTGGTGGATTGCGAGCGACGAGTCTAGGTTTCGCCGTGAGGCGGCGCTGGCGGCTGGCGCGTCAGAGCGGTCCCGCGTCTGGCCCGCGTCATTCGCCAGACTCATCGCTGACGAAGACGGAACGCTCCGAGCCCCCGGCGTCGTCACGGAAGGCGAGATTGATCCGAACTGGACGCCGAAGAGTCGTTAGCTCAGCATGAGACGAGCGGCGGCCCTAGCAGCCCGTGGGACAGTACTCGCGCGTTGTTAGCCGATCGTTGGTTTCCGAGCTGCGGGCGCCGGGCCGCTTGCCGGGGCAACGGACGGTCGAGTCGTAGGGAGCGGAAACTGCGAGACGTACTCGGGCTTCAGTATGAAGTAGTACAACTTGCCATCGTTGAACTGCCCTCCGGCGAGCAGTTCCGCCGCAGCGCCGACGCCCATGTAAATGTCGGCGCGACCAGCCGCGCGGATTGCTCCGCCGGTGTCCTGATCGAGCAGAAATCGCTGGAACGGCGAGGGACCTTGAGCAAACGTCGGCGACACGGTGTCAACCATCACGACGACGCCGCGCGGAAAAATCTTCTTGTCTGTCGCAAGCGATGCCTTCTCGTTCACCTTCACACCGAGCGAGCCAGCCGGCCAAAGTTTGCCGTCGTAGTCAGTGAAGAACACAAAACTTTCATTCTTACGCATGAGCTCAGAGACCTTGGCGGGATCCTTCTTTGCGTACTCGCGAATCGCTGCGAGTGAGAGCTTTTCCTTCGGAATGAGGCCCGCTTCCATCATCGCCCTACCCAATCCGGAGTACGGTCGATCGGTCTTGCCCGCGTAGCCAACATACATGTAGGTGTTGCCGGGCAGGAAAATCTTGGCGCTGCCGTTGACATGGATGATGTACGCGTCGAGTTCGGTCTCGACCCAAACGAGTTCGGTGCCCGCAAACATGTTGCTTGATTCGATCTCCGCGCGACCCGGCCACGACGACGTCGAACCGTCGGGCATTCGACGTCCCTTTGGTTCGCCAGTGACTTGATCTGTCATCAGGTCGGGTGGACGACGATAGAGCGGATGCGTGAAGCGATCCGTGCGCGTGCGACTGCCTTTGAACTCCGGCGAGAAGTAGCCGGTGAAGAGCACGTGACGATCAGGGTCGTAGCCCACCGATTGCCACACGTCGAACATCTGCGTGATCTTGCCGCGGAATTCGTCGGCGCTGGTGGACGACTTGATTGCTTCGCGGAACGCAACGACGCTCGCGGCCGCTTGCTCATGCGTTGCGACGACATCTGTCGTCGATTGATTCATGAACGGGAAGAACTGCTTGCTTGATGGCGAGCCAAACCACTTCACACTCTGGTTGGCGGATGCGTCGAGGTAGTGATCGCAATTCGCGTACGCCGCTGCGAGGTCGGGCTGCGGATCATTCGGCCCGAGCTTGACGAGCGCCGGACCAAGCGTCTCTTCCCACGGGTCGCCATTGCGCTCAGGCTTGGGCTCGACCGGCTGCTCAGTCTTACATCCACCGAGGACACTCACGAGGAGGATCGGCGCAAGGACAAAGGCCGCGGCGGTGTGGACGAGTCGTTGTAGGCGTCGATGTGGGACAGACATGTTCGGCAAGGTATCCCGCCGCGTCAAAGCTCGCTACATATTGAGGTCCGATCTCGAGGGTCGGTCAAGATGTGGTGCTCCGCGGCCGGGTCGGCGACCCCAGAATCGCGAGGCAAAGGCGAGAGTTCCATCCGCAACAAGGGAACGGTCGATCTATACTCGCACGCTTCGCCCCTCTTCTCGAAGGATGCCCGATGACTCAATTCCTCGCCGAACTGCCGGTCGCAACTGCTCCGACGCTTGCCATCTTCGGCCTCCCCCAAGGCAGCGAGATCATCCTCATCTTGTTCGTCGGATTGATTCTCTTCGGTCGCCGACTCCCGGAAGTCGGGCGCTCCCTTGGTCAAGGCATCGTGGAATTTAAGAAGGGACTGAAGGGCGTGACCGAAGAGGTCGACCGCGCGGGCGACGAGCGCGACAACCGACGCCCGGCCGCGCAGCAGCAGATCCCCGATCATTCCGCGCCCGACGCGGCACGACGGGTCGAGACGCAAGTGAAGAGCGACGTTCAGTAAGCCAACCGCGATGGGCGGCGCGACCGCAGCGACGAGCGATAGCAGGCGACGCGGGCGACGCGAGCAGAGAGGTAGCCAGATCGCATGGCGCAGGATCGCGAGTCGGGCGAGTCGGTACACTCCGCGACCCGCTCGGCAAGCGAGCGATTCAACGGGCGATTAGTTCAGTTGGCTAGAACGCACGGATCACACCCGTGAAGTCACTGGTTCGAATCCAGTATCGCCCACTTCAGCGTCAGCGTCTCCGAACTCCGGGACTCGGTGGCGATTGTGTCTTTTGGCAAGAAAACGCTGACCAGTGTGCTGCTCGCCGAGATTTAGAAGACGATGGGCATGGCCAGGATGATCCCGCGAAGCGCCATGAGCAAGGCCCGGAAGCCCGATGCTGTTCGATCCCGGCGGAAACCCGATTCTGATCCTTTAGCACGTTCCCACCCCTCGCAAGTGAACGCGAACCGTGAAGGGTGGTACATTGGCGGGCGTAACGGCCCCCTCAAAGGGTGCGCCGCGTCCGGATCTTCATAACGGGCAAGAAAGTTTTTTGGGGGGAGAGGAATCGACGGAGCGACGTATTTCGGTTGCAGAGAGCCGACCAATGGAAACGCCACTCGTCACTCCGTCGCGCAGTCCTGTCCGTTCGGACGGCGATGCAAATCAACCGGTTCCGGCCACGCCGCGGACGCGAGTCCTGTGCGTCGATGACTCGGCGGATATGAGCGAGATGTTAGCGCTTTTCATACGCCGCCAGCCTGATATGGAAGACGCTGGCGTGCTGGGAAGCGCAGAAGGAATTGTGGACGAAGTCATTCGCTGCCGGGCGGCGGTGGTCGTACTCGATCTGACGATGCCGGGGCCCTCGCCGCTAGAAGCGATCCGCGAATTGCGAAATCAGGTTCCATCGTGCCGCGTGATTGCGTTCAGTGGCTACGACGACCAAGACACGAGAGAGTCGGCCCAACGTGCCGGGGCGTGGGAACTAGTCAGCAAGCACGGCGACCTCAGCGATATTCTCAAGGCAATCCGCCGCGTAGTGGACCAAGAAGCGCGAGCCTGAGTTCACAGGTTGGGCCCGCAGGTTTGCTGCTGGGGCCAAGAGTCAACGCGATGGACACGGTCTCTTCTGCATCACTCGAACTTGCCCGCTGGCTCCTCGCCCAAGAGGCGAGGCGCAGCAAGAAGTCTGGCAGCACGAAATCTGGGAGCGGCGGAAATCGAGGCGCCGGTCCTGCCTCAGGATCTTCTGCCTCGATCTCTGCTGATGAAGTGGTGCGTGTCTGCGAGAAGTTGCGGTCGGTTCTCGCCACGTTTGCGGGGTCTGCGGGCTTCCGCTCTCTTCTCACACGGGCATTGACGCTTGCTAAGGCGCAGGGGTTATCGCTTGCGGGTGTGCAGATTCTTGAGGACGGCACTCTCGATTGGCCAGAGCGCGGTGACGTCGAATCATCGAACGGTCCGACGGAAAAAGTGGAGGTAGGAGCAGTGGTTCTCGTGACCCAACTGCTTGACCTCCTGATAGTTCTTGTCGGTCAG
>JAWXCC010000122.1:0-2667 GCA_034440475.1 Phycisphaerae bacterium | reverse complement strand
GGAAATTCAACCGGATCGACTGGCAGTTCAGGACAGATGACGCACGCATCAAGTTGCGACGGCTCTACCCACAAATTTCGGCGACGTGATCCACTAGGCACGGCGGGCCCATTGGACACGGCCCCAAAGTAGTTTATGGCTGGCACCGAGCGTCTGTCAGGTCGGAGCCGCCGCGACGAGGAAGCGAATCGTGCCGGGTGGAGCGAGCCGCGGATCTATCGGACCAAGCCCGTTACGGGAATGCCAACTAACTTGGCACCATATCAGGATCGGCTTCACTCCGGGCCCGATCCGACGCTGAGTACTGGCTGGCGTCTCCCCGGGCCCAGTGAACTATCGAACCAGAACCGCCCTGGCGAAAGAGCATTGCTTTCACGTTGACGTAAGAAGCCGATTTAATCAAACACGTTCTCAGTAAATCGCAGCAAAAAACGTCTCTTGCGACTCGTGTCCAAACACGACTCGACAGGCTTGCGCTTCGCCACTCGCGATCAACCGCAGGCGAGACGAGAGGGCGGAGGGCGTCACCGCCGCCCGACGCGAGGAAGCGGTGCGTGGCGGGAGATATCCGGCAGCCCTCAATCGGCGGTCCCCCTCGGTAGAGTCAGCACCACGTCGCACCGCATCAGCGCAACCTTTGCGGTTAGGTTGCGAGATCTTGAGCCGACCGGCCTCCGGAGAAAGCGCGAGCGGCGTCCGACTGGGCAGCGGTGAATAGTTCATAGCATCGATCCGCAATAGCCGCAGCGCGACCGACGATGAATCGAAGCCACCACTTTGGTCGGGCCCGGCACACCCCGGAGAACTCCGCGTGCAACTTCGAGAGGTCGCGCCTCAGCCAGTCCGCGGGGCTCTAGTGCCCGCCGTCATCCAATTCTGCAGATGACGCTTCCTCAAAACCGATCCTCTGTCCGGGCATGCCGCCCGTGATCAAGGAGGATAGCGATGAAATTGAAATGGAACGTCTCGCTGTCGGACGAGGAACGCGAACGGCTTCGCCAGCTCGTCCGCACCGGTACCGTCGCCGCGTACAGGATCCGGCACGCGAACGTCCTGCTTGCCCTCGACGAGTCGCCGCTGGGCGCGCAGTTCAGGAACGCCGACGCGGTGAAGGCCTTCGGAGTCTCGCTCGGCGCGATCTCTGCCCTGCGGCAGCGCTTCGTCGAGGAGGGACTCGACGCCGCATTGGCGCGCAGGCGCCGGGAACAGCCCAGCGTCGCCCGCATGTTCGACGGAAAGAAGGAGGCGAAGCTGGTCGCTCTCGCCTGCGGCAAGGCGCCGGACGGTCGGCGCTCTTGGACTCTCCAGATGCTCGCCGACAAGGTCGTCGAGCTGAAGGTGGTGGAGCGCTGCTCGCCGTCGACGGTGGGCCGCACTCTTCAAAAAACGGGCTGAAGCCTTGGCGGCGCACGATGTGGTGCATCCCGCCGGAAGAGGACGCGGCGTTCGTCTGCGCCATGGAGGACGTGCTCGGCGTCTATCACCGCCCGTACGACGCGAGGCGCCCCGTCGTCTGCTTCGACGAGAAGAGCAAGCAGCTCGTCGCCGAGACGAGGACGCCGATCCCGGCGCGGGGCGGCGAGCCGCAGCGCGACGACTACGAGTACTCGCGCAACGGCACGGCTAATATCTTCATGATAGTCGAGCCCCTGCGCGGGTGGCGCCACGTGAGCGTGACCGCGCGGCGGACCAAGGTCGACTTCGCGCATCAGGTGCGGGAGCTCGTCGACGTGCACTATCCGCGAGCTGAGCGGATCACGCTGGTGATGGACAACCTGAACACGCACGGGATGGCGAGCCTCTACGCGGCGTTCGAGCCGGCGGAGGCGAGGCGCTTGGTCGAGCGGATCGAGGTCGTCCACACGCCGAAGCACGGGTCGTGGCTGAACATGGCGGAATGCGAGCTGAGCGCGATGGAGCGTCAGGCGACCGGCCGCCGGGTCGCGGACCGGGAGACGCTGTGCGCGTGCCTCGCGCCGTAGGAGTCGCAGCGCAACGGCAACAGTTAGGGCATCGACTGGCAGTTCACGACGTCAGACGCACGCATCAAGCTGCGACGTCTGTATCCTCAGATTAGGGTGACGTAAACCACCAGTCCGCGGGGCTCTCGCCCGGGGCGGGGGCATTGGTGAGTATCACTCGTCGACCGGACCCATGTTCGTGTCTCCGAGCGAGATCAACCGGCGGTTGTCCTTGGTCTACATCGCCCCTTAGCTTCGTCGCGAGGCCGCGGCAGAAGCTAAGGGGCGATGCAGCGCCACGGCGGCTATCAAGAGTGCGTGTCGGAAGAAGACTCCGATGACAGGAATGACTCGATGGCGCTCACTCAAAATGCCAGCTTCAAACATCGGTCCGAGTCCTCGCGACGCTGGGACCTCACAATCAGACTAGGACATGGGAAGCGCACTACATCGGGCAGCTAACAGCGTTCGGCGTTCGCGTCACCGTACCGGAGGCAGTGCTGGTTGCAGGGCCTGTCGGACTGCTCACGCTGTCCCCGATCGCCTCGGGTCGTTCCGCATTCTTCGCGGCTCTGCGGTGAGTCTTCTGTTGGTTGATCATCCGGAGGTACCGAGGGGCGCTGCAGTACTAACAGTTCGTGGGAAGCGTCAATCGAGTTGCGAACGAGCCTGAAGACTCATACGGCCCGCAGTTAAATCTCGCGCG
>JAWXCC010000121.1:0-32077 GCA_034440475.1 Phycisphaerae bacterium | reverse complement strand
GTGCGTTGCTCGTCGGTCAGTGTGACTTCCGGGGCGATCCGCATGGCGTCATCCTCCAGTGTGGAAGTCATACGAACAACGCAGATATAGGTTGCGGGATTTCTGCTTAACTACACTAGCAGCGATTCAGCCCGGCGCGGTGCTACTGCGGTACCCGGACTACAGCGCGACAAATCAGGACGCGGAATGTGCTATCGACGCGTGTACACGACTTCGGGCAACGTCGATGTTGCTCCCGCAAATGGTGGGCGAAGGCGTTCAGATGACGCGCGTGGCGGCCAGCGCGGCTCGCGGTGCCGACACGCTACCGTCCTTCGCGACGAGACCCCACAGTCCCGCCGCGCGCGTCATCCATCGTTTCGATTGGGCGAGTCCGTGCGCGCCAACGACGACTACCCGGCCGAGCTGGCAGGCGACGCTCTTCTGCGGCGGGCTCTTCTGGGCGGTCGGGATTGCCAAACTCGCGCCCGGCAATACCACCCGCTCGAACTCTCGCTCTGCGGGGTCTCAACGAGATTCGCTTTTCCTAGCGCAGAAATCCCAACACTTTCAGTATCGCGTCACCGGAGCGTACTGACGGGCACGACCTCTGTCGCCTCGCTTATGTGATATCGCTTCTCACCGGAATACAGAACGACGATTCGATCAAGCGCAAGATCAGTGACCGCGCTTCAAAGCGAGGGCATCGTTGTCGGCGTATCCGCGCGCTTGATCTCGACTCCTGCGGCTGCACCGTGTTGATGAGGTCATCGATAACCCAGCCCTCCCACGATGCTCCGACCCTCGGATGCCGCACGAGAAAGAGGTCGCTGAGAAGATCGAGGTAGCGCCTCGCTGTCGCCTCGCCGGTACCGAGCGCTCTCGCGAACTCCGCCGCATTCCAAATCTGGCCATGCCAATGCGCGAGCATCGTCCAGAAGCGAAGGAGCGTCGACGCAGGAATTGAAATGCCCAGTTGCGGAACATCGCGAGCGAGATAGGTCTGCACGAATTGCTGGCGCCACGCAAAGCTGTTGGCTGTCGAACGGGCTAAAGATACGAACGAGAAAATCCGCCACGTTTCCAATGACGCCCAACGATGTCGCCGCTTGATTGCGCTCCGGCATCGTTCAATGTGAACTCGCCGAGAACAAGGAAGCGCGCTGGCGTCCGATGACGATCGGCTAAGACCCGAAGCACCGGGAAGAGATCTGGTCGATGTTGCACTTCGTCGATCACGACGAGGCCACGCAACGAGTTCAACGCCTCGATCGGCTCGGCCAGCCGAGCGAGATCTGCGGGATCTTCGAGGTCGAAATAGGCGCCCCGCCCCGCAGCACTGAGGTTCTTCGCGAGGGTCGATCTCCCACACTGGCGGGGACCGACGAGCGCTACGACGGGCGCGCGCTTCAGGGCGTCCTTCAGGCCCCCAGTCTCATGGCTTCGCACAAACATGCGAAGCTTTTACCGTGCAAATCCGCTATCTGATAGCGCTTTTTCATGGTAACGCGATCGATCGTATCCGCAGAGCGTGCCATGAGCAGCGTGGCGAAGTAGCGAATTTGGAACACAGAACGCGATTGTTCGTCTGGCGATGCTGCGGCATGAAGCATCGCCCCCGACAGCGTGCCGCACACTCGGCTCATCACAGAAATCGTGCGCGAACGCTGCCGTCGTCGCCGCGACGGGGGCAGCCATCGCGGCGACGAGTGTTCTTACTTAGCGACCGACATCAGTGTCGTTTACCGACGCCAACTTGACGAGCTTCGCGTGGAGCGCCGCGGCATCTGCGGTTCGGCCAGCAGCACGGAGCGCTCTTTCGAGGAGAACGGCCTGCTCGCGCGGTCCCTTGGCCTTGGGAAGCACCACACCCGCGTCCATCTTCCGCACCGCACGGCGCATGCCTTGCTCTTGGTTCCAACCTTTCTGCCAGTGCTCTGCGAGACGGACCGCGTCGGGCCAGAAGATGCCCGCTGCAATCTCGTCAGTTCGACGAACCTCCTCGTACACGCGCATTGCCACGTCGTAGCGTTCGCCGTCCGAGTACGCGGCACCGCCAACGTTCGCGAGCATGAGCCGCCACGCATCGCTCGACGCGCGCATCTCCGCGTCGTCGTTCATGCCCGCCGCGATCAACGACCAGCCGACGAGCCCGTTGAGCGCGGCTTCGGAAGTCGCGCTTGCAACTCGGGCCTCACAGAGAGCGGCTGCCCAACGAGGTCGCGTCTGGGGCCAGGTCGTAAGAACATCGCGCACCGTCGACACTTCTGCCGCCGCAGCTCGGAGCGTCGGTCGCGCCGTGACGTAGGCGAACCCAGCATCAATCGCCTTCGGGTCAGATGCGGCTTTGAGTTGCAGGAACAAGATGAAACGATCGAGATCCTCGGACACGGCCGTGGTCTTCGCTTGCAGCGATGCGATTGGCGCTGGCGCTGACTGCGTTCGTCGCGCGCTGATCGCGTTGCGGGCCTCAGGCCACGACGCTCGCACCGAATTCGGCGCGATCACTCGCGCGGCGATCAACGCGTCGAGCGAAGTCCCCGCGAGCGCCATCACTCCTTCTGCGCTTGCATGCAAGCCGTCGCGCCCAATGAGCCCGCGCGCCTCGTCACCAACGAATGTTCTTCCCCGCACCGTGACCGGCTCACCGCGCTCCGCATGGGCGACGAGTGCGCTGAGCGGCAAGAGCGTGACATTCGTTCGGGCTGCAGCCCACGCACGCAATTCGTCGTTTGTGCGCGCGAGACATTCCGTCGAGGGACGCTGATCGGGGTGAAGCATCGAGCCAGCAGATGACTGCATGTCGGGCACGTCGCCTACGACTAACGGAACGGTGAGTGTTCCGAGCGAGTCGAGGACTGCGTGAAAGCGAAGTTCGCGTTCGCCCTCCGATGCAGCCTTCGCGTAGAGCGTCCAAAACAGCGCGTCGACGGCGATGACCAACGTCGCAGTTTTGCGCTTCGCTTCAGCGACCTGCGCCTGAATACTTTCCACAGGATCGAGGAATGTGGAGCCATCGGCGTAGCTCTCGACTGACGCACGCGGCGGAACGAACCACGCATCGAGCGCCGTCGCAAGATCGACGACCGTCAGCGTTGGATCGTTCGCCTGTGCAGCTGGCGTCGTCGCTCCAACTCCGTCCGAAACGCTCGCGCCAATCACAACCGGACGCGCGAGCGGCGACGCCGCGCAGCCGAACGCCGCCACGAGGACGAGACCCAAACCCGCGGCGCGCGTCGCCGCACGAAAACCCGCGGCGCGCGTCGCCGCACGAAAACCCGCGGCGCGCGTCGCCGCACGAAAACCCGCGGCGCTTGTCGCCGCACGAAAACCCGCGGCGCTTGTCGCCGCATACAAACCCGCGGCGCTTGTCGCCGCCTGTACCCAGAAACGCAACATGTGCATCCTCCGCTCCCAGTGGGAACTTTGAACGCCGCACGCTCACGCACCCCCGCGCGGAACTGCGGTCGTTCCGAGGAGTGTGGTCGGACGCGGTGCGATCCGTCAAGCGCCCTCCGCGACACGACACTAGTTCGCCGCTGCGACCTTGGTGCTGTCGTCGGCTGGTTTCACCGGGACGCCCATGTACTGGAGCGTCTCGTTGATGATCCGCACAGCAGCCGGTCCGGCGATCGCACCGCCGCCGTAGTTGTTGTAGCCGAGCTTGTGCTTGTCCGGATCGTCAATGACGACGATGACAGCGATCTTCGGATGGTCGTAGGGTGCCCCGGCGATGAAGCTTGAGATGTAGCGGTCTTGGTAGTACCCGCCGCCCTTGGGTTTCGTGAGCTGCGCGGTGCCGGACTTGCCGAACACCTCGTACATCGCGACTTTGTTCGCGCGGTGACCGGTGCCCTCAAGCATGACGCCACGCATGGCATCACGCGTCATCAGCGCCACTGGCTCTGGGAGTACACGCGTCGTGCGCGGTCCGTTGACCGGATCGGCGCGCTCGAGCGAAAGATCGACGAGCGAGCCGTCTCGGCAGAATGCGGTGAATCCGCGAATCATCTGAACTGGCGTCACGCCAATCTCTTGTCCCATGGCGACCGAGCATTGCGTGTAGACGAGCGACCAGTTCTTCGGACTAGTGACAATTCCAGGAGTTTCACCCGGAAGCCCGCATTGGGTGCGATGACCGAAGCCGAAGGCACCTAAGCCCTCCTGCATCTGTAGTTTCGTGATCTTCATCGCGGCGATCGACATGCCCGCGTTCATCGACTTCTCGAGCACCTTCTTCCACGTCGACGGGCCGTAGTACTTCACGTCACGGATGAGCCGGGAGTTCTTGCCGTCGCTCACCATGTGGCCACCCGCGGATGGCGTGGGCAGAACATCGGTGGGCTTCAGCTTTCCAAGTTTGGTCACGATCGACCAAACGAACGGCTTGAACGTTGACCCAGGTTCAAAGGGATCGGTGACACACCGATTCCGGCCGAATGCCGGATGCACTTCGCGCGCAGGATCGACGCCAATCGGCGACCGCCCCGTGTTCTTCCGCAGGACGTCATCCATCGCCAGAATCTCGCCGGTGTCGACGTCGACGACCACGCAGCGTCCGCCGCCAGCGTTTGCGAAGTTGACCGTCTCTTCGAGCGTCTTCTCGACGATTTCTTGGATAACCATGTCAATCGCGAGCTGCACAGAATCGCCCGCGTCGCCTGGGTGGTAGCCGTCAGCGGGGAGCGCGATTGTCTGATTGCGATTGTCGACCAAGCGCACGAGCGAGCCCGGCGTTGGATCGAGTTTCTTCTCGCGTCGATGCTCGATGCCACCAAGGCCAGTGTGCTCTGCGCCAACGATGCCCACGATACTCGCGGCGGTTTCGCCGAACGGGTAAATGCGCTTCGGGTGATCTTCGATTGCAATTCCGGCGACGTGCATGCCATGCAGGGCGTCTAACTCCGCGTCAGTCAGGTCGTCCTTGAGGACGACATACCGTGGAATCGTTTCGATCGCTTCCTCGGTAACGCCGCGCTGAAGCGTCTGCATGGAGGCCGGAACCCGCGTGAGCACTTCGCGGAGCATCGGTCCTGATTGCGTTCCCATGCGCGCCGCAATCGTCGCGATGGTGTCGCCGAACGGATCGAGTGAAATCTCTGAGCGGGGCGCGCCGGGGGGCTTCTTTTGCGCGCGATCACTCGCCTTTGCGGTCTTCTCCGCCGCCTTCAGCGCCTCGCGATACACCTGACGTGGATCGACAAAGAGCCGCCGCCCGGGAATGTCCATGGCGACAACGCGACCACAGCGGTCGAAGATGACTCCGCGGGCCTCCGGTTGCATCCGCCGGATGTACTGCGATGGTGACCCGTCCTTGTGCTCCATCGAGGCGAGGAGTTGAGGTTCAGGATCCGACTTGAGTTGCCCAACGCGCGCAATCGTCGCGACGATGGACACACCGACGATCGACAACAGCACGGTCGACCAGCGTCGAATGCGACGACTGCGGTCAGCCTGTATCGCCGCCTGAGGCTGAGACACCGGCTGCGCGGCAGCCACAGGTGAAGCCTGAGGGGAAGTCGGAGCGGAGGCCTGTTGCGGGGTGCCGGAACTCGCTTGACTCATCCGCCCCTCACTGATTTATGAGAGTCGGATTTCGTGCTCGCGGGAAGGGCTGCTTTCGCGGCGCGATTCCTGCCCGAGGCACCCGCAGCACCCGACGACTTCACCGGCACCGCGGGCAACGTCGGCTCACTCGCCGCGAGCCGAGGCGGCGCTGATTCTCGCGACGGCAATTGCTTCATGGGCGAAAAACGATTCGGAATGGCTACCCACTCAACGGCCCCTTCGACCGAGAGCTTGCCGAGCGCGACGCGCAGTTCTGAAGGGCGTACCGCGTCAGCGACAGCGGCCTGAAGTCGCGTGATCGTCCGCCGGTGCTCGACCATCCGGAGCTGCGACCGCGCGATCTCAGCGACAGCGTCGATGCGCTGCTGTCGGTTCACGAGAAGAGCGCCGAAGGCAGCTCCAATGGCGATGATGACTACTGCGAGCTTCGCGACCATGCGAATGCTCCGATCTCGGGCTAGCAGCCCGTGGCGACGCCGGACTCGATGCGTGCGGGTCCATCCGCACGCCGATGGACGATTCAGTCGATCCGGAGATCGAGTAGTGCATGGTTAGGCATCGGTGGTTCGCGCAGCGCTCGCCGTCATCACCGGAATCTTGATCTGCATGCCGGGCATCAAATCGTCACCGCGCTTGAGCACGTCGGTGTTCGATGTCTGCAATTCCTTCCAACGATCGCCCTTCCCGAGCTCACGCTGTGCGATGCCGAAGAGCGTGTCGCCCTGCTGCACCTTGTAGACCTTAAAGCGGGGTATCTCGGGCGTCGGGTTCGGGACGGTCTCGCGTGGCGTCGTTCCGCGATCCGGTGGAGCAGCCTGAGCGCGAACCGCCGACGGATCGAGGGTTGCGAGCGGCGGCAGCTTGACCGACGCGCCGACCTTGAGCTTCTCGGGAGCGATGTTGTTGAAGGCTGCCAGCGCGGGTCCGAGCGACTTCTTCCCGTACTCGCGGCTCGCGATTGCGCCGAAGTTGTCGCCGGACTTGACCTGGTAGCTTCGAAGTTCCGGGGTTGCTGCGGCACCAGCGTCGCCGCCACCGGAACCTGCTCCAGGGTTCTGCTCAACGGAGTTCGTCCCGTCAGAGTTTCCCGGCCCACCCATCACGATCGTTCGTTCCGTCCCGCCGTCACCAGCCGGGCGCTCGTCCGGAAGCGGCAACTGCTTTCGCGTGCCATCGGGACCGCTGACGAGAATGCGCTCGTCATTGCCCGGTGGCGGGAGCGGCGGTACGCCGTCTCCGGCGCGACCCAGCGCGATGGCGGCAACGGCCGGCGACTGCCGAGCCGCAAGATGATCCGAAACCAAGATGCCGACGAACAGCATCAGGCCGAATCCCAAAACCAGAGCCAACTTGTTCTCGCGCGTCATGCCTCAGCGTCCTTGCAGGCGTTCAATTCGAACTCACCCACCGTTGCGGAAGAACCCGCGCGGGCTTACTCACTCTTCGTTCGTTCCTACGACCGGCACCAACTCAACAATTCACTTCTTCTTAGCCAGCCCGTTCGGCCTTGGCCCACTCAGGCGACTGGTTCACCCAACTCAGCGATCCGCGACTCAACAGCCCTCAACTCAACAACCCGGAGCTTTGCTGATCTAGACCGCGGATTCGCTGCTATTTCCCTGTCGGATGATACCACTGGCTTTCGTGTCTTGATGCTCACGAGACCCTGCGATGCGATCTCGGCGAAGCTGTGCTTGACGAGCCGATCCTCGAGACTGTGGAAGGTGATGATGCCGATGCGCGCCTTCGCGCGGAGCCAGCCATCATCACCTGCCGCTACGGCTTCGGCTCCCGCCCGGATCACATCAAGCAATGACCTCAGCGCGCCTAGCTCATCGTTGACAGCGATGCGCAGCGCCATGAATGTCCGAGTTGCCGGATGCAGCCGTGAGTGGCGGGCGCGCGGGCCGTAGGCCTCGCGAACCAGTCGCGCCAGATGCGCCGTCGTGGTAATCGGTTCCCTCCCTCGAATCTCGACAATTTTCCGCGCGATGGACCGCGCGAACGGCTCTTCGCCGAGTCTGAAGAGAACTTCGACGAGTTCTCGTTCGGGGAGGGAGTGAATCAGGTCCGCCGCGGTGGCGCCGCCGGTTGGATCGAGCCGCATGTCGAGCGGCCCGTCGCCGGAAAAGCTGAACCCCCGCGTCGGATCGTCCATCTGCGATGAACTAAACCCAAGGTCGGCGAGGACGACGTCCGCCTTTATCTCCATCCCGCCAGCATGTTCAAGTAACGCTCGTCCGAGGCCCGCAAAGTTCGCACGGATTGTCCACGGGTTACAACCGGTCTCCGTGCGGACCCGTTCCGCCGCGTACGCGAGATTCCCGGGATCGACATCCACCAGCACCACCCGGCCTGCCGGGCCGACCGCCCGGGCCAACGCCACCGCATGACCGCCCCGGCCAGCAGTGCAGTCAACCACCGTCTCCCCAGGGACAGCGGCAAGGGCATCGAGCGTCTCGGCAAGTAGAACCGGTTCGTGTCCGTGCGGCACGGCGGCGATGGTAAGGGCAACGGGCGGGCGATCAGCGAGGCGATCAACTTTCCTGACGAGGGAGTCCGGATTCTGACCTGCCCCCGAAATCTGAACCAGCCCTTTTGAGAGTCCCGATGAGCCTGCGACGAAGCCGGATTCCACCTCCGGATGGTTCAGTCCGGCGACAAGCCGCTGGACTGGAAGCCCCGTTGCGGTGCTCACACCAGATGGTCGTCGAGCTCAATTCGCGACCAACACAACTCGGCGAGTCACCTAACGCTCATGAGCTGGGCTGCCCACGCCGTGTGGGTCAACACCTGCGCAGTGTTAGGCAGGCGACCGGCGGCGACAGGCGTCTTCGCGGACGGTGAGCCGCGCGACCCAATCCGTCGCCAACGGCCGGGACTTGCATCGAGCGTGAGGGAAGACTCCCGAGGGCGTGGTTTACGGTCCCTTGTGTCGATCGCTCACGATTGAACCTGCGCAATCTGCGAAACCTGCGGGTGGTTTGAGAATGCTTCGTCCACCGCTGTGTGAGCGCGCGGAAACGTCGAGATCCGGTTCAAGCGAAGCGGATCGCCGGCTTGAAGGCAAGGGGCACAGTGATGCACGGCCCTGAGCGACACCCTCTACCTCGCCGCATCCTGACAACGCCCTTTCCTTACGACGCACGACTCGCGAGAATGTCCGCGTGATGGAACGCGAGTCGCACACCCAGTCAAACGTCCCGGCGCGAGCTCTCGCGCCTCCAAGCGAGCGCGCCGCCGAGATCTTCATCGCCGCCATCGAGGCTCGGCCTGAACACCGTGACCTTCTACTCAGTTCGTGGTGTGGCGACAACGCTGCGTTGCGCCGTGAAGTCGACGAGCTCATGGCGTGCCACGATGCCGTCGCCGGCCCGCTCGACCACTCGCCCGTCACCGCAGCCCAAGCTCGTTCGACCACTTCAACGCTTGGAGGACTGACGGGGGCCGCGAGCGCGGCTGTAGGACCCGGCGCGCGCATCGGTCAATTCATCGTCGAGAGCCTCATCGGCGAAGGCGGCATGGGCGTCGTCTATCTCTGCCGCCAAGATCGCCCCAACCGGCTTGTCGCAGTGAAGCTGATCAGACCGTGGTTCGCGACGCCCGCGGTGCTGAAGCGCTTCGAGTACGAGGCCGAAGTCCTCGGCCGACTACAGCACCCGGGCATCGCTTTAATCATCGAGTCGGGGACCGTCATCTCAGGCACCGCGATACAGCCGTATTTCGCAATGGAGTACGTGAAAGGCACCGCGCTCGATCGGTCGTGTCGCGAACGCCAACTCGGCATCCGCGAGCGCGTGGCGCTGGTTGCCGACGTATGCGACGCCGTCGCACATGCATATCAGCGCGGCGTGATCCATCGCGATATCAAGCCTGACAACATCTTGGTCGATGAACGAGGCCAGACGAAAGTGCTCGATTTCGGCGTGGCGCGAGCGACTGGCGGAAGCGCCGGGGAACAGCGCGACAGTGTGCCGGTCACGATCGCTCAACAACTCGTTGGAACGCTTGCCTATATGAGTCCCGAGCAAGCGACCGGTACGTCGACGTCGGTCGACACTCGCACCGATGTTTACGGGCTCGGTGCCACGCTGTTCGAAGTGCTCACCGACCAACTCCCGATCGACCTCGCTCATAAGTCGCTCACCGAAGCGATTCACGCGATTCAACAGGGCAATCTGCGCCGCATCGGCGATCTCGATCCTCGATTGCGCGGCGACCTTGAAACGATCGTGCTCAAAGCGCTGGCGCTGGAGCCTGCTCGGCGCTACCAGTCGGTTGGTGATTTCGCCGCCGACCTGCGCCACTGGCTCGCGGACGAACCGATCTCGGCGCGGCCACCGAGTTCGCTCTACCAACTACAAAAGTTCGCGAAGCGCCGGCGTGGTGCAGTGATCGGCGGCGCCACTGCAGTCGTGGCGCTTGCGACGGGCCTCATCGTGGCAACGAGTGCGTGGCGCAGCGCCTCGATCGACCGAGATAAAGCTCAGGTCGCAGCGACCGATCGCGGACAGGTCGCAGCATTCCTCGGCGACATGGTCCGAGGCATCGACCCAGCGCTCGCGCACGGAGGCGACACGTCGGCACTGCGACTCATGCTGGATCAAACTGCCGCACGCGTCGACTTCAGACTCACGGCGCAGCCCGATGTCCAGGTCGAACTGCTCGGAATTGTCGCCCAAGGGTATGTGCAACTCGGCGTGTTTGATCGGGCCGAGACCATCACCGAGCGCTCGCTTGCACTTCATCGTTTACTCGACGGTGACATGTCGCCACGCGTTGCGAGCGACATTGCACTCATCGGCCGAATTCGGCTTTTGCACGGCGAAACCGACGTTGCTGCATTGCGATTCAATGAAGCGCTGGCAATGCGGCGGTCGCTGCTCGGCGACGGGCATTCCGACGTCGGCGCTTCATGGAGAGATCTCGCGGACATCTCAGAAGTGCGCGGCGACTTCGCCAAGACCGAAGAGCTGCTGCGTCGCGCGATCGCAATTCAGCGGGCGTCTGACGCGCCGCCCTCGCGCGATCGTCTCGCTCAGGCGCTCTCGAGGCTCGCGCCAGTCGTCGAACGGTTCGGGCTCACCGGCGGGGCGTGGGAATCACTCGACGAGGCCATTGCCATCACCGAAGCGGCGCACGGCCGAGGTGACCCCTTGGTTGCAGATTTTCTCAGCGCCCGCGCGGTTCTCGCGCTCAACGCACACAACATCACATGCGGAGAACGCGACTATCGCGAAGCGCTCGCGATCCGAACAGCCGCGCTCGGTACCGATCACTCATTGACCGCGCAGTCACGTCAGCAGATCGCACAGATCACGGTGTTTCGAGGCGAAACACAAGAAGCTGAACGACTCGAGCGGCTTGCCACCGAATCGACTCGCCACGCGTTTGGCCCTACGAATCCCGCCTACGCGACGGCGCTGGGCAAGCTCGCGGAGCTACTCGTCATGATCGGCCAAGACGCTGAAGCCGAAACCGCGTTCAACGAAGCGCTCGCCATTCTCGAACGCGCTGGCAGCTCGGACCATATGTCGGCGCGATCACTCCGCATCGGACTGATGGACATGTGGAAGGACAAGGGCGACTTCGAGCGCTCACTGCCGCTCGTGCGCCAACAGCTCGCGGAGGACGAGGCACTCACAACGATCGACGAGCGTGAACGCAGTGGCGTGCTCATCAGCGGAACCCAAATCTACGCGCTCGCTGCGTGGAATCGCGTGAGTCGCGATCCGACTTCTCCGACGTCCGCGGAGGCGTTAGCGCTTGGAGCCCGCGCGATCGAACTCGGACATCGCAGCCTTGCGATGACAGCAAGCTTCGACGGATATCGTCGCTGTTACCCGCAGGTGTACGCCGCTGCGGCGCTTCTGGCACACGTACTCGCATCATGGGCCGAGAGCCCGACGGGATTCGACCGCGAGGCAGCTGTAGGCGAGCTCGTCGCGGCGGCGCGGTTGCTTTCGCTCGGCTACACCGACGCGAAAACGAACACTGAGGTACTACCCGCACCGAAGACTCGCGAGCACGCGGTTCAGATCTTCGAGAGCTGGACGACTCGGCTCTACTGGCTCTGGTCGCAGGTTGCGCCAGACGAGCAAGTCGTCGCCGAGTTTCACCGCTGGCGCGCGACCAAGGGTGGAGCGATCGCGCGCCTGCCGAACTGGGTGACGAACGCCGCGAGCGAAACGGATCACGGCGGCCTGGTCGGGCCGCCGTGATCCGTATCACCATGACTCCGTGCGATCTTGATCGACTTACGAGCACGTGCCCCATGCGCCGAGCAGGATCGCAAGATCGGCTGCATCGACGACACCGTTTTGATCAAGGTCAGCACCGCCAGTTCCGCCCCAAGAACCGAGCAGCGTGGCGAGATCGGCACCATTCACCGCGCCGTCGCTGTTGAGATCACCGTCGCAGCCGAGACCACCGACAAGCTTTACGTTGCTTGAGCTGTACTCGATATGCGAGGGCGCACCGCTCGCACCGAAGACAGTCACTGTGTCGAACTGGCCATCGATAGCGCCGGACTGAGGATCAAACAGGTTAGCCATCACGAAGCTCGAGCCAGGAATGCTCAGTAGTTGATCATCGAAGAAGTCGACTTGCAGCGTGCCGTGAAGGCTCATACCCAAATACGTCTGGAAGACTCCAACGCCACTTGGACTTTGGTTCTCGACGATGATGTGCGTGCCATCCGCGCCGCAGAGATAACCACCGAACACAGTGATCATCGAACCGGCGCCGACGGTCACGAGTCCGTGATTCTTGACGGTGCCAAAGATATACGGCGCGAGCGTGAACGAAGCACCGCCTCGCACTTCGAGAGTGCCGTAGATGTTCTCAGCCCGCGCGAGACCGCTCATCGATCCGCTCACGCCTTGCCTACTCACGTTGTCGATCGTGACGGAAGCCCCCGCGCTGATTGTTGTGATGTCGGTACCGCTCGTCGAGATCGTTGAACCGTTCCGCACCTCATAATTGCCTTCGAGCAAGGTGCCGCTGGGGGTCAGGCTCTCTAGATCAGCGATGTTGAGATTGCCGCCGAGGTTAACGAGGGAACCAACGTTGTACGACTTCACCGACGTGCCGAGCGCGCCGCCGGCGTTGAAGTAGCACGCGCCGTAGTTGATGAAGGTGCTACTGGGACCACTGTTGTGATAGACGCCCGCGGCCGACACATTTCCTTGGATCAGACCGCCGGCCTGGTTGATGAAGACAGTCGGAGCACCGCCAGCCTGCGGCTTGCCAATGGTGAGGCCGGCTTCGAGCTGGATGACGCCGTTATTGAGCAGGTAGCCACCGAGCACACCAGCACCTCCCAATCCGCCATCCCAGATGGTGACAGTGCACCCAGGCGCGATCGTCGTCGTCGAGTTCGTGCCGTATTGGTCGATCGCGCCGTTGAACAGGGCGGCGGAGTTTGTGATGCTGATCGTGCCAAAGTTCTTCAGGTGCGGAACAAAGCTCGATCCGAAAAGCGAGAGCCCGCCGTTGAACGATGCGCTAGTGAACACGCTGAGATTCGCGGCGTTATTCAGATGAATTGGGTGCGACGAGATCAGCGTGTCGCAGTTCGCATTGAAGCCCGTGATCTCAATGCTTCCGGGGGTCCCGCCCGCAATCAGAACCGAGTCTGATCCGGTGGGGACCTGAGCGGTGCTCCAGTTCGCGGCGTTGCTCCAATTGAAGTCGCCGGCTGCACCGGTCCAAGAGACGAAATCGGCCGAGGCCGCTTGAGCGAGCGAGGCGGTGAAGAGACCGGCAAGAACGATGGATCGCGTGGTAGGCATGTCTGACTCCGAAGTGATTGGTGTGAGCTGAATCAGTGCCCGACGGCGATCACGCGACCACCCGGCATTCGACGTGCGATGTCGGCAGGAGCGATTGCGCGCAATTTCACAAGTATTTCGTCGTTGCGACGGACCGCCGGAGCGCCGACAATCGTCCCGGCATGGCTGAACCAGCGTCGATGAGAACGACTCAATTGATCGATCGCGCTCGTGCGGGTGACTCCAGTGCCACCACCGAGCTGCTCTCCGTCGTCTACGAAGAGCTGCGTCGCATGGCGCGCTCCCAGATGGGCCGAGAGCGCGCGGGAAATACGCTTCAGCCGACTGCGCTGGTACACGAGGCTTACCTTCGTTTACTCGGCGACGGCGATGTGCAGTGGAACAGCCGGGCGCACTTCTTCGGAGCCGCAGCTCACGCGATGCGACGCATTCTCGTGGAGCGGGCCCGATCGCGCGGACGACTCAAGCGCGGCGGCGATCGCGCCCGCGCCGACCTCGACGACGAACTTGAAATCGCTGGCCTCGCGTCCGAGCCTCAAGACGACACGTTGCTCGATATCGACGATGTACTCAAGAAGCTCGAAGGCTTCGACCAGCAGAAGGCGAACGTGGTCATGCTTCGCTACTTCGCTGGCCTTTCGATCGAGCAAACGGCAGCCGCGCTCGACCTCTCGTTCGCCACGGTCCGCGCGGAGTGGGCGCTTGCCCGAGCGTGGATGCCTCGCGAGTTGGCACGGTAGCTGGATCTAACTTTTCGGCGCGTCCGCGTTCATCTCCGTCAGAGGAACCCGAGGTATCGCGTGTTCCCTCGGTTCCATCGTCGCCGCAGCGGCTGCGTCCCACTGTTGGCGTCGCGCCGATTTCAGCGCGATGGCGGCGACAAAGCCGAAGAGGACGAATGCGATCGTGTATCCAATCTGGAACCGCAGAATCCGGTAGATCCCGAGTCCGGCGACAGTTGCTCCGAGCGTCGCAAACGCGGCGGTAATGAGATACAGCACCAGCACCGCGCTCTTCACGCCGCCAGTAGCGCGTTTGATCTGATGATGAATGTGCTGCGAGTCAGGCGTCGAGAATGGCACGCCCGCGAGCTTGCGTCGCAGGATGGCCAGCGCGGTATCCATGATCGGAAGCGCGAAGATGATGAGCCCCGCGAGCACGAGGTGTGTGTGCCCTTGCTCGCCGAACATGAGAATGACGACGACTGACAGATATCCGAGTTGCAGGCTGCCACAGTCACCCAGAAAAATGACGGCGGGATTCCAATTCCACGGTAGGAACCCGAGCACCGCTCCGAGTGTGGCGAGGCAAATCACGATGCGTGCCCCAGCCATCGACTCAGTCGTGGTTCCGATGTCGAGTACAGTCGCCATCATGATGCTCACGGCGAGGAAACCAAGCATCATGATCGCGATTGTTCCTGAAAGCAGCCCGTCGAGGCCGTCGATCAGATTGGTTGCGTTGCATCCCCCCAACACGAAGATGGCGATGAGAGCTGTGCCGACCCAGTAGTAAAGATGCCCGTTCTGCACCGCAAAGGAGCCGATCTGCATGATCACGTCCTCGGGCGGGCCAATGACACTGGAGAGTGCGCCGGTCGCGATGTGGGTGCCAATGTCTTGCACCGCCAAGGCTGCTGCGGCAACCAATTGCCCGGCGATCTTGAGCCGCGGATCCCAGCCCCACGCATCGTCTGCGAGACCGGTGAACGTGATTGCGATGAGCCCCACGATCACCGACAGCGGAACCGGCGCCAGTAATCCGGCGGAGCCGGACGTGATGGAGATGCTGTAGGTGATTGCGCCAATCACCCCGAGAAACACGGCGAAGCCGCCGAGATACGCGATGGGGAAGGCGTGGAGCTTCCGAGTTCGGTCCGGCTTGTCGATGATCTCAAGTGACACAGCCACCCGGCGCACGAGCGGTGTCGCGAGGAGGGTGATGAGGAACGCGATGAGAAACACCGTCGAGAAGCCGTTGAGCAGATCGAGTGCCCGCATGGACGGGTTGGACGCGCCATCAGCTAACGCGGGCACCATCGCGTCGATCGACGTGATTCGCGGCGGGAATGCGGCGACACTCATCGAACCGCCCCTAGCTTCCGTCCTGGTCCAGACTTCGGCGCAGCGAGTTCCGGAGCGTCCGCTTCTGGGCGCACCGAGAGCTCGGCTGCGATGTCGAGGATGGTTTGCGTGAGCGCAATCTTCGGGCGAAAGCCGATCGCCTCGCGAATGCGCGTGAGATCGGGTTGCCGAACGAGCAGGTCGTCGAAGCCTTGGGCGAACGCCTCGGCGTAAGGAACGAGCTTGATCGGAGCGTCACTTCCAAGCGTCTTGATGACGAGCTCGGCGAGGGCTCGGATGGTGATCGACTGGTCGGTGCCTAGATTGAAGACGCGCCCTGCGTGCTTGCCGCCGTCGACGAGTTGCACGAGCCCGGGAACTGCATCGCGAGCATCGCAGAAGCACCGGCTCTGCCCGCCATCGCCATGGACTTCAAGCGGATCGCCACGGAGCGCTGCTTTGACGAAGCGCGGAAGGACCATCCCGTATCGTCCTACCTGACGAGGCCCGACGGTGTTGAAGAACCGAACGACGACGACCGGCAACTGACGTTGGGCGTGGTAAGCGAGTGCGAGGTACTCGTCGATCGCTTTCGAGCACGCATACGACCAGCGGCTGAAGACGGTCGGCCCGTAGGTGACGTCGTCGTCCTCAGCGAAGGGTGTTTTCGAGTTCTTTCCGTAGACCTCGCTGGTCGACGCCATGAGGAGCGGCACGCGCGCTTCGGCTGCGAAACGCAGCGCCGCCGACGCTTCGTGGACGTTCGTTTCGATGGTACGAATCGGCTCTTCGATGACGAGTCGAACGCCCACGGCTGCAGCGAGATGATAGATCTCGTCAAACTCGCGCGGATCGAGGGCGGCGAGTGCTGCAGACGCGGTTCGATGGATGACCCGCAATCGGGCTGCCCACGCGGGACGCGAACGAGCCGGATCGAGGTTCTCAGCCCGGCCGGTCGAGAAGTCATCGACGACAGTCACGCAGTCGCCGCGCGCGAGCAATTGCTCGACGAGATGCGAGCCAATGAAGCCCGCACCCCCCGTCACAAGCGAGCATCGCGGTTTCGAGTCTTCGTCCGTGATCCGCATGATTCCTCGATCCCGTTTTCCGCCTGTCATTGCCTAGCAAGCTACTCGCCTCAGGGCTTGCCGGCGTAGCTCGCCATCGCCTCAAAGTTCTTGCGGAAATAGCCGCCAGCCGAACTGCGTGGACCATTGAGGATGATGCCGAGGAACGAACTCGGCGAGTCATGGAGTTGTGAGACAAGTCGCGATACCAGGCCGCGCTGCTCTTGGAACGCGCGGGCGACGAGTACTGTCGCGTCGACCTTCGCTGCGAGCACGAGCGCGTCGCCAGCGACGACGGCGGGTGGCGCATCGATGAGGACCACGTCGTACATCTCGCGCAGGTGAGCCAGCGCTTCGTCCGCAACAGGCGTCGCCAGTCGCTCGTACACACGCTGCTCTGGTGCGCCGCAATTGAGGAAGTGGATGCGCTCAGCGAGCTGCTGGGTAACCTTCTCAACCGTGGTTTTCCCACCCAAGACTTCCCCGAATCCAGGTGCATTCGGATCGGTTCCAAGTGCAACTGCGAGCCCGGGGCGCCGGAAGTTCGCGTCGACGAGTAGCACGCGCTTGCCGGTCGAAGCCATCGTCTCGGCGAGGTTCGTGAGAATTGCCGTCGCGCCAGCGGCTGGCATGCCGCCAAACAGGAGCACCGTTCGATGGCCGCCAGCTTTGAGTTGTTTCTGAATCTGCGCGGCAGTTTGACGCAGCGATTCTGCAACGACTGATTGCGGTGCCTCGCGAATCGCATTCTCGATTCGCTTGACGCCCGTCGGGTCGTCTTGAACATCGGGGATAGTGCCGAGCAACCGCGCTGGCATACCAGAGAGATCGCTGGCGTAACGAACGCGCTGGTCCATGACCTCGCGAAGGAATGCCCAGCCCAGCATGAGAAGGACTGAGAGCATGCCACCAAGCGGAATCATGACGGACCAACGCGGAAAGCTCTTCTCGCGCGGCGTCATCGCGGACTGTGCGATCGCGACGGCGCGGGCGTCTTCGCGAAACTTGAGCGCGTCGACTTCCTGGACGAGATCGAGCGTCTTCGAACGAGACTCCTGAAGACGGCGCTGAAGATCGCGCTTCTCCTCGAGCTCACTGAGATTCGCGGAGAACTCCTTGAGTTGAAGCTGGTTCTTTGCGTAGTCGTCCTGGTACTCCTTGAGGAGACGCGAGAGCCCTTGCGTCTGGTCAGAGAGACTCTTGTAATCTGCGTGCAAGTTGTCCGTCACGATGCGCTTGAGCTCGATGTCACGCTCGGCTTCAGCGGCCTCGAATACCCGAACTGCATTCTTGAACTCGGGATGATCTGGACCGAACTTCTGCTTCGCGACCTCAGACCCAATTCTGAGATCCTTCATCGTGGTCGACAACCGGAGCATCACCGGGTGCTCCTCGGCCTTCCGCACATCCTCCGGTGAAGGCGCGAGCTGCCCGTCAATCTTGGCTTTGGTCTGTTCTTTGCGGCTCATGGCGATCGAGAGCTGGCCTTGTGTCTCACCGAGGTTGTGCCCGATGTCCTGCATCGCGCTCACGAGCTCGTTCGCATTGGCATCGAGTGACGTGATGTTGTGATCGCGAATGAACTGACTGATGTCGCGGGAGATGGCCGTGAGGTTGTTATCCAGTGCATCGAGCTGGTCTTTAAAGACCCGTCGGTTGTCGGCGAATCGCTTGTCGTCGGCCTGTCTCTTCACCTGTAGATAGGTGTCGGCGATCTTGTTCAGAACAACCGGGATGTCCGTTGGGTCGTTCGTCGACCAGCTCAGCGAGAAGTATTGCGTGCGGCGGCGATGCGACGCAGAGAGTTCGTCTTGAAGGTCGTCGACGGCTTCCTCCGGAATGAACTGGCCCGTTTCATCGCGGAACTTCTTACTCCACTCCGTGTTTTCGATGTCGCGATTCTTCATCGCAGTTTCGAGCAGGGCTCGACTGAGCAGGCGCGCCGATTCAGTCTGGCCGAGCCGCTCGACCGCTTCCTCAGTGCGCTCTTCCGTCTGATTAAACGCCTTCGTGTCATTGAGCGGAGGACGGAGTTCGAAAAGAACCGTTCCGTTGTAGAGCGGATACACCTTGTCAAACAAGACCTTGGCACCCCCGCCGAGACTCACGCCAACAACAAGCGCGGCGATGAGCTTCCCTTGGTTCTGCCGGAGGACTCGAACGGGATCGATCCGCGGACCGATGGAAACTGGTGCCGCATGCCCGGTACGGGTCGCTGGGCGGTCTGTCGAAGTTCGGGCAGCGGTGGTACTCATGACTCGTTCCTGTCGAGGTGCGTTCGGGCGTGTTTGATATCGGTCATCGAAGCTTCTCGATGAGCGCGTTGATCCGCTTCTGAAGAACCGGATCCTTGTTGAGATCCCCGGCGGAGCGCAGGGACGCCTTGGCGTCGTCCTTCCGGCCCTCGTCCGCCATGATCTCGGCGAGGTGGAAGTGCGCACTCGCAGAAGGCGACAGCTTCAGTGAGGCGTTCAGGGCCTCGATCGCCTTCAGTTTCTCGCCCGTGCGCGCGAGAAGGTATCCCAGCGTGTCGAGGTACTCCGGTCGCCCCACCGCGATGCGCGACGCCTTCTGCGCGGCCGCAACACCCTTCGCGAGATCGTCGCCGCACTCGCCGCACAAGTAAGCGAAGTTGTTCAAGAGCGAAGGCTCGTCTGGAAGGAGCGCGATTGCCTTCTCGAAACTCGCGAGCCCTGCCTTGCAATCGCCGAGCGAATACTTCGCACCGCCGACCAAGTCATACAACCGCGCCGTTAGCCTCGCGTCTTTCTTTTCGTCTATGGCGATTGCTTTGTCAGAAAGCTCGATCGCTCGACTCGTTCCGTCCGGACCCGACGCGAGCCACGCCTCTGCCAGCCACCGCTGATCGCGAGCATCAAGCTTGCCCTCGGCGGTTTCCGAGACGAACTTCTCTGCGTCTGCCGTTCGGGCGGGCGGATACACCAGTCGCAAGTTTGTAAACCAACCGTCGATCGCACCAGGCTCGCCTGAACCATCGAGAGCCGAGCGTTTCGCGAAACGGAAACTCTCGCGAAGCGCATCGAGTCCTCGCTTCTGCTCGCCAGTGTTGAACAGCGCGGCGCCAATGGCGCTTTGAAGGTACGGCGAGGCACGCACGTCGTCCGCGCGATCGCGAAGTTGTGCAAGGGTCGCGTCCCAATCCGGCGGCGACTTCCGCAGGCGCAGATCAATCAGACGATGGAGGTACGAACGATCGGGCTTCGTTCGGTTCGCCTCTTCGTACGCCAGAATTGCTTGATCGAGATTCCCCGCTTGCAACGACAGTTCACCCTGCGCGACGCGCCACTGCGGATCGTTAGGGGCGAGGCTGATTGCATCACGAACAAGCTCGTTTGCGCGACCAGGGTTCTCCATCGCAACGAGGATCTCGATGAGCCTTCTTCGTCCGTCCGAAATCGATGGAGCTGCTTTCACGAAGCGCTCCAACTCGGTGATCGACCCCTGGGGATCTGGAACGGCCAGCAGCAGTTCGCTCTTCGCCTGTGCGGCAGGCCAGTAGTCGGCCCGGAGTTTCGTGGCGCGGTCTGCGGACGCCAAGGCAAGATCAAGTTTCGCTCGGTCGCCTGTCGCGTCGAACTGCTTCTTGTAAACCGACGACTCCTGCACGGCGACGATTGGATTATTTTGCATCACATCACGAGCGCGCTTAAGTGATACGAGCGCCGACTCGTAACTCTTCTGCGCGGCTGGCATATCGCCGCGAGCACGCAGGTCATCGCCTTGCTGCTCAAGGATGCTCGCCTCAAGTTGATCGACGACGATGTCGCGAGGACCACCTGCGACGGCTTCGTCGAGTCGCGCCTTCGCCTTATCGAACTGCCGGAGACGGCCATAGGCTTCCGCGAGTCGCAGCGACAGCGAGCGGTTCTTAACCTTCTCGGCGACGCGCTCGAGGTGTTGCACGGCGCGATCCCACTGCGACTTCTGGAACCAGTACTCGCCGATCGATCCATCGCCGTCGCGCGTCTCATCGTTTTGAATCTTGACTGCTTGGTCGAATGCCGCCGTTGACTTCGCGAGATCGCCCGTCTCGGAGTAGTGCGTCCCGAGCGCGACCCACATTCCGGGCTCAGCCTTTTCGCCTGCCGACGCGATCATCGTCTTGAGGGCAGCCTCGGCTTCGCCGTACTTTGCTTGGCGACGTAATGTTGCGGCGCGAACGAGGACAAGTTCAGGATTCAGTGGCTCGGCAGCGATGAGTTCGCTGAAGATCTTGTCGCTCTGCTTCCGCCAGAACTCCCGCGCGGCATTCAGTTCGCGCTGTCGAGTTGCTGGCTCAAGACTGCGCCACTGCGGGTCGTTGTACTTCGTGACTCCCTTCTCATCTCCGATGTCTTCGCGCTCAGGCTGAGTCTCGGCAAGCATCGTCGCAAGCGCGAGCGCGTTACGCTTGTCACCTGGAACGAGGCGATACCGCGTCTCGCGCATGCCGCGCGCCAACCGCCGGTCGCCGATTTCGTTCTCAAGGGCGATCCAGTACTCACCGATCTCTGCGTCGTCGCCGGCAACCCGGCGCGCATCGCGCAGAATCACCAGCCCCTGCTGACGATCACCAGATTTGATCATCGCGCCGACGTAGGCGCGCACATTATTCATGTTGGTTGGGTCGCGCTTGTATCCCTCGCCGTAGCTCTTTAGCGCCGCTGCGAGATTGCCCCCTTGCTCGTGGGCATATCCCATCAGCCGGAAAACATCAGCCGTCTCTATGTTCTGATCGAGCGCCTGCTGCAGGATGGTGACCGTCTCGCCAAATTTGCTCTGGTTGACCGCAAGTCTCGCGCGGAACATGAACGGAAGCGCCGGATCGCGCTTCGCGCTTTCGGCTTCATTGATGAGCTGCTGCCCCGCCGCGAAGTCTTTCTTCTCCATCGCTTTCGTGAACTTCAAGTCCATCAGCGCCGGATGATTAGGGTCAGTCGCGACCGACTTCGCCTTCCACTCAGCCTCCGCGCGTCTGATTTCTGGAACAAGCGCCTTCTGCCGCGCAAACTCCGTGGGATTCGACTTCTCGAGCGCGGGCAGGCCAGCCTCAGTCATGTCGGCGAGATTCGTGAGACGCACATAGGTCCAAACCGTGCGGTCGTTGCCCTCGGGATACGTGCGCGCGACCATCGCTACGACTCGCATCGATGGATCCTTGGACGATACGAACGGGTGAATCTTCTTGAGCGCGAGGTTGCTCGGGTCGATCGTGAGGCCGCGATTGACTAACTCGAGCGCAGTGTCGTTGTCGCCGTCGGTCGCCAGAGTGGTTGCCATGGCGGCGATCAATCTCACGTCGTTCGGATTCTTCTCCAGCCCTTCACCGATGATCTTCTTCGCACCCGCAAGGTCCTTCTTTTCGAATGCCTGTTGCGCTCTCTGAAGGAGTTGGACGATCGGATCCTTCTCGTCCGGTACTCCGCCCTTCTCTTGGTTCGTTGTCGCGAGCGCAAGTAGCTGCTTCACCCGCTCGCGCGTGGGATCGCGATCGACGACTTGCTTCAGCGTGCGCACCGCGTCCGCTGGCCGACCTACGCGCAACTCAAGTGCACCCTTCCGCTCCAGCAGGTCGAGGTTGCCAGGCGCGAGATCAAGTCCGCTCGACGCATGTTGAAGCGCGAGCCCCAGCATGTTGAGCTGCTCCGCATTTGCTGACGCAAGCACGTAGAGTTCGGCATCGACGAGCGTTCCACGCCGGAAGATCTCGTTGAACTTCACGCTGGCTCCGGCGAAGTCACTCTTGGCGTAGAGCAGCTTGCCGTCCGCTCGCACGAGCGCGGAATCGTCGGTTTGCCCTTTGGTGAGGGTTTCGAGTTTCGCACGTGCCTGCGTCAGCCGCTCTATGACGGCGGTGCGCGCGGCGTCGTTCTCAGCCTTGCCGAGTCGCGAAAACTCGATGTCAAAGAGCTGCTGCGCCGCAGAGATACGAATCTCCTCTTGCGACGCGCTCAGGAGCCCGACCGGAAGCGGCTTCGACTCAAGGATCACTCGCGCTTGTTCCTCGGCGCGGTTCACATCGAGGTACTGGAGGTTGTACGAAAGCACACGACGGTGCAGAAGGGCATCTGGGTGTTTCGCGAGGTAGCTCTCAAGAAGCGTTGCTGAACGCTGCATCCAGTCGGGCACTGCGCTAATGCTGATGACGCGAGCGGCGTCGTAGACCCGCAAAGGGTCGTCACTAGCAAGCGCCGTCGCCGAGACCTTGTCGCACTCGGCTCCGACCATCGCCGCTGTGATGCTTGCGTCGCCCGCTTCCCGTTTCGCTCGCAACCGAGCGATTTCGCCTCGCGAAACATGGATACCGTTCGGTGCGTCCACCTTCGCCTTAGCGAGAAGATCGTCGAACACTTTCCACGCGTCAGTCGCCTGTCGCGCTTGTCCGGCGAGTTCGAGATTACGGGCTTGCGTGAAGCGAATCTGAAGGAGCGAGCCGTACGCCATATCCCGATCGTCCCCCTTGAGCGCGGGGAGGATCGCATCGAGGTCACTGACTGCGGCGTTGATTTCCTCTGGCGCAAGACTCGACATGCGCTGCGCCTGTGCGAAACCCTGGTAGACCTTCGCGAGCGGCAGCAGCTTGTCATCGGTCGTGAGCGTTCCGATCATGTCTGAGCTGATTCGGTCGTGGACCGCTTGCCACATCGCCGAGTTCTCGGAGAGTTCCGCCTGCATTCGCAACTCTTCGAGCACGACGCGCCAGAATTTTTCGTCGTCGCGCGCGATCTGAGCCCGCTTGATCAAAGAGCCGACGAACCGACCGTACCGCTCGCGAGCTTCGCTTGAGCTTGCAGGAGTGACTTTCCCTGCCGCGTCGAGGTACTTCGCGTGATACTCGAGCGCGTTCGGGCGCTTTCCAATGGCGCGACCGTAGAAGTCGGCAGCCTTTTGAAAGTCTCCCGCTGCGAGCGCTGCGTCACCGTTCCGAATGTGCCGCGTCGGATCGGCTCGGTAGTTGAGCAGGAGCACACCCGCGACAACAGCGCCGGTGACGACGGTTGCGAGGGTGACGATGACAAGAAGCTTGTTGTTGACGCGGGCCATGGTCAGACGCTCAGGTGAGGGAAAATGAAAAAGTCGGGAACAGGTACAGCTGCGCTCATTGAGGCGCAGCGAGTGACGGCGCTGCCTCGACGGCAGGCCAATCGGGCAGTCGTGCCATCAATGGGGGAAGGAGAGAATCGAGAAGGTCTTGGACACGGCTGACAAACACCGGGATGAGTGAGTCGCCGTCGCGACCCACTTCTCCTTCGAGGCTTAACTGCACCTTGCAGTAGTACGCGAACCGTTCGGTGCGACTAAACGACAACGCGCGCACGCCGTACGCGCTCGGCGTCATTCGGCCGTTCGCAATGAAGAAGTATCCAGCCACCATCCGTCGCTTAGGCTGCTTTTGATTCTGAAACTCCGTGACACGGAGCACATAGTCACCGATCGGGAGGTGCACGGTGCTCGGGCGAAGCGTGACCGGATCGGCCACCTCCGCGCTCGGGTACTCAAGGCCGGTCGCGCGGTTGAACTTGCCGCTGTGCGCGACCCAGCCAGTCTTTGTTAGTTCAAGCGCGATATCGAGAGGCCCGTGCACGATCTGATTGCCCTGCACCAGAGAACAGCGCTCGGGAATGTGGGGTACGTCGTCGATCGTGCCGGTGTAGTAAGCGAGGTGAACCTGCAGGCGCCCCTTGGTCGGATTTCCGTCAATCGCGTAGCCGCGATCGAGGTACTGCGCGGTGCCCAGTTCCTCAACGATCTCTTTGCTCAGGCGGGCGTCAGTTCCGCTCCGCTGCCACTTGCCGAGGGTCGTCGGGATCGTGTCGAGACCCTTGCGAAGGTCAATCGGTTCCTTCATCAAGAAGTACTGCAACTGCTTGACAGCCGCCGTGAAACCGACCGCACCTGCGAGCAGAACGCCGCAACCAACAATGAACGCGGGCACGATGGAACGCTCAAACCGCATTCGCCGCTGCCTTCTTCGCTGGCTTCTTCGCCGACGACTTCGTAGGACTCGACCCGGCCTCGTCTTCAATCACGAGGTTCCGCAGGATCCAGAGGATGCCGAGATAGATGAGGAGTGCGGGCACAAGCCACACGAGCCCGACCATGCTGTGGAATTCGCCCGTCGCGAAGTTGACGTCCCAAAGCGAGAGAACGCCGAGCGTCATGACGCGGAGCACATTGACGCCAATTGCGACGGGTACACCCATCGCGACGAGGATGATCTTCTGCCACGAGTAGGTGAGGCCGGTGTGCGCGATGGCAACACCGAGCGCGAGAAACGCGAGCAGCATCCGCATGCCCGAGCACGCTTCGGCAACATTGAGCGGATGCGGCGTGCCGTTCTGAAACACGACGAGGAGGTTGCCGTCGCGTTCAACATCGGTGCCAACGAGCGCGAGAAGCGCGTGGGCACCGAGCGCAGAGATGTCCTGAAGACGCTCGGTGACCGGACGGAGAATGCCGTCGGAGATGGTCTGCCCGAAGATCACCAGGTAGGCGAGCGGGAACCAGAGGTACGTCATCGCCCGCCAACCGAAGAACAGGATGGCGAGGCCAAAAATCGCTAGCCCGACGCCGAAGCCGCGTGCGTTGTGGTGGACAATGAGGGACGGCGGTCCGAGGTAACCGACGAAGTAGACCGCGAGACCGACGACGATCGGCAGGATGCCGAACCACCCTGGCCGGAACGGGGTCGCGAGCAGCTCCTCGCGTTTCAGCCAGATGAAGTATCCGCTGATGAGCGGAATGATGAGGGTGTGGCCCCAATCGGCCGGTGCCCGAAGCGCAAGCGTGATCTGCGCTTGGAAGAAGTACAGGAAAACCGCTACGAAGATCGCCGCGACGAGCGCACCAGCAATGATCGCCACGCGCGGCGTCACCACCAGCGTGGACGCTGGCTTGAGCGCGTTGGCAGAATCTCGCGACGCGGAACCCTCGGGCATGTCTTCCTTGCAAGCGGGTGGAGCTGGGCTCGGGAGCTATGAGGCCAGCCAGTATCGAGCCGCTCGGATGATCCTCTATCTCATGTGGCGCAGATTGAGTATCGGAGTATTGACTGCGCGTAGCTGGGCCGTCGTCATCGGCCAGCGGGGCACAGGGGTTCACGTCGAACCGAGAAAGTCCGAGAACTGTGGCGTTTTCAGCCGCCTGGCGGTGTCAGGGCGGAAAGGTACGCGATCTGATCGGTGCTGGTTCGAGCCCCTCGGGATTGGAGGCGGGAAAGCGGCTCGAGAGGACGATCAGCCCAAATGACTTTCGCCACAGGACACTAGGAAACGGCACGCCGCTCCGAGTTGAATCGGAACGGCGTGCGGGATTCAGGATCGGAAGAACTCAGTTGCCGAGGATGTTGGTGGGCGGCGCACCGAACACGTCGTTACCGAAGTTCCGGTCGAGGAGGAAGCCAAATCCGTAGCTCATGCGAAAACCGTTGCGGATGACCGCGAGCGGCGTCGCGAAGAAGTTCGTGCCGATGATGATGTGGTCATCGGGCTTCATCGCGATGTCGGGCTCTTGGCGATTGCGAATCGCGGCGAGGTTCACGCGAATCGCGGCCTCTCGACCCGGACCCACGCTGCGAATGAGGTCGACGCGGGAAGGAATGGCGATCTGACCGAGTCCGCCAGCAGCGTCAATGAGACGACTCAGAGTCAATCTGCCCGCACTTGGCAACTCGTAAACGCCCGGCCGACTGATTTCACCGCCGACGTACACAACGCCCGAAAGCGGCGAGTCGACGTAGATGCTGTCACCCGGCCGAATGATGACGTTGAGATTGCTCTCACCGCGTGCGAGCGCTTGGTAGTCAATCTCGATCACACGAGTTGCGTACATCCGCTCCGGTGCCGCCAGTGGCCCCAGCGCTGTGCCACCCGGTGTTGTAGCGCCGCCAGTGGACGTTCGCCCCGTGGCATCGGATGCGCCTGATGCCGTCCGAACCCATTCCTGCTTTGCGGCATCCCAACTCCAGCCGCCGCCAGCGGTGGGAGCGATGCCCTTCGACACGGGCGGCTTGTCGGCACCAAGCTCATCAACGTCGACCGGAGGCTTCGT
The DNA here is from genome assembly GCA_034440475.1 of Phycisphaerae bacterium. Classification (GTDB taxonomy): domain Bacteria; phylum Planctomycetota; class Phycisphaerae; order Phycisphaerales; family SM1A02; genus JAEUIT01. The sequence goes on along the minus strand of JAWXCC010000121.1, from coordinate 5,557 downwards.
CGGAGCCCCAGTTTGGACCCCGTTCTGGCTGGCGTTCCGGGAAGGCCCGAACGCGCCAAGGCTCGGCTGCGGCTTTTCCGGAACGGACGGATCCGCTGGGGGAGTCGGGTTTGGCTTGGGTGTTGTTCCTGCGTCAGGTCGAGCGTCGGGTAGGCGATTGATGAGTTCGTCAATGTCGGGCGGCGTCGTGCCCGGAGCTGTTCCAGTCGGACCGATTCCGTCCGAACTCATGCTCCCACTTGAACTTCGACCAACCCCGCGGTTGAAATACTCGGGCTCGACCGACGGATCGAGCGCGGCTGAGCGAATCACGAACACTTTCTGTGTCACGCTGAAGGTACCGCCGGCGAGCGCGATCGCTTCCATCAGATGAAAGTCCGGTCGCGAAAGTCCGTAGACGCCGGTGTTACTCACCGCACCGTAGATGATGAAGCTGAAGCCGCCGCCGCGCTCGAGCACGACGTTCACAATCGGATCGGTAATGAAGCCGCGTAGCCGATCTTCGATCTCCTTCTGGACCTGCCCAACCGTGAGTCCCGCCGCCGGCAGTTCACCGACCGTTGGCAAGCGAATGTTGCCGCTCTGATCGATGCTGCGTACCGCAACGTCCGTTTGACCCTGAGTGACCAGTTCGAATACTTCGATTCGCAGCTCGTCGCCCGCGGCGAGTTGGTACTGAAGTGCGCCCGGCTTCAGATCGTCCGAGGTCGGTGGAGTCGGCTTCACCCAGGTCGGAGCCTCGCGCTCGACGACATCGATCCGGCTCAACACCGGCATCGTCGTGGGAGTGAAATCAAAGTACCCGGTTCGGCTCGGATCAAACCATGAATCGGTTTCACAGCCCCAGAGGATGCAGGTAGATATCGCTACCGCTCCGCCAGTAAGCCAACGCAGAAACGTCGATCTGGCACGGCCGGTTCGGTCACCGGCGTCAGGCGCAACCGTCGCGCTCCCAAGTTCGCTCTGTTTCGCGTTTCGACACGGAACCTCGCTCGATCGCTGTGTGCGCACGCCGCTCTCCTAGGTGAGACAAACCGAAAGACTCGCCAACGCACATGCTGCGCGACGGCTCGTTACCGGTCGTCATCGGCGAGGGGACGAGGGCAAGTTGAGAGAACACGCGCCAAACGAGACGAACCCCATCAGGTATCGCGCTTTCGCGACTCAGGCGAGGACGCGCTTCAGCACCGCCATTCGCGTGGCGACTCCCGCAGTGACTTGGGCCAGAATCCGGCTCATCCGAGGGTCGTCCGCGATCACATCGTCGATCTCTACGCCGCGGTTCACCGGCCCCGGATGGAGAATGGCGCACGTGGCCGCGAGTCGCTTCGCTCGGACCTCGGTCAGCCCATACTGCGCCCGGTAGTCAGGCGCGACCCCCCCGCCAGCCGCCCGTTCGAGCTGAATCCGCAGCATCATGATCGCGTCGAGGCGGCCGAGGATTCCGTCGAGCTCATGCCCCACTTCGATCGTGCCCGGGCCTCCGGCGATCGTCCGGAAGTCGTCGGTCACCAACGTCGGCGGACCAACGAGGATCACTCGTGCGCCAAGCGCTACCAAACCGTGCGTTGCCGAGCGGGCAACGCGGCTGTTCACGATGTCTCCGACAATCGCAACCGTCCGACCTTGAAAGTCCGGCGACGCGAACGTCTGCTGAAAGTGTCGCCGCAGCGTCAGCAGATCCAGGAGTCCCTGCGTGGGATGTTCGTGGCGCCCGTCTCCGGCATTGATGACCGGCACGTCAAGCGCTCGCGCCAACATGACCGCGCCGCCCGAGATCGCCGACCGGACAACGATCGCGTCGACCCCCATCGCTTCGATGTTCTTCGCCGTGTCGAGCAGCGTTTCGCCCTTGCTCGCGCTCGATCCAGAGGCTCCAAGGTTGGTTACGCCGCCGCCCAGTCGCTTCGTCGCGATCTCGAACGAGCAGCGAGTCCGGGTTGAATCCTCGAAGAAGATGTTCGCAACGAGCTTGCCCGCCAGCGGCAGCGCACCCGGTGCCGTCCCGCGCCCGGCGGCAACAGGCAGCATCGATTCTGCGTCGTTCAACCAAGACGAAAGCTCGGCGGCGGACAGGCCTTCGAGCGCGAGAAAGTCACGAGTCGTCACCACGCGGGCATGCTACGCGGATCGCTCAGCGGGCGGCGAGAGCGGGATCAGCGACGATCTGGAACTCGACACTCTTTTCCGCGACCGCCCCGGTCTTCTCGTCGCGGACCGACTGCTTCAACAGGTAGGTCCCGAGCGTCAAGAAGTCGCTCAGCCCGACCTTCTCGCAGATGAAGAAATCGTCGCGCTTCACGGTGCTTCGGTCGGTCACTTGCTGCCAGTCGCGCGCCCAGACTTGGGTGCCGTCGTGTTTGGCGTAGATCGCGAGCTTCGTCGACAGATTCGTCGTCCACTCTGCGGTCTTCGGATCCTGTTCGCTCGAGAAGTCATCGATCTCGGTGTAGAAGATCACTTGCGTCGACTTACCCGGCAAGAAACGGCGATTTTCGAGCGCGCTGACGCGACCGAAACCCTCGACCTTCGTGCAGAGTTCGACGCGCGGAATCGAGACGTTTTTCGCTTCGGCGAGCGATGCCGTCATTGTCGTGAGCGCGAGCGCCGCTTCAACCGCCGGCTTGCCCGTGGCGAGATCGCGACCGATCGTGCAGCACGTTTCGTGAAATCGGGCGACAAGCGCTTTCTCGTCGTCATCGAGTGCACCAAACGTAGCGGGGTCAAACGGTCGGGCAGGATCCTTGATGGAGAGCGCCGCTTCCGCCAGTGCTCGCGCGACTGGCCGTCCGGCGTCGGGTCGGCTCGCTAGCGCCGTACCCAGCGCAGACTCAACGGCGGCTGCGAGCATCGTCGAATCGCTGGTTTTGTTCGAACTGGCAGGGGTCGGCGCTGCGGTGGACGTTGACGCCCTTGCGTCGGAGATCGGGTCGCGATCTGCGTTTGGCTTCTCTCGAAGCGGTGTGCGGGCCGTGTCTGACGGTCGCTGCTGCGCGTTCGACTGGTTACTGATCGACGCAGCGGACGGACCGTCGGGCACTTTGGATGCCGGCACCCGCGCGGCCTCGCGGGCCTTGGTCATTGCCTCAAGCCTCGGACCATACTCCGCAGCGTCCGCCGCCAAGGCAGCGACGACGTCGGTGCCGCCAGCCGCCTCAACGGTCGACTCGTCGGTGTCGGGCCTCGCGTCGAGCGCACGTTTCGCGGCAGCCGCCTTCGACGAGGACGACTTCGGCTTCGCTGGACTTTCCTCGGGAGGCAGCCCGACCGAGACGCGGCCAGGCTGCACCTCACGCGCGCCAGCGGGCTCACGTCGATCGGACGTGTCACCGTTCGACGTGAGAGGCGCGCAAGCTGGCAGGGTCGCGACCGCACACGAGAGCGACAGTAATGTGGTTCGCAGCACGGTTCCCATCACGGACAGCCTCCTGCCGTCCACCAATCACGGATCCCAACCGTCCTAGTCGGGGCATCGGGGTCGCCGGACGCGCACGACAATCGCGCCAGCGAGACACCCTTTCGTGTCAGCGACCGAAGGTATCGGTCAACTCGACCGAAAAGCCTTGAAGACGCCGTGCGAGGTTTCGGGTCGTACCGCGGCGCACCGAGAGGTCGAGTTGGACCGCAGCATCTAGGAGCCTCGCTGCGGCCGCTGGCGGGACCTTTCGACCAATTCGCAGAATGGCCGATTGCGATGCCCCCCACAGCTTGAGCGCCTTACCGACCGCGAAGTCGGGTTCGCCTTGTGCGAAGAGCCGCGATGCATCGTGAATCTTCCGCGCGAGTTCGACGGTCGACCACACAATGAGTTGCTCCGGCGCCTGCGAGATTTCAAGCAGCTCGTGGAGCTTCGTCAGCGCGGTCTTGGCGTCGCCGGTGAGAATCGCGTCTTGGATCACCCAAGCCTGCTCCTCACGATCGACGCCGACCATTTCCGCGACGTCTTTCCGCGTGATCCGCGGCGTTGGTCGGTCGCACACCGTTGCAGCAAGCTTGCCAAGCTCGGTATCGAGCCGCGCGAGATCGGGACCAAGCCTCTCCACCAAGAGCGCCGCTGCGTCAGGGTCGATCGGAATCTCGTAGTGCTTGACGCTCCGCCGTTCACACCAAATCTTGGCCTTGTCGTCGTCGGGCGGCTCGCACTTGATAATCGCTCCGCCGATTTTTGTGATGAGTTTGTCGATGTTGCCGGGGCGCCAGATGGCCGACCGCAAAATCAGCGTCGCGTCCTGCATCGGGTCCTCGACGTAGCGCTCGACGGCTCGCCGGCGCTCTTCGGCGCGAAGGAAGTCCTCAGCGTTGTCGACAACGACCAGCTTGTGCGACTGGATCAACCCCCACGACCTGAGTTCGTCGAGCACCTGCGCGAGCGAGGCCGTCGATCCGTCGAAATTGAACTCGTCGAAGCCTCCGAATTTATCAGCAAGCGCCGCACGGACCCGCTTCACGTACTCGCTGAGCAGGTACGTGTCCTTGCCGTGCAGCACCACGACGCGCTTCGAGGCGTCGAGGACGGGCGGTGCGGAAGCGGATGACTTAGCCACGCAAAGATTCTACGGGAACGCCCGAGTGGTCACGTCGAGGCTCGGGCGCGAGACCGAAGTAGGATGGCGGAAGTAGCACATGCTTGTTCTGCACGTTCTTCAAGGCCCTGATGCTGGCAAGCGCTTCGCGCTTCCAGCACACGAGCCCCAGCTGATTGGGCGCTCAACCGAAGCGCTCGCGATGACCGATCGCAGTGTGAGTCGTCGCCATGCCGAACTCACACCGGACGGCAACGTCTGGTTCGTGCGCGATCTGGAATCGAGTAACGGCACGTTCGTCAACGGTCAGCCGGTGCTCGAACGTACGCCGTTGAACCCGGGGGACCGCATTCGCTGCGGCGACACGCTCTTGGTGCTGGCGGCTGAAGCCGACCTTCCACAGGATGTGCTGCCAGCGCACAGTTCAAGCACGCCAGCGGCGGTCGCGATCGAAGCTCGCCTCCCTGCCAACGCGCCCGCCGTCGCCGATCCTCGCTTTCTGCTGCTCCAGAACCTCGCGTCGCTCGCCGACCTCGCCACCGATCGGCCGCGCCTGCTCGCGGGTGCGCTTGAGATCGTTCGTGAAGAATTCGCCGCCGACCGAGCAGCATTCGTGATCGCGGCTGGAGGCGAAGTGCGAGTTCAGGCGCTCGATGCCCGACCTAACATCGCACCACCTGCGATTCCGCTTGCGGTCGTCCATGCGGCGACGCACGACGGAACTGGACTTCTCACACTGACGAGCGCCGTCGACGGAGCCGAGACGTCGAGCGCCCTCTGCGTCGCCGTGCGCACGCCGGAGCGCACGCTCGGCGCTCTCTGGGTCGACCGCAGCACCTCACGCGGCGCGTTCGACGAACGACATCTCCGACTGCTCCAGGCGGTCGGTGTGCATCTCGGGCTTTTGCTCCGGCACGGAGAACTCCTCGGCGCGGCGCTCGCGCGCGAGCGACTCGCGGCGATGGGCGAGACCGTCGCAACGTTGTCGCACTCGATCAAGAACATCCTTCAGGCGCTGCGCGGCGGTGCGGACG
>JAWXCC010000120.1:0-3571 GCA_034440475.1 Phycisphaerae bacterium | reverse complement strand
CGACACCAGCAGCGACGTTAGGAACGACGCCTGAAACGCCCGCGACCGCGCCTGCGACCCCGCCCGCCACGCCTCCAGCCACTCCGCCAACCGGCACACCCGATGCGCCGCCTTCGGTGACGCCGACGCCTGCCGCGACGCCTCCGGTCTCTCCCCCGGTCTCTCCTCCATTGGGACCCCCCGTGTCGCCCCCCGCAAGCGACCCGCCAAAGCTGAATAGTTAGTTCGTCACGCTCGTGGAGATCTCTTGATGTTGCGATCGATGACGGGGTTTGGTGTCGCTACCGCCGAAGGCGGCGGTCGGCAGTACTCGGTTGAAGTTCGCTCGGTCAACAACAAGTTTTTCAAGGCGACCGTGCGCGTGCCGCCTGAGTTAGCTGCGCTCGAGCCGGAACTCGAAGCGTCGCTCGCGAAGCGCACGCAACGCGGCAGCGTGACTGTCACGGTGCGGCTTGGACTCTCCGCCAGCGACGCTGCGGGCGAAGTCAATGTCGATGCCGCCCGCGCGTTCGTTTCCCGCATGTTTGCGGCGATGCCCCCCGAGATCGCAAGTCGTGCGACGGTCGATCTCGCGACGCTCCTGACGGTGCCCGGTGTCGTCGGATTGTCGCCCGAGCTACTCGCCGAGAGCGCCCGACCTGTCCTTCTCAAATTGCTCGATGAGGCGACGGAACGGATGCTCGCGATGCGGGCGAAGGAAGGGCAAGCGCTCCAGGCGCAGTTGAAGCTCTTCGGGGCGACCATGCGCGAGCGACTAGCAGTTGTCGCCAGTCGAGCTCCCGAAGTCGTCAAGCAGTATCAAGAGCGGCTTCGGCTGCGCATCAATCAGTTGCTAACCGAGGTCGGTGCGTCGGTGAAGGACGAGGAATTGCTCCGCGAGGTGGCGATTTTCGCCGAGCGGAGTGACATCGCGGAAGAGGTCGTTCGCCTCGCTGGGCATCTCGATCAGTTCGACCTGATCCTCGCGCCGACCAACGGCGAGCCGGTTGGTCGAACGCTTGATTTTCTTTCCCAAGAGATGCTGCGCGAGGCCAACACCATCGCGAGCAAGTCGTCCGATGGAGAGATCGCTCGACGCATCGTCGAGATCAAGACCGCGATCGATCGGATCAAGGAACAGGCTGCGAACGCGGAGTGATCGGACCCGTCGCTTGCCGGGGGCACGGGTCGGGCGCTCGAAATCGACAACTGGGTTGGTAGAGTGACGACTGAGAGTGATGCCTTTCGCGCGCGAACCTGACCCCGACGTTGACGCACATCTCGTTCATGATGCGATGTCTACGTTGCCACCAGGGTTCGTCGCTGGCGCGCCGAGCGATGGACCACTCAAGGGCTGGGATACCTATCGACCAGCCGAAGTCGAGATCGTGCTTGGCCGTTATGACATTGGTCACATCGAGAGTGCTCACGAGTACCGACGAGGCTCGCGGTCAGCACCGAAGCTCAAGGTCGTCGCTGCCGCCGGCGTTTTTCTCCTCAAGCGGCGCTCGACGAGCCGTCACCCGATCGCGCGCATCCGCTTCGCGCACTCGCTTCAGGCGCATCTCGAACGTCTGAGCTACCCCCTCGCTCCACTGCTGCGCGTTCACGAGACGGGCTCGACGCTTTGCCTGTTCGACGACTTCGCATACGAGCTCTTTCGCTTCGTCGTCGGCGAGCGATATGACAAGTCGCCGGACGAGTGCGCCCGGGCGGGCGAGGTCCTCGGTCAACTCCATCGCCACGCAGAGCATTTCGACGCATCGAGCGCGCTATCCGCGTCATTTCACGACTCGCCATCCGTGCGGTCGGCGCTTGACCACATAGCTGAGGCGATCGCGCGAGTTACCCCGACTGTGAATCGCAGCGGTCTCGAGGCGCTCGCTCGCGAACTGCGAGTTCTCTACGCCCGCGCCGGCGATGAGATTGACCTCCTCGGATTTCGCGGGCTCGCCCGCGGTGTCGTGCATGGCGACTGGCACCCGGGAAACTTGATTTACCGGTCGGGTGGCGTCGCTGCGGTGATTGATTTCGATAGCGCGCGAGCTGAGCCTTGGATTACTGAAGTCGCAAATGGCATGCTGCAATTCTCGATTCAGGGCGAGGGTGGAGTGTCGCCGCTCGCTTGGCCCGACAATCTGGATCCGCGGCGCATGCGATCGTTCTTTACTGGTTATCTCACGGCGGCGCAGCGTCCGCCGACGCAGGAAGAGCGGGCCATGATTCCGTGGATGATGATCGAGGCCATGATCGCCGAGTCATCGATCCCGGTCGCGAATCACGGATCGTTTGCCGATCTTGCGGGCGACGCATTCATGGATCTCGTGTGGCGCAAGTGCGAGTGGGTCCGACAGCATCGACGGGCGATTGCCGAGTTGTGAGCGATGCATCAGCCCGCGCCACGGCGGGCTGATAGGCTGCGCCGATGCTCGACCTACTCGTCGCATGTGCCTTCAGTGTCGTGGGTGCGCAACAGGTTCCGCGCCGCGTCGAGCCGCGATTGCCCCGCGTTCAAAATCAGTTCGAAGTTCCGATGGGATTGACGGCGGCGTCCGTGGTGCGGGCTGCCGACCCGCTGCCGTCTGACGAGGAACTCAAGAAACGCGTGGTGAGCGAGGAACTGCGAACGATCGTGCGCGATCTTGGCGCGCCGGAGTACGCGAAGCGTCGGGCTGCGTCGAGCACACTGCGCCAGAACGATGTTGCAGTGGAAGATCTCCTTTCCGTTCTTGCGCGGGGTGAGCTCGATGCAGAACAGCAGCACCGGCTCGTCGCGATCGCGGCCGAACGAGTCCTGACCGAGTTTGGCGCGCTCGGCGTCACTATGGATCTCGCGATGCGCGGAGCCCAAGGTGCGCACATCACCGGTTGTGTACCCGGTCTACCTGCCGAGAAGTTCCTTCAAGTCGATGACCTCGTCGTCGCGATCGAGGGACGCGCGGTTGCGCAGCCCGAGGATCTCACGCGCATCGTGCAATCGATGGCGCCCGGAACGAAGGTGCGCATTGAGCTACTGCGCGGAGAACGCGACGCGAAGGGAAAGCCGCGCCTCGACGCTGACGGCCGCCAGCTCACGAAGCGCGTCGAAGTGACGTTTCCGCTCGCGTCAGCTCGTGAACTCGGCGACGCAGCAGCCGGCGGTCTTTCACGAATTCGCGTGAGTGCGGAACGCCAAGAGATGGCGCGGACAGTCATGCGTCGCTACTCGCCGCAGCCCACAATCGTTGTGATGCCAGAAGATCGTGACGCGAACAAGAGCTATTCGGCGCTCGATCCGGATCGGCACGCCGACATTCAGTCACTCAAGCGACTGCGCGACATGTTCGATGCCGAGCGCAGGGAGTGGGACGCGAACACATTGAACGCGCTGCAAGCGACGCTGAATACGCTGCGTCGACAGGCAGACGATCCAAGCTACGCGCCAGCGCAACGCGAGTGGTTCGTCCGCGTCGCGAAACGGTACGAAGAGTTGATGCCGAAGCCGGAATAGTCACGCTCATCCGAGCGGAGCTTTCTTTGCCCGCTCATCCGAGCGGAACTTTCTTTGCCCGCTCATCCGAGCGGAACTTTCTTTGCCCGCTCATCCGAGCGG
>JAWXCC010000119.1:0-10556 GCA_034440475.1 Phycisphaerae bacterium | reverse complement strand
GCCGGATGGCCCGGCACAGCGGAAAAACGAGTCGCCGGATGGCCCGGCGGAGCGCAACTCACAAAACACCGCCGCGCGAAAGCGAGCAAGGGCCGGATGGCCCGGCGGAGCGGAAAAACTAATACCGCCTCAGCACTCCAATCACCACACCTTGGATCGAAATCTCGCGCACGATGATCGGCGCAAATTCGGGATTCGCTGGCTGGAGGCGGATCGTGCCGTCTTTCTCGCGAAACAATGTTTTGAGCGTCGTCTCTCCGTTGGGCAGAAGCGCTACGACGCGCTCGCCGTTCCGCGCCGTGTCGCGCCGTTCGACGATCACGTAGTCGCCATCGAAGATCCCCTCGTCCTTCATTGAGTCGCCATCCACCTGCAAGGCGAACAGGTTGCCGCGCTGTCCCTTGCGCGGTCCGAAGATCTCTTCGAGACTCAGGACGTCATCCTGCGCAAACTTCTCGATGGGATAGCCAGCAGCGATCTTGCCGACGAGAGGGAATTGCAGCGAGGACAGTGCCGCATGTCCACCCGCGCGACGACCGGACTCGATGCCTTGCGAGGACGCACTCGCGAGTCCGACGCGCCCGCCGACCTCGCCAGGCACTACGACGTCGTCAGGGATAGACAAAGAGCGTGCCTTGTTCGGATTTCGAATCAAGGTGCCCTTGGCGATGAGCGACTCGACATGTTCGAAGATCGTGACCTTGCTCACGCCGAGTTGATCGGCGATCTCTTGCATGGTCGGGGAGTAGCCGTTGTGGTGGCGCCAGTCGCGAATGAACTGGAGAATGCGCAATTGCTTCGGAGTCAGGTTCATGGTTCGTGGCTCGCAGCGGAGAAGAGAGAGGAGAAGAGATGGTCGAGTGAACGGTTCGCGGGGCGGATCGGAGGACGCGCTCGAATCCGGCCGGAGGCGGTCGGAGTGCGGGGATGGCGAAAGACGCGGCGGGGTGTTCGGTTGGATGCGCTGGATCGCCAGAACTGGCCTGCCACGCCACTGGCCCCATCGCTTGCCAGGTCGCTTGCCAGGTCGCTTGCCAGGTCGCTTGCCAGGTCCCTTGCCAGGTCCCTTGCCAGGTCGCTTGCCCCATCGCTTGCCAGGTCGATTGGCACGTTGTCCTCACCCACATCGCAACAGCGTCGATCGTCGTGCCAAGGAGTTCGGTGAGCGATCGAACGAACTCCTTGGCGGCGACGGTGTTTGACGGTCGCCCAAGCGACTCCGACTCATGGGGGCCCGTCGGCCGGACTGTCTGATCGAAAGGGGACTCCCCGCCGAACGCGGCGAGATAGCAGCCACCGGGGCCGATCAGCACGAGGGGAAGCGATTCGTCCCTCGAAGCCAAACGCTTGGATTCCCTAGAGTTCGTCGCGTCGCGATCCACTCGATTGTGCCGTCTTGAGTTCATAGTGGCTCTCGGGGCTGGTCGTGATGGGCGTCGGTTCAGGTCCGCTTAAGTCCGCAGTCGCTTCGTGCGGCAGTTCCTGCGTGCTGATGTGATCGGCGTATGTTCGGTACTGCCTGCAGAAAAGGTTCGGCGTATGTTACCCGAACAGACCCCATTCGCAAGGGTCAACTACAGACTTCGCGGAAATGGTTGCGATCCTCCAAGGACATGCGTCGCGAGTAGTCTCCGGCGATGCCCGCAGCCGCCGTCGACTCACCACCTCCCGTAATCACGGGTCCGATCTCCGAACCCTCGTACTGGCCGCTCGATACGTCCTACGACTTCTTGAATCACGGGTCGTTCGGAAGCGTGCCGAAACCGATTGAAGCAGCTCAACGTCGGTACCGCGACCTGATCGAAGCCAAGCCGATCGAGATGCTGGGACGCCGATGTCGTGAACTGCTCGTTGCGCCGCGCCAGAGTGTCGCGAAGCTCCTCGGGGCCGACCCGGATGGTTTGGGCTTCGTGACAAATGCGACCGAAGGGATCAACGCTGTACTTCGCTCGCTCGACTTGCGGCCAGGCGATGTGCTGCTCACTACGAACCATGTGTACTACGCCGTTCGCCAGGCGATGCGCCTGATCGCGCGCCGCGCTGGTGCCGAAGTGCGTGTTGTTGATGTGCCCTTGCCGATCGCGCGGCCGAGTGATGTCACGGAACGCATCGCGAAGGCGATCGACGCGCGAACCCGGCTCGTCGTCGTCGACCACGTCACGTCACCGACAGCAATCGTGTTCCCAATCGCGGAAATCGCCCAGATGTGTCAAGAGCGATCCGTCGACTGCTTGGTGGATGGAGCGCACGCGCCGGGGATGCTCGAGGTCAATGTTCGTGCCATGGGCGCAACGTACTTCACGGGCAACCTGCACAAGTGGGTCTGCGCGCCGAAAGGATGCGGTGTCTTGTGGGTCAACGAAGAACGCCGCCGCGATGTGCAGCCCGTGATTGTGAGCCATTTCCTTGATGAGGGATTCGACGTCGAGTTCGATTGGCAGGGCACGCGCGACATCTCGCCGTGGCTCGCAGCAACGGACGCGATCGCACTGTGGGAGTCGGTCGGATGGGATCGCATGCGGGCACACAACCAAGGGTTGAGCCGCTGGGTGCAGCGATTTCTGTGCGAACGGTTTGACGTCGCGCCACTCACGCCGCTCACCGAATGGACGAATGCGGCGGGCGCGGGGACCGAAGCCGACGCGATGATCGGCTCGATGGTCACGGTGCCGCTGCCCAACGGGATCGAGACACGGTTCCCTTCGGTCGAGGCGTGCCAAGCCGCGCTGTACGAGCATCACCGAATCGAGATCCCCATCATCGCGTGGGAAAACCGCTGGCACTGTCGCGCGTCGTGCCAGACCTACAACCGGCCCGAGCAGTATCGGCGGCTCGCCGACGCAGTCCTGTCGCTCTGTGCCTGAGTGGATGGGTCGACGTCGCTTGTGATTCCGCTGAACCGCAGGCGCGATTGTGTCGATCGGCACTGAATGGCCTCAAGGACCCGGATAGCCAGTATCGTCGGCGTCGCCGTGCTCGTCGGCGTCGCTGGCTGGTTCGTGTACACGCGAAGCAGACCAGAGATCGAGATCGGCGCCCCAGCATCGTCGCTCCCTCGACCAAACTACGTCGCTTCGAACGCTCGCATCGACATTCGAACTGACACGCGCGGATCCGGCCTCATTTTGAAGCACGAGGTCCTGCGCATGACACGGCTCAGTCGCCCGAAGGGAGCGGCGCTTCCGGGCGACACGTTGATTTACGCCGACTCACCTGAACTCGCGCGGCGAGTTGACGACGTACTTCAGGGTCGGCTGCCAGTCTTGAACGGGATCGAAGCGAACTTTGCGATAGGAAAACTTGCCCCAGTTCGGATCGTGCGCCTCGACGGACGGCAGCGCGTGACCGCGGTCGAAGATGTGCGAGCCTCTTTCGTCGCATTCACGATCGACTAACTCAGGCGTCTTCGTCGGCGGCTTCGCGCTCAAGTTTTCTCGCGCGCTCGAGCCGTGCCACGTCTTCCGCCTGTCGTTTCTTGAATGGCACGTACTCGTCGTTGAACCACGTGTACCAACGGTGCATGTCGTACCCAAACGACTCGGTTGACTGGCCCCAGTCAGCGCTCGTCAAGTTCACGAGCGAGGTGTGTATCTCGGTGCGGTAGGTGACGACGACGGCATCGGTGACGCGAAGCAAGACGCCCGAGTTGATGACGCCGATGGCTGGTTGAAATGCGCCAGTGTTGTTGCCGACGACCGGCACGACGTTCGCGACGTAGGAAGTCTGCGTGCCGATTGCAATCCATGCGAGATCGCCTGATTTTTCGACCCGATCGCGGGTCGCTTGGGCGAAGATCAAGAGCGGAATCGCTTGAAGCGCGCTGATCGAACCGACCAGCGCGCCAGCGCGGTTCGCCACCATGTGCGTGTTGGAGCGAAGCGCGTTGTCGATGACACCGAGCACTGCTGGCGATGCGGGTCGCGCGATTCGGCGCGTGGCCTCGTTGCGCAGTCGCTCGTCTTCGTCGTTGATAGCGACCCACGCAAGCGCTGCTTGGCCAGGTTCACGCTGGGCCTGAAAGTGATCGAGCACCGCAGTCACAACGTCATTCGACTCATGCCGGAGTTCTGCGTACATCGGAACCATTGCCGCCGGGTCGGTGAACGCGGCGAGCTTGGCTAAGCCTTCAGCGCGACGGGCCTTCGCTCGTTCACCGCTCGGTGCGTTCGCGAAGTACTCGCGGCGAATCTGACGAATCCGCGAGGCATCATCGCGAGCGTGGGCGATTGGGGCGAGCACGTCGTCCGTGAAGCGTCCGTCTGATCCAGGCGTCGTTGGGACGGCACCGGTCGCAGGAATCGAGCTCGGCATCGAGGGGGGGGGGTGCTTGCCGCCGAGAGGGCCGACGGTGGAGCGGCGGCTGCGAGAAAGACGGCGATTGAGAGTGCGGTGAGGCTCAGCATCGAATATCTCCGAGTCTCGAATATACGATCGGCGATTTGGACGGCTCCGCCTGAACTCGGCGAACTGTGTAGAAAGAAGAGTTCGCCCAAAGGCCGACCCCACCAGCAGTGACCCATGCAGCCACCAACCCCCGAGCCTTCACCCCGTGAGTCTGGCGTTCCTATCACCGCCGGACAGGAGACGCGCACCGTCTACGCCCGACTTGGCGGCGACGAGCCATTCTGGAATCTCGCCCGGGCGTTTTACGCTCGAGTGGACAAGGATCCAGATCCATCGTTCCGGGGGATGTTTCCGTCGGATCTCACCGAGGCCATCCGGAATCAGGCTGAGTTTCTGATTCAATTTTTCGGGGGGCCAACCACCTACTCTGACCGCAAGGGGCACCCGCGGCTCCGACAGAGGCACATGGGATTCGCCATCGATCAAGCCGCGCGCGACCGTTGGCTGGCACACATGCTTGCGTCGCTCGGGGACGTCGACATTCCCGAAGTCGAGCGGCGCGAGATGACCGCGTACTTCGCGCGGGCGTCGGATTTTCTCATCAACCGAGGCTAACCGACGCCGGCGAACGCCGCGTCAGCTCGCTGCGACAGCTCGTCCAACGACGACTCCGCTGGCGCCGAGTTTTGCCACCGCGCTGTCGGCAGAGCGCCGATCGACAAAGCCGCCGATCTGAACCACCCACAACGTTGATCCGTCGGCACCTTTCTTCGAACTGACGCGTGGGGCACCTAACCCAGCGCTCATCGACTTTGCGCGGAGCTCGTCGGCGCGCTTCTTCGCCTTCGTCTCGTCGCGGAAAGCGCCCGCCTGAAGTACGAACGCGCCGTTCGGCGCTGTCGCCACAACAGCAGGCTTCGTCGCATGTGACGGCGTCCTCGCTGCAGCGGGTGCTTTCGTCGGCGCGTCGACCGTCACTGTCGTAGGCACGTTTCCAAGGCGAAACTGTTCGTCGGCGGCGCGTGAATTTCCAGATTCGCGATAGGCGTTCGCCGAGGCGATGCGCGCCTTTGTAGCGTTTGCACCATCGAGATTCGTGGCGGCTGCCGCGAACGATCGAGCGGCGTCGGCGGGTTTGTTCAGCTTCAACTGGGCGTTGCCCAACATCACACCGGCGTCGCCAGCGGTTTTCCGGTCGCCACTTCGCGCGGCGTCTGTCAGCCAGCGCTCAGCTGAAGCAAAGTCGTCCAACTGGAAGGCGCTCATGCCCGCCATGTAGGAGGCTTCGTGAGCGTCCTTCGTTGTCGTTGCGTTTTCCGACGCTCCCTCGGCGAGTTTCAATGCCTCGGCGTACTCGCGATTGTCGTAGGCGGCTATCGAACGGTCTATATCGGTTCGCGAATCTGCTGGAGCGCACCCGAGCGGTATGAAGGTGAGAGGAAGCACCACTCCGATCGCTGCGGCGAGGATCGAGCTGGAGGAAACCGCTCCCCGGCGTGGATGAAAAAGCGAGGTGAGACGCGAAGGAAGGCGCGGTGAGATCAGGTGCATCGGTTCAATTCCGGAGAGCCGTTCGTATGCTAACACTCATCGGTCAGCAGCCGGGATCACCAATCCGCGCGGAACAAGCGACGACTTACAAGCTCCCCATGCGACTACTTTCGACGATTCGCCGTCAACTTCTCCTCCGCCCGCGTCACAATTTTGTCGTGGACGACCGAAAATCGTGGAGCGGATTCGAACTGCTCGCAGGGAGCTGGCACCTCGCAGCCGCGATGGAGCGTGCGTCAAGCGCGCCAGCGATCGCGGTGATGCTGCCGACCTCCGGCATGTTCTCGCTCGCGATGCTTGCAACTTGGACGCTTGGTCGAACGCTGGTTCCGATCAACTACCTGCTGTCGCGATCAGACCTCGAATATGTGCTGAAGGACGCTGGCTGCGACACGGTGTTGACGGTGGGGCCCATGCTCGACTTCACCGGCGGACTGCCCGAGGGAGTCCGCGCGATCAAGCTTGAGGACGTCTCATTTCGCGGGATGCCTTGGCCGCGACTGCGCAATCCTCTCCCCGATGCGGAAGTCGCGGTCCTGCTGTACACGTCTGGGACTTCGGGGCGGCCCAAGGGCGTGATGCTGACGGGTGCGAATCTCGCGGCAAATGTTGAGCAGGTGCGCGAATGGGTGCAGTTCAACTCGTCCGATGTCCTGCTCGGCGTTTTGCCGCAGTTCCACTCGTTCGGCTTGACGGTGCTGACGATCCTGCCGCTCGCGATTGGTGGGCGAGCGGTGTATGCCGCAAAGTTCCAACCGAAGAAAGTGATCGACCTCGCGCGGACGCATCGACCGACCGCGTTTATCGCGATTCCTTCGATGTACAACGCGCTCCTTGCCGTGAAGGACGGAAAGCCCGCAGATCTCGCGTCGCTGCGCTTCGCAGTGAGTGGCGGCGAACCGCTACCCGCCGCAGTGTTCGAGGGGTTCCAAGCGAAGTATGGCGTCACGCTCAACGAGGGATACGGTCTCACCGAGACCTCGCCCGCAACGAACTGGTGCCGGCCGGATGAGTACCGACCGAAGAGCGTCGGACGGCCGCTCCCGGGTATCGAAGAGCGCATCGTCGCGCCGGACGGGCGCGTGCTTGGGCCGGACCAAGACGGCGAGATTCGGATCAAGGGTCCGAACGTCATGCGGGGCTATCGCAATCTGCCGCAAGAGTCAAGTGCGGTGATCGACGAGCACGGATTCTTCAAGACCGGCGACATGGGACGACTCGACAAAGATGGTTTCCTGTACATCACCGGACGCATCAAAGAGATGCTCATCATCGCGGGCGAGAATGTCTTCCCGCGCGAGATCGAGGAGGTCATCAACCGGCACCCTTCCGTAAAGGACTCGGCTGTGATCGGCATGCCCGACGGCAGCCGCGGCGAGGTCGCGATCGCATTCGTCGAACTTGCTGATGGCGTCGAGTTCGACGGTCCGGCGCTTCGGGCGTTCTGTCGCGAGCATCTCGCGCAGTTCAAGGTGCCGCGCGAGATTCGCGTCGTTGCGGCGCTGCCGCGCAACGCCACCGGCAAGATCGTCCGTCGTCAGCTTTCACCGGACACGGCAAGCACACAGAGCGCGTGATTCGGCGAGTGCACCGAAGAGGGAACACCGAAGCGAGAAACACCCATCAGGGACAGGGGCCCCACGCGCCTAGGAGAATGCCAAGGTCGGCCGATCCGACGGTTCCGGTTCCGTCGAGATTCGCGGGGCCGGTTCCACCCCACGCGCCAAGCAAGATGCCCAGGTCGGGCGAACCGACCATGCCATCGCCGTTGAGATCCGCAGGACAGGGCATGGGGCACGCCGGTCCTCCTGTAACGAAGCTGATCGTGAGGACGCCATTGCCGTAGCCGCCACCGATGCGGATGAAGTAGTCGACCCCGCAGTCGACATTCACGTTCACGCTCGATGCCGTTGGTGGCAAGCACGCGCCACTGGCGTTGTCGTCACACGCTTGGAAGAAGAGCGCGTTACAGGGACCGCGGTAAATGACGATACCCGAATCGAATGTCAGCACTTGGCCGCACGTCGTGAACTTCACAACCGAGTCCTTCGCGGGTCGGTACTTGAACCACACGTCATGGACCGCAGCGTTCCCGCCGCCTTCGATGCACGCCGCTGGCACCGCGGGGCCCTCTGACTTGGCGCCAATTGTGGTGAACGCCGTCACGCCTTCCTGCACGACGGTGGCAGTGGCACACACGTCGTTGGGTGGAGGAGGCGCACACAGCGCGATCGCGAGATCAACGCAATCGAAGTCCCATTGCACCAGGCAACAACTCGGACTCTGGGCGCAGGTCGCCTGGCAGCACGCGATGTCGTTACAGCCGACCGTTTTGTGAAACTCGAAGCACGAGCCTGCGTTGGCGTCGCACGCCGCGCCGCAGCCATTTTCGGTGCACAGCGCGCGAAGCGTGTACGCGTTGTCCGCGCCACACTCGATGCTACTCAGCGAGACGTTCGGCCAGTCGCCTGGCGCGACCACGAGGTAATAGTTGCCTGGCGGAACACACGCGAGTTGTCCGAGTACGTCGAGACACAAGCTGCTGTTGACGTGCGCGAGTGCCGTCCCCAGCGCGGGGCAACCCGTCGCGGGCACGAGGCACGCGAATCCGTTGAACGCGCTCGCCAACGAAATGCGAATACCAGTCAGTCCATCGTTGTCGGAGTCGGTGAGCGTGATTTTCCAAACGTCGATGTCGGGCTGGAGCGCGGGCGACGTGAAGAGTACGAGTCGCCCGCACGCGACCGCTTCACACGGAAGCGTTTGAAGCGAAGGCACCGGCGAGGGGAAGTAGCAGGGGTCGTTGAGACTCTCGCCGCACGCTTCGATTTCGTTGATGCTGTTCGTCGGACAGATCGGTGCGCACCCTCCGATGCACGTCTGTGCGGCAAGGCTCGCGCAGATGAGGTCCCAAGTCGCCGAGCAGCACGTTGGATCGACCTTGCAGATCGCGGTGCAGCATGCGGTGTCCTCACACGCCGGGTTACCGTGCGGGACGTAGCAATCTCCCGAGCCGGGATCGCCGCAGGCGAACGCGCCTCCGCCAGCGCAGTTCAAAGAGGCCGAGAATGCACACGCGGTGTCCCAATGGGTCGTGCAACAGAAGCTGTCCGCGGCGCAGACCGTCTCGCAGCAGAAGGTGTCGTCGCACGCTGGGTTGAAATGGGCGACGAAGCAGTCACCACTCACGCTCGCTCCGCAAAGGCCGATGCAGCTGATATCCGCGGTGGACGCGCAGTCGGCGTCCCAGGTGTTGTCGCAGCAGAGCGGGTCGGCACCGCAGACGAGGTTGCAGCACGCTTCATCGTCGCAGCCGGGACTGTTGTGTGGCACCAAACACGCCCCAAGTGCGCTTCCGCAGACTTGGGCCGCGGCGGGAGCTGAAATGGCCCAAGCCGTGGCAAGGGCGACGAAGAGAGAGAGCGAGTCCAATTCGCGGCGCATGGGCTATGGAGTCTCCGACTGAATGTACGAGTCGCGCGGCGCGTCAGCCGGTGAAAAGTACGACGAAGTGTGACACCAACGACAACGCCCCCCGGCCGAGACCGGGGGGCGTTGAGATGAGCATGATTCCGTCTGACCTGTTCGGATCTGATCAACCCTGTCTTGGCCGGCCGGACCGAAGTCCGGCCGGCGCAAGTTCAGGAGTTTTTCCGTACTACTTCTAGCTTTGGAGAATCAGATCCTTCGTGATCAGGATCGCTCCGTGAAAGGAATCACGGGGTGATCGTGATCGTGCCGTTGCCCGAACCACCGAATCCGCCGACGCGGATCTTGTAGGTCGTGCCATTGGTGCTGGCGAACGATGTCTGGGACTGTAATCCGCAGAAGTCATCGTTGCAAGCAAGGACGGCGGCGTCGCCGCACGCGGCGTAGACCGCGAGACGGGTGTCGAAACCTGATCCGCACAGGCTGACCGTGGTGTTACCCGAGGTCGCTGTGAAGGAGAACCAGATGTCGTTCACGAACGCGAGACCGAAGCCCTTCTCGCAGGAAGCGTCCAGAGCCGGGAGGCTCGTGGTTGCGCCAACCGTCGAGAACGCCGTTGCGCCCGAGCCGATCGTCGTGGCGACGTTGCACTCGTCGTTAGAGACGCCGCCGCCGCCGCAGAAGCTCGCAGCTTCGCCAGCGCAGATGCCGTCCCAAGACACCGAGCAGCAGAACGGATCGATAGCGCAGACGGTGTTGCAGCAATCTGCATCGGAGCAGAACGGGGTACCGGTCGGCGACGCCGCGAAGCAGTCGTTGTCCGAGTTACCGCATGCTGCAGCCGAGCACTCGCCGCCGATCGTCACCGTGGCGACGTAAGCGTTGAGGTCAGCGCCGCAAGCTTCCGTGCCGCAAGGAAGACCAGAGAACGCGTTCGCCGCAACGAACACCGTGTAGTTACCCGGCGCGAGGCAGGCCGTGACCGTAGCCGGGCACGCGTCCTGAGCCTGGAGCACGATGGTCGTCGGCGGGCACAGATCATCGAGGAATCCCAGGACCGTCGGGAAGTTAGAGGCGACATTGAGGGTGACGCTCACCGAGGCGGCGCCGCCCACGGTGAAGCTGTACCAGTCCGTATCACGGACGCTGCCATCAGCCCAGAAGTTGCCGCAGGTCGGCGTACCCGGGGTGATGGTGCCGTATGACGGAACGCCTGGCGGGCAGAGCGCCGG
>JAWXCC010000118.1:0-4690 GCA_034440475.1 Phycisphaerae bacterium | reverse complement strand
GGCAGCAGTAACCCCAAAGGATCACGTCTCCCATCAGACGATAAGCGTAGACGAATTCAGGGTCATCGGCAACCCCTGGCTTATGGCTTTGACGGCGCATTGTCTTCCCACGCCTTCGTCCACTTCGCCGATGCTGTAGGACGACCGAGCGCGAGGAGCGCTTCGGCGATGTCCTTGCGCGCCGCCTGCAGAAAACTCACCCCGGGTTCGGCTTGCCGGGCGACGATCGTGTAGCCGGCTTCCGACTCCGCCGCACCGGCGGCCCATCGTTGCTGACGTATCAGCGAGCGCCCGAGTTTGATGCGGGCGATGCCGGTATTCATGTGCTCCGCCCCCTGCGCGTTCGTGAACCGGCGCACGACGTCGCGATAGATGGCCTCCGCGCGCGCATACTGCTTCTGATCGTTGTATCCCGTGGCGCGATTGGAAAGCGCCACCGCTACGGTAAAATGCGCGTCACCGTTGGCAGCGCCGTACACCTTCGCCATGCGTGTGAAGTAGGCGTCGGCGCTGTCGAACGCCCTGTGCTTCAGCGCGACGTTACCGAGTTCGTTGAGCACGCTGGCTACCCGCGGATGCGCACTGCCGAACGTGGACTGCTGAATGTCGAGCGCACGCTGTAGCACACCGGTCGCTTCGTCGTATCGTTCCTGCGACACCAACGTACGCCCCAGCATCGACAAGTGCGCCGCCGTCCGGAAATGCGCGCCTCCATAAAAGGCCGAGTCGATGTCGATCGCCTGGCGATACCAGCGTTCCGCCTCGACGAAGCGACCTCGCTCGAACTCGGTGGCGCCGAGGTTGATGTAGACCTCGGCCACCGCGGGATGACGCTCGCCCGATCGTGCGAGCTGCGCCGCAAGCACGAGACGGTTCAGCGAGTCACTTTCAGCATAGTGACCGGCATAGAACTGCACGTTGGCGAGCTCACCGAGCAGTGACGCACGCACCAATGGGTCGGGATCGCTTGCGGGATAGCGGGCCACGGCCTGTTGCAAGGTGACCGTTGCCGAATCGTAGCGGCCTTGCTCTTCCTGTCGTCGGCCTACGGCACCGAGAATTCGCGACTGCAGCAGCACCGCCGGGTCATCGCGCGTGGAGACGCGCGAGGCGACGAGGGCGGAGGCCTCCGTGAGCGCACTATCGGCGCCAAGGTACGACGCTTGGTCGATGCGCAGATCACCGAGCGTCAGCAGGAACGCCGCACGCGTGAGCGAGTCGCGACTCCCCGCCCTGGTGTGTGCGATCAACGCCGCCTGCAGCATGGTGTCGGCGCGTTCGAAGCGGCCGAGCTTCTGATACACACTGCCCAGCGTCGCATAGAGATCGGCCTGTCCGGCGGCATCGCCGTCGAGCAGGCGGGCTTCCTGCACACCACGATCCACCAAGGTGACGACGCGCAAACTATCGGCCGGCCCCGCCTCGTCGCCACCGGTGAAGAGCGCGAGCGTGAACTGCTGCAGTCGCGTGCGGCGCTCCGCCTCGCGCACGGCCGCGTCTCGGGCGCGCCCCAGCCGAACCGTGTATGTGGTGCCGACGCCAGCCGAAAGCAACACGAGGGCCGCAGCCAATGCACTTTCCCTCCACCGTCGGCGCACAAAGCGGCTCGCGCGGTACGAAAGCGCATCGGGGTGCGCGTCGAGCGGCTCACCGGCGACGAAGTGATCGACATCGCGCAGCAGCGCATCGATCGATCGATAGCGCCGCGTCGGATCCTTGTGCATCGCGGTCATGCACAGCACATCGAGATCGTTCCACTCGCTGCGCCGCATCGCCGCTACGCTGTCGGCGCCCTGCGCGCGGGCGGCTCGTGACACCGGCTCCGGCTCGGTGTCCAGGATCATGGCGTCGGCGTGCCCCGGCGTGCGCGACGAGAGATCGAGTGGGAGTCGCTCCGCGAGTAGCTCGTACAACAGGACACCGAGGGCGTACACGTCGGTGAAGACACCCACCCGTTCGCCACGCACTTGCTCAGGCGCCGCGTACGCCGGCGTCATCATGCGCAGCCCGGTCTGCGTGCGCTCGCTATCGCGATGCTCTTCGCCGATCTGCTTGGCGATGCCGAAATCCAGTAGTTTCACCGTGCCGTCGGCGGTGACAAGAATGTTCGAGGGCTTGAGATCCCGATGGATGATGGCCTGATCGTGCGCGTGTTGCACGGCGCTGCACACGGCGCGGAAGAGCTGGAGTCTTTGCGGCACCGTGCACGCGTTCGCTTCGCAGTAGCGGTGTAGCGGAAGGCCCTCCACGTACTCCATCACGAACCATGGCGTCCCATTGGCGAGCGTGCCGGCATCGTGGAGCCGCGCGATGTTCGGATGGTCCAGCTGGGCGAGGGCACGCTGCTCGGTGGTAAATCGTGCGCGGCGCGCCGGTGAAAGCCACGCATCGCGCAGCAGTTTCACCGCGACCGTGCGCCGTACATCGACACGTTCGCCCAGATATACGACGCCCATACCGCCCTCGCCGAGCAACCGTACCAGGCGATACGGTCCGAATTGCGGCAGCGCACCTTCAGGCCATGGCGTATCAGCGAGCAATGCCGACGCCCACTCGGCGTTGCTTCGGTCGAGCAGTGGCAGCTGCACGGCGTCGGCCGCCAGCAGTTCGCGCAGCTCGCGTTCGAAGTCGGCGTCACCGTGCGACGCAGCGCGCACCATCGCGTCGCGACGATGCTCCGGCGCGTCGACGATCGCGTCGAAGGCTGACTGCAAGCGCGCCCAGCTCACGCGTCGACCGCCAGTTCACGCGCCAGCCAGGCGCGGGCGAGCCGCCATTCGCGCAGTACCGTCGACTCGCTCACGTCGAGCAGCGTGGCGGTCTCCGGTACGCTGAGCCCGCCGAAAAATCGACTCTCCACCAGTTGCGCCTGACGAGGGGCCTGCGCGGCCAGACGCGTCAGGGCTTCGTCGAGGGCGAGCAGTCCATCGGCATCGGTGGCGGCCGCGTTGACGGCGTCGTCGAAGGTGACGTGCAGTTCGTCAGCGCCGCGCTTTCCGGCCTGTCGCCGACGGGCGGCTTCGATGAGCACCTGACGCATCGCACGCGCCGCGATGCGTTTGAAGTGCGTGGGCGAGGTGTGCGCGACCTCCGGTGATCCAGCCAGCTTGAGCCACGCCTCGTTCACGAGCGCCGTTGGTGTGATCGACGCGCGCGGGTCGCTTCGACGCACACTCGACGCGAGTCGCCGCAGCTCTTCGTAGGTCACGCTGAAGAGATGGTCGAGCTCGGCTCGGGAATCCGGGCCGCTCGCGGGTGTGCCGAGGACGTCCGACTGATCCGACAGAGTCATTCAGCGAGTGATGACGGGGTTTGAGCCGATTGTACGCAATGCGGTGCGGAGACGCTTTTACGCGCCGGCGTGCTCCGGCTGCTTCCAGCCTCGACGGCGCCGACACGGGCGAACTGTATGCAGAGGCTATCACCACGTTCGGGGACGACGCAACCAGGTCGGCGAAACGCCATCGCTATGGTCGGGCTCGCCTGCGTGGGTGCGCTAGGGTGCGGTGGAGACGCTGCGACTGGTGATCGACTCGCGTCCTCCATTCCCGACGATGGCATTGTGTGGGCGATCGCCCATCCGGAAAATCGCGCGACGGCCGCAGCGGCGCTCGAGGCGATGGTCCATGGCGCGCATGTGCTACTCACCGACGGCGACGATGCCTATGCCGGTACGATACGGCGCCGCTTGGAGAAGCAATCGGATGGGTCGTGGGCGTTGATGCTGCCGAGCGGCGCGCAGGCAACGATCGACCGGAGCGACAGCGCGCTGGTGCTGCATCTGCCCAGCGGCGCGACGGTCCCGCTGTCGAAGCAGACCGGTATGCGTGCCGCGAGTGCGGGACCACGCCCCGCCACCGCGCAGTGGGCCAGCTACCGCAGTACGGCGGTCGGCATGACCGAGTGGCAAGCGCCGCCCGACCTCGACGACGAAGCCGTGGTGCTGACATGGTACAAAGTTGCCGGCGTACCGTTCGACGCGGCAGGTGTCACCGCGCGCAACACGGCGTTGCAACAGCTTCCTGCCTTTGATCGACCTGATTCGGCGCGCGTGTGGTCGCAGCAATTGCAGCGCCGACTCACCGGGTTGCCGGCCAGTGCGACGTTTCGGGTGCGCGTGAACGACAATGTGTCGGAGTACGATCATGAGCAGCAGCGGTTTTCGATGCACTTCTTCGAGCCGGGTACGTATCTGCCGCTGCAGGTGTTTGGCGAGGAGTACCGCGTAGTTTTCTTGAACGCCGAGTCGGCGCGGTTCATCGGCATGCCGAAGGGCGCCGCGCGCGCTTTCGACGAGTCGCTCCGGGCGCAGGGACGCGGGGTGCTGACGGACATCGCGTTCCGTGTGACCGGACAGGGCGATCCATCCGGGGCGGTGACCGGTACGCGCGTGGTGCGCGCCGAACTGGTGGACGTACACGTCCGCGATCGACAGGAGAAGGAGCTCTTCGCGCCGACGCTGTCGACATCGCCTGTCAGCGCCGACGGTGCGAACAGCGGCGCACCCGCGCTTGGCGGTGCCCCTGCATTCGAGCTCGCGACGGCGGATGTGGCCGGACTTCGCATCGGAACGAAAGGCGATCTGTTCGAGCGCGCCGCGGCGCGACTGTTCGGCAAGACGGAGCGACACGCCAACAACGGGAGCGGCTACGCAGGCTTCACCAGCATCATCGCCGTGAACGCGATGGGC
>JAWXCC010000117.1:0-35485 GCA_034440475.1 Phycisphaerae bacterium | reverse complement strand
GCGACGGCGGGCTGGTTTCGTTGCACAAGCGGGATATTCCCGCGTCGCTCGGCGACTCATCTGGGTGGGAGATCGCAGCTCACGCCGTCGTCAAGCGCCCCGATCACGACGAGGATTGCTCCGCTTCGGCGGTCCACGCTTCATCGAGTTCGTTCACGACACGTCAAAACGTCGCAGGCACCGCGCGCTCCGTCACATGTTCGAGCTCGAAGAACTCTTCAATCGTGAAGCCAAACATCCCCGCGAGCACGTTGCTCGGAAACGTCGTCGAGAGCGTGTTCAACTCGCGCACGTTCGCGTTGTAGAACCGACGTCCCGCTGCGATGCGGTCCTCGGTCAGCGCGAGTTCTTTTTGCAGCTCAAGAAAGTTCGCGTCCGCTTTCAGCCTTGGATAACGCTCGGCGACACCGACGAGGCGACCGAGCGTCTTCGCGAGTTCCCCCTCAGCCTGCGCTCGGGCACCGCCGTGGTCAGTGATCGACATCGCCTGCGCTCGGAGCGACGCGACTTTCTCGAAGATATCGCTCTCGTGCGCGGCGTATCCCTTCACCGTGCTCACAAGATTCGGGATCAGATCGTGGCGACGCTTCAACTCGATGTCGACGCCCGACCACGACTCCTTCATCTGTTGCCGCGTTGAGACGAGCCGGTTGTACGTTGCGATGGCCCAGATCAGCGGCAAGAGAATCAGCGCTCCGAGAGTGAGTATGACAAACGCCATTCCGTTCATGTGTTCATGTCCCCCTGCTTGTCCCCCTGCTTGTCCACGACCCGTTGCTTCTCTGTGTCATCAAGCCGCGCCGTCACTACTCGTGGCCATCGTCGCAGGAACTCGTGTGCCCACCCAAACAGCGAGCGGAATTGCGCTGGCTCGAGTTTCTTGGTCTGGCTGAACCAGAGACACACCGCGCTGTCTCCGATGTCGATACACGGTGTAGACCCAAAGTCCGTGCCGTCGGCCAGCAGAAACTCCATCATCTGCGCATCGATGAGGTCGTACGCGAATCGCTTGTCGCGACTCTTCACCATGAATTTGCGGCTGAACTCTGCGCTCTCGAAGTCGATGTCATCGAATCCGAGAACGCCCGCAAACTTATCGAGCATCGTTTCGCGCCGCACAAGCACGTCGGGGATTCCGCGCCAACGCGTTTCGACGATGAGGAATCCGAATCGATACGTGACAGTCTGGGTGGATTTGCCGCTTGAGTGCGTCTCTTTGAATTCGTAGTCACCCAGCGTGCACTGAGTTGCGTTCGGATCGTCGCGCATCGGTCCGCTACAGAGATTGAAGGCGCGGCGACTATGCCCTCGGGCAAAGCACTCAAACTGTGGCCAGCGCTTGTCCCATCCGCGCACCGTCTCGGGACTGAACTCCAAGCCCAGATCGCGGGCCAACGCCAGCAATTCTTCTTGGCGACGCTTCGCCGCCTTCTGCGCGGCGATCACGATCACAATGATCACCGCGATGCCGACCGCGATGAGAGGACACACGAAGAATCCACCCACAGGTACGGCTCCGTTCAGAGAAGCGCCTGGAGTCGCGCGATGCGCTCAGCGAGCGGCGGATGGGTGAGAAACATGCTCG
Source organism: Phycisphaerae bacterium (assembly GCA_034440475.1). Classification (GTDB taxonomy): domain Bacteria; phylum Planctomycetota; class Phycisphaerae; order Phycisphaerales; family SM1A02; genus JAEUIT01. The sequence continues at coordinate 33,900 of JAWXCC010000117.1, read as the reverse complement.
ACGAATCTTGGCGGCCGCGCACGACCGCGCTTTTGGCAGGGTTCACCATGAAGAGCGGCGCGATCGCCTCGTTCTGCCGTCGCAGTGGGGTACGACAGGCACCGAGCTTCGTGAGCGCGCCGATGAGACCTTCGGGATAGCGCGTCAGTTCGACGGCGCCAGCATCGGCGAGGTACTCGCGCTGCCGACTAATTGCGAGCCGAATCAACGTCGCGACGATCGGCGCGACGATCAGGATGATGACGCTGATCACGATGAGCACGATGACGAGCGGGTTCGCCCCCTCACGGCTGTTGCTGCTACTGCGCCGTCCCCCGCCCATCCCGCCAAAGATCCGCATGTTTCTGGTGAAGTCACCGACGAAGACAATGAGCCCCGCCATCGTGGCCAAGAGCATCATGAGGCGGATGTCGTTGTGACGAACATGAGCTAACTCATGTGCCATCACGCCGGCGAGTTCGTCGCGAGTGAGCGACGCTCGCAGCCCCGTTGTGATCGCGACCGCCGCGGTGGCTGGATCGCGACCGGTCGCGAAGGCATTCAGCGAGGGATCGTCAATGAGGTACACCTTCGGCAACGGCAAGCCGCCGGCGATCGCGAGTTCTTCGACGACGTTGAATAGTTGTGGGTCATCCTTCTTCTCGATTGGCGTCGCGCCTGCCATCGAGAGAATCGCGCCCGGACCGCTGAACCACGACCATCCCGCCGCAATCGATGCGACGACGCCGAAGATCAGCGCGCCGCCGAGCGCCGCTGGAACGGCGGCGCGGCTATTCCCGGAAGCACCTAACAGCACGCCCGCCGCCGCTCCCGTGAGGACGGCTAGCCCGATGAGCAGCATGACGAGAAACGCGCTCTTGCGACGATTCTCAGCGATCAAGTTCCGGTACGTGACATTCGTCGGCAGCGCATGGAGCTCCGGTCGCTCGAGATGCACTGCACCCGTCGACGCTGGCACTGCCACCGGCTGAGGTGGAGGTGGCGGAGCTCCGTATGAGTTAGACATGAAGGATCTGTTGCTTTCGGTCAGAACTGCACTGTCGGCACCTTGCGCTCTTCAACGCTGTCGAGTTCGTACAGCTTCATCTGAGCAAATCCGAACATGCCTGCGATGATGTTCGCTGGGAACACCAGCGCCGACTCGTTGAACTGCGCAACGCTGCGGTTGTAGTTGGTGCGCGAGAAACCGATCTTGTTCTCGGTGCTCGTGAGTTCTTCTTGAAGCTGCAAGAAGTTCTGATTCGCCTTCAGGTCGGGATAGGCTTCCGCAACCGCGAAGAGGCGACCGATTGCTGAACTGAGTTGCCCTTCCGCAGCGATTTGCTGATCAATGGTCTTAGCACCCATCGCAGCGGATCGCGCGGCGGCGACCGTCTCGAAGACACCCTTCTCGTGGGTGGCATAACCCTTCACCGTGTTGACGAGATTCGGCACTAGGTCGTGCCGTCGCTTGAGCTGCACGTCGATGTCAGACCAAGCGGTCTGCGCCGCGACTCGCTTCCGCTGAAGTCCGTTGTAGATCCCGATCACCACGACCGCGACGATGACCGCAATGGCGACGATTCCGAGGCAACCGATACCGAGGAGTCCGAACATGCAACCTCTCCAGTGCCGGATTCGAGCGTCCCCACCCGCAGTGCCGGCGCAGGCGCGGATGACGTTCGTAGGATCGACTCAACGCCGGTTTCATGCAAGCGTCGCGGGAATCACGGCTCCGTCAAGAGCGGCGATGAACGCCGCGAGGTCGCCGAAGTCGGGCAGAACCGTCGCCGCTCCCGATTCGCGCAGCCGCTCCGCCCGCTCGCCAGTGGCAATGCCTACGAAGCCGATACCGAGCCGCCGCGCTGCGCGAACGTCCCAGACGCCGTCCCCGACGTAGACGACTCGCTCGAATCGCTTCGCTGCGTCGCGCTCCGCGCGCTCGGTCGCGATTCGGATGATTTCCTCGCGCGGTCGCGCGTCGCACGCAAACGCTGCGGGAATTCCATGGAACGGAACCGCTGCTTGCGCGAGCTTGAGTTTTGCCGACGGCGTCCAGCCGCCAGTCGCGATCGCGCGATGCCAGCCGTGACCGGGCAGCGCCGCGAGCATCTCGCGCACGCCGCCAACGCGCTCGAACAGCGCAGGGGCCGTCGCCGCCTGCTCACGAACAAGACCGGCGAATCTGTCGCGAAGGGTCGAGAGCTCGCCCTCGGTGGCATCGCGGCCGCGGTGCACGCGGCTGATTTCGGTCGCGATTGCGTTGTCGGTCGAGTGCTCGTACGCGCCCCAATCCATTGAAACTCCGTTGATCCCCCATTCAAGTCGGATCGCTTCCATGAAGCACGCGTCGTCGACCTGCGATGTGCGCGTCAAGGTGCCATCGACATCGAACACGGCGAGCCGCGTTGTCATTTGGCTCTCCCGACCCGCGGCTTTGGCGGCTTCGTGCCCCGCGCAAGTCGCATGACGATTTCAAATTCTCGTTCAGTGACTGGCTGTACCGAGAGCCGCTGGCCGCGCTGTAACAGCGCCATCGCCTCGATCCCTTTTGTCGCGCGCAGTAGTCCGATTTCAATGAGCGCGGGCAGGCGCTCAACGAATTGCACTTCGACAGACATCCAGATCGGGTTTGCCTTGGTCGCCTTTGGATCGAAGTGGTCGTCGTTCGGATCGAGTGCGGTGACATCGGCTTCAGCAGCGGCGCTCACCGAAGCCACGCCGACCACCCCCGGCGGATCAGCGCTCGAGTGATAAATCAACACTGGATCGCCGACCTTCATGCCGTCGCGCATGAAGTTCCGCGCCTGATAGTTGCGAACTCCGTTCCAGCGCGTTCGCTTATCACGGGCGAGGTCATCGATCGAGTAACAGTCCGGTTCGGTCTTGAGTAGCCACGGCATGGTGATTTGGGGAAACGGGCGAGAAAGAGGCACGCTACCGAATGAATCCGATCAAGTCGTGCCGATCTGACGGAAGGTCGCCATACGCCGGGAATTCCTGCGTTATCGTGGTGCCGATCTCGTAGGGCATCCGCATTCAGCCGATGGAGATATTCGCTCCATGGAACACGATCGACCGTTGGTGAGCATCCCCCGCCAAGAGAGCCCTGCGCTCGTTCCCAGTCGCAGGCCCGTTCCCATTGGACGGGTTGTCGCCGTATTCACACTGATCGTAGGTGCCGTCACGCTCGCCGCGGGCTTCGCGGCGGGTCGCGCTACCGGCGCAATGACCCAGAGGGTGCCGAGCGATGAGCTCGCCAAGCAGGACGGCGCCGCGGCCCCAATGCCGCCGTCGCCCCCGCCGGCCGCAGCCGGAGCACCAGCCCAGTCCAGCGTGCCTCCCGTTCCTGCTGCGAGCCTCGTCAAGGATGCCGAAACCGACCGCGCCGCGAAGGAGCTTGAACTCCGGAGGCGGTTGATGATGCCGCCTATCGAGGCGGCCCAACTCGAACGGATCCCCGAACTTTTACGGCTCGACACGGCTGCTCGGGAGCGATTTGCCACGGTCCGCGCTCAATACGAAACGAACCAGACCGAGGCCAGGCGTCTTGAGGCGCGCCAGCTTGAGGTGCTGCTTCCCGCAGCGTTTCGTTACGACACGGCGACCTCGGACTATCAGCCCGTCCACACGCCAGAGCTCCTGACGGCTCTCCGCGCCCGCGACCGCATGTTGGAACGCGTGCTCGCTGCCGAGAAGCTGCTCGACGAGTCAATCGACCGCATTTGCCCGACCGAGACGAGACCGACGTGGCGCACGCTGCGCATTCAACGCGCGCAAGAAATCTTTAGCCACCCCGCGCGACTGCCCGCGGCGGGCGTCAACCTTCTCGAACTCGTTCCGAAGGTCGATCTCACGCCGCAGGAACTCGGAGTGCTTGAGCCGTTCTTCGAGCGCTACGCACGCAACCTCCTCGACGAACTTCGGCGACGTCACGATGTACTGATTGGAATCGAGCGTGAGGACGCCGAGACCCTCGTCGAACTTGGACCCGAGTGGCGTGCTGGCCGCACTGACAGCGAGGCGTTAGAGGTTGACCGTGGACTCGCGCAGCTCGAAGTCGCGGAAACCCTCGCTGACACCGGCCTTCGCACGCTGAACGACAAGGGCATCGCCCAGTTGAAATCCGAACTGATGCCGCTGAGTTGGCGAAAGGTTGTCGAGGCGTATCGTCGCGTCGTCCATCCAGAGATCTACGAAGACGAACGCACCTACCGCGTGCTCACCGAGGAAATGCTCGGGCTTCCGGCACTTGATCAAACCACCATCGGCGGCATCGTCGAATCACTCGGACTCCTAGAAGAACGACTTCGCCCGCTGGGACAGCAGGCGGCTGAACTCGCGGATGGAACCATCGCCGCGGACGCTCTCGCCGCCCGCGATTCAGCACAAGCACGGATTCTGCTCCGGTCGAAGCTTCTGTCGGTGCTTGAAAAGCGCCGACACGCGGTGCGCGACGCAGTGAAGCTGCTTCGCGCGATGGTGCCAAGCACGGAGCATCGGTTCGCGCAGAAGCTCGATGACCAGCTCCAGTCGCTCGCCGCCCTCGACCGCGCAGGCCGCTTCCTCAAGGATGGCCTCGACACCCGAGCCGCCGAAGTCGCGGTCGTCGAGGCGATTCACGAGAGCGACGTCGAGGCAGTTCGGGCTGGCAAGCGCGGCGTTGTGCCTGAACCGAAGACGCAACCGATTGGCGATCCCAATGGTGCCGCCGACGATCCGGAGAACGACTCTTCGTCGGCACCGCCAGCGGGCGATACCACGAAAACTCCGGGCAGCGGCCGCGGATCTCGGCGGCGTTAGCAACCGCTGGCGATATCTTCAACGAACCTTGAACCGCTTCCTCGCTATCACCTCCGCAATCGCAATCGCCGCTCTCGCTGCGGGCGTAGCTGTCCCGCCAGTCGCGCCAGCGCCTGCAACTAGTCCAGCACCTGCGCCGGCTCCCACACCGCCAGCGGCACCGCCGGGCGTTGTCGCTCCACCGAGTACTTCTGAGCCCGCGACTCCGACAGCCCGGGTGCCAACTGCGAAGGAGCGCGCGAAAGAAATCAAAGAGATCACCGGGACGATTGAGATACCCGCGGGCACAATTAGCTTCAAACTCGAGCCGAACAAGTGCCCGCTGCTCTGCGCCAACTTCTGCAACCTCGTGCGGAAGGGTTTCTTCGACGGTCGCGAGTGGCGGAGTTTCTCGCGCGTCATCCGTCAATGCGGAACGGACTATGTCTGGTACACGCTTCCGCGCGAATTTGATGCGAGTCTGTTCTTCGATCGCGGCGGTCGACTCGCGATGTCGAAGGACCGCGACGAGTCGGCAGGCGCTCGCACCAACGCGACCCGGTTCTTCATCACGATCAAAGGTCAAGAGCGCTGGAACTTAGACTATCCGGCGTTCGGCAACGTGACCGCTGGGCTTCCGCTGGTCGTCGATGTGAAGGAAGGCGACAAGATCACGAAGATCACTGTCGCGGGTGATGTCGACAATCTGCTCGCAACGTTTGCCCCTGAAATCAAGGACTGGGACAAGGAATTCGAAGCAGCCAAGCGGCGCGGGCTGAAGTAAACGACGAGCGCCGTTCGTCGCTCGTCAATTCCAGCTCATGCCTTTGGGCCAGCGCTTCCACGCCTGCTCGTCGGCCTTACAGACAAGCGCGTCGATGTGTCCAAGCTCTTTACGGATGAGCTGCGCTCGGGCCAGCGCATCGGCTTCGGCCAACAGGCGGTAGCGCGTCCCTTCGTCCCCGATCAACGTGAAGCCGATGAGTTCGAGCAGCGCGTGAGTTGGAACGTCCTTTCGGGCGATCCACTCAAGCACCGTCGGCGCGGCAGCAAGCCGTCCGAGGCGGGGACCGCTCAGCAGTGACCTGATCGCACTCCGTACGCCAGGCAAGCTTGGCGGCGGTTCTGTGACGCGTTCCAGTGGCTCAAGGAGCGCCATGCGGTAGAGCCGTTCTGTATCCGGCTCGAGCAGCTTCCGAATTCTGGCGCGGCAGACGCCTTGCAACAGCACGTTGTGCCGCCCATCGGCGAGCCGCTGATGCTGAACGATTTTTCCCACGCAGACCGCTGGCCGCAGCGCTGGTTCGAATTCGCTCGACATCGTCCCGCTGTTGCCCGGGGCAAACGAAGCCATCGCAATCGGATCCGCCGAAAGGAGGTTGCCATCCTCTATGGAAGCGAGCGCGTGCTCGATCATCTGCCGATAGCGCTCCTCGAAGATGTGCAGCGCTTGAACCGCATGCGGCAGCAGCACTACGCCCGGCAAAGGGAAGAGTGCCATCGGTCGATTGAAATCAAGCGCGATCGTTTCCGGCATGGAAGCGTGGGCATCGTAAGCCCAACGCGACCGTTCTCAGTGTCGCGAACGCGAATTCGCCTGCGCTAGTTACGGAAACCGAGGCGGACCAAGGTCAGCCAGTGCCGAACTGCGCCTCGACGCCATCGAGCATTGCCGGGAGCGACGCACGGATATGGGCGAGACCATCTGGCGTCATCCCGATCGACGCAATCGCTTCTTCCGTGATGTCGCACGACATCACGTCGAGACGGAACCCCTTCTTCTGCGCGCTCACGGCGAGACGATCAGCGACGTGCACGATCCACGTGAGCGTGCGGAGATCAGCCGGAAGTTTCAGAGGATCGTGATGATGCCCGCAGACATTCGTGAACGACTTCGGGAACTTCCACGCTTCGCACAGAGCGGCGCCGTAGATGCCGTGGTCGCATCCGAGCACGCTCCGTTCCACCTCTAGGAAATCGCAGAGCGGCTTCCCTTCCTTATCGAGATCCATCTTCTGCACGATGGTTCCGAACTTCTCGCGCTCAGACTGTAGTTCGACCATCAGTCCGATGTCGTGCAGAAGTCCCGCGAGTAACGCCTCGTCAGCGAAGCTCAGCTTGAGATTGGTTGCAATGACCTTGCTCACTGCGGCGACTGCGACCGAGTGCGTCCACAGGTCTTTTGCATCGAAACGCGAACCGAGCGATCCACCCTTGAAGAGCTTTGCCAGACTCGCGGCGATCGCCAGATTCTTGACGGCGTTCAAGCCGAGCAACGAGATCGCGCGATTGATCGAACCGATCTGCCGCGGCAATCCATAGAAGGCGCTGTTGACGACCTTCAAGATGCGGGCGGAGAGCGCTGGGTCGTTCGCGATGACCTTGTTGAGATCCTGAGCCGAGCTCGACGGATTCTCAACGATTTCGATGATGCTGATCGTGATGTCGGGCAGCGTCGCGATGTGCGCGACGCCCCTGACAGCCAATGCCGCGATCGCTGCCGGATCGGGTGCAGACTGCCCTAGAACTCCGGCTAGGGCGCTCGTTGACGGGGTCGAAACGGCGTTTGCCTGAGTCGGTGACGTTGGCTGCATTCATCCCTCCCTGGACGAGCCCTCAATTGGCTTCGCAGCAGGGAAAATCGGCCACAGCGGAACCGGACTTGAGCGAGGTCTCAATACGAGTTGCGCTTCGTGATCAGACACGTCAGAAGCTGACCGCCCGATACAAGTCGCGCAATCCGGACGCCCGCCTGCCCATCACCGAACGGATGGCCGCGCGGCGTCGGCATCTTCAGTGCGCGGTCAACGCTCGCGAGCAGTGCGTCGCTTGCGAACGACGGTTCGTCAACCACATTGGATGCACGTTCGCGACCGTTCTGCCGAGTGCCCAGGTTGAGAACGCGCACCCCGAGCGCCGCCGCCTCGATCAGACCCGCACTCGAGTTCCCCGCGAGAAGCCCGATACGCCGCAGAAGTCCGACGAAGGTGCGACGCGGAAGGTGCGCGACAACCGGCAGGCCGCTTGCACTGATCGCGCGCATGACTCCCCCACTTCCAGGGTCAGCGTTTGGGTGCGCAAGCAGTATGCGCCCGCGGGAGGCGCAGGCGGAGAACACCGCCGCGGCGCAGCGCTCTTCGGTCGCGTCGTCGCGGCCGGTCGGATGTAGCAGCACGAGAATCTCTGGACGACCAAGCGCTGCAAACGTCGCGTCGTCGAGCGGCACAATTGCATCGAGGCCATCGAGCGCCGGCGAGCCGACGACGTGAATCCGCGCGTCGTCTTCACCCATTCGGCGCAATCGTTCGGCGCTCGCTTCCGTCGCCACGCAATGCAGATGCGCCAGCTTGCTCGTCGCGTGCCGCATGCTCTCGTCGGCCACACCCTCGGCGCGATCACCGCCGTGCAGATGGATGACGCGCACACCAGCGATCGCGGCAGCGCTTGCCGCTGCGAACGCCTCAATGCGATCACCGAGAACCAGCACGGCGTCGGGTCGGAGAGCGTCGATCGTCCGCGCGAATCCGAGCGCGCCATGCCCGTACGCGACTGCGTCATCATGTCGCGTCGTCCGCCCACACTGTTGCATCGCAATCTCGGCCGCAATCGGAAACGATGCCGCCACTTCATCGCGGGTTCGCGTCGGCGGCAAGAGGTGCGCGCCTGCGACCGCGACCAGCAGTTCGAGGTCGGCGCTTGCATTCATCGCGCGAAACACTGGTTCCAACAAGCCGAATTCGGCACGCGACCCAGTAACGCCCAAGATTCGACGGCGTGGCATCACGCGAAGTCCTCATCGCACAGCACTTGATCGACTCGGACATCACGGGCGAGTGTTCGACCGATCGTTTCATCGTGCCGCCACGGCGCGATGCCGGTCCCTGGCCGTTTCACCGTGAGATCGGCGGCGCGGACTCGTTCCCCGCTGCGAAGTCCGCGGGCTGCAACAAGTGACTGGCGGCTCACTGTTCGAACATCACGCTCGATCTCGAGCACGTGCTTCGCATCGCCCAGCATGCTGCCCGCGCGTCGAGCGAGTCGAACGTACTCGCCGAACTGCGTCGCATCGAGGCTGGCAGCGTGATCAGGTCCGTTCGCTCGCCGATCGTAGGTGAGATGCTTTTCCAGAATGGCAGCACCGGCGGCGACTGCAAGTCCACCGGTGTCGATCGCATTCGTGTGGTCGCTGTATCCAACGACTGCCCGTGTCGTCGCTGCGATGCTCGCAATGCCGCGAAGGCTTGCGCTCGCATCTGGAGTCGGATAGCTGCTCACGCACTGAAGCCACGCAACTGAGCGACCACGCAGCCAATCCGCAGCACGACGGATTTCACCAAGATCGGACGCACCCGTCGAAACGATCAGCGACCGTCCCGTCGCACTCATGGCTTCAAGGAGTGGTCGATGTATGACATCAGGCGACGCCGACTTATACGCAGCGACATTCATCGCTTCTGCGGCAGCGACGAGTTGCGTACTAAACACGGTCACGATCGGGTGAAGTCCAATGCGCCGTGCCTCCGCGCACAACTCGGCCATCGCTCCAGTGGGCAACTCAAGTGACTTGAGCATCGCGCGCGGATCAGCCGCGCCGAGCGACTTCTGATACGCAGCAAAACGTGCATCAGCACTCATCAGTAGCTCGGCGTCAAAGAGCTGGAACTTGACGGCGTCGGCACCTGCCGTCTGCGCGGCACGCACGAGTGCAAGGCCACGAGCTTGGTCGCCGTCGTGATTGACGCCGATTTCTGCGATGACGTAGGGCGGACAGTCGCCGCCAATTGTGCGACCCTCGATCGCGAAGTCGGCGTTCACGAGTTCACGCCCTGAGCGCGCTGCGCGAGCATGGCTTCTGCCACGGTGAAATCCAGCATCGTGTCAACATCAACGACCGCTCCGTGCGGGTTCTCGATGCCGCGCCGATCGGATCCAAGAAACGCATGCGGTTGACCTTCGACGACGTTGAAGAGGCTCGCGCGGCGCACCACGATCACTCCGCCGTCGGGCATGTGACAGGGCGGTAGATCCTGGCGGCGATACACCGCGTTCGATTGCCACTGACGCACTTCACCAGCGGCACCAAGTGTGACCATCCAGAAGGGGTGATACTTCCCCGGTCGCTCGTAGCTCTGCACGCTGTCTGAGCCCGTCGAGCGCAGCGTGGCGATCGCGCGATCGACGATCCCATCGGGCCGGATTGGAACGTTCGCATAAAGAATGACAACGATTTCCGCCAGAGAGCCGCATGTTTCCACCGCATGCCGAACGGCGCTGTCCACGGTCGCACGATCGTCCGACAGGTGCGCAGGACGCATCGAGACCTCGACGCCCATGGCCCGCGCTGCCGCAGCGATCTCTTCGCCGTCGGTCGAGACAATGACTCGATCAACGCTCGTCGCCGCGAGCGCGTGCTCAACCGTATGGCACACCATGGGACGACCCGCGAGGATTCGCGCGTTCTTCCCCGGAAGGCCTTTCGAACCAGCGCGGCCAATGATGACGGCGAGGATTTCTTCGTCTCGACGACTCATGGGTGGCGAAGTCGAAGCAGCTCAACATCCTCACCAAGTTCACGTCGGACCTGTCGGCGTCGAGCAACGAGCGCGCGCCAAAGTTCGAGGAGCGGCGGACCGTCGACGTTGCCGATGCACGCCTCACCGCAGAGATCCAGTTCTGAGACGGGGATACTTCCGTCAGAGAAGACGGTCATTCGGCGATGCAACTCGCGATAGGCGACACGCGCTGGCGGCTGAGCGCTGGCGAGTGGATCCATCACGCGCTCAGTCGAGGGCTCGAAGGGAATCGGTCCATCGAGCACCGGCGTTCCCAAAAGCCGGGACCAAGTATCAAAGAAGGGATCAAGGTCTTCATAGCTCTCGACGCACCGCTGGAGTCGCGGACAGATCCACGGGAGCGCCAACGCGTCCCAACCAAGTGGTCCACTCACATGACGGCGATTGAGCGCGAGGCGCTCAATGTTCTCCTTGACCAGAGCGAAACGATCGACTCCCATCATCGCGCGATAGGTCTCTGGCGTCACCGCGTTGATGTCAACGCTCACGACATCGACCTCAGACGCGAGCAGTCGATCGATGACGGCGGCTGGTGCCGTGAGCTCGGTGCGCACATGCACGCCGCGAATACCTGCATCCTTCGCCATCGCGATGATGCGATCGAAGTCGGGATGATGGAGCGGGTCGCCAACACCGCCGAGCGTGATGACCGAGTCGCCGCTCTCATCGAGCTGCGCGAAGATCCGCTCCGCGCGTCGCAGCGTCATCGGTGCGCGCTGGATTGAACCCCATCGGTGCACGCTTGCAGCGCCGGACCCGTACCGCCCGGTGCAGAGCTCCATCTGAACGTGCTGCGGCCCGAAGTACGGCACGACATTGAAGATCTGGTTCTCGAGTGCATCGACGACGGCGAGCGCGTCGAGCGGATCAAGCCCGCTTGGCACGGCGGCGTCATTCAGGAGCGGCTCCAAACCGCGACGCATGCGCATTTTCGCTCGCGGCGTGTCGAAGATCGCGCGCACCACACTACGGCGGACGCGGTGATTCAACGGAACACACACATCGAGCGAGATTGGGTCCGGCTGCGGCAGGTGTGGTTGCCACACCAAGTGGGCACCGATCGTACTCAGGCGCCCAGGGCCTCCAGCGCCCGACCCGAGACGCTCAATCAAACCGTAATCGAGGAGGACGCCGCACAACCCAGGCGGCGATTGCGTGAACACAATCGAAAGTCGATCCGGCGCTTCGCGATGGCGGCGAACCAGTGCGTCGCAGCCACCGTCACCATCGACTTGGATGCATGGCCAGTCGGGACCGACGAGGACAGCGGCGGTCAGCTCAAGGCGCTGCATGGCACGCATCGTGGGCGCGGGTGCTAACAACTCGTCGTAGACACTCATCCCGGCGATACCACCACGCCACGCGCTGTCGGACCACAGACGCGCTGCCGCGATCGCGCTGCGCGCTGGCCCGAACACCGACGCGCCACACCGTTCCACTTCGATCGGTAACCCGATCGACCTTCGATCCACAATCGCGTCGACCTCGAAGCCATCCGGCACCAGCAGCACGATCGACTCTGCTTCGCGCGACCGCCCCAAGCGTTCGAGCGTGCGTTGGAATACGCCGCGGCCACCGAACTCGCTATCGAGTGAGCGACGCCCACCGAGTCCGCCGAACTCAGGATCAACGGGAACAACAAACGCGGCTCGCACCTTCGATCGCATCGCGACGTCATGGCCGTCTGCCTCGCGCACAGCTTCCTCGGCTCGCGACGCAGCTTGCACTTCATCAGCGTCCCTGACCTCGCGGCCCTCAAGTCGCGCGATCGCTCGGTCGAGCGACGCATCGAGTTCCTTCGCCGCGTCGGCGGTCCAGCGGACGTTCACAATGTCGCGTTCGAGTTGGGCCTTCTGTGCATCAATCTCAGAGAGGCCCTTCGCGAAGTGTAATTTCCGATCAGCCTTCGCTCTCTTGAAGACGCCAAGTTGGTTGAACTGATTGATGACGTCGAACGTCGGCATGCGCTGTTCGACAATGCGACGCTCGCGTTCTAGTCGCGGCCAGAGCGCATCCATGCGACGTCGGTCGGCCTGATGCTCCAACATCTCGGAGACGATCGACGCAGTGCGCTCAGACGCCTCGCGGATCGCTCGTACTTCTCGTTGCAACTCCCGAACCCGCGCCGCGCTCACGCGCAAGAGCCCGGAATCGAGCGAACGTGTAGGCGTGGGCAAGCGCTTGCCATCGTCGCGGCCGAACAATTCCAGAGTTGCAGCGAGCGTCATGACCTCGGTCGCTGCCTTGGCGACACCACCCTCAGTTGCGTCGATCGTGCGCCGTCCCTCAGCTCGATCGAACTCGAAGAGCCCCTCAAAACGATTGAGGTACCCCTCCATCTGTGAGTCCGTGTACATCGAGCGGCCGTGGATGTCACGCGTCTTCCGCAGGTGATGCTTGTGGCGCATGATCCGCTGCCACTCCATCATTTCAACGGTGTTGAACGGGCTGAGCTCAGGTGCCCACACATCGTCGATAGCGGTGCCGCGCGCGTAGTAGAGTCCATCCGTGAAGCCGAGGTCTTGCCCGATGAGCGCAACGGGATCGCAGCCGATCCACCGCGCAACCTGGTAGCAAAGGTGTGCCACTGTGTTGCCGGTTCGCACGGTTCCCATGTCGCGCGCGGCATGGCCTAACACAAGCGCAAGAAAATCTGCGTGGAAAACGCGCACGGGCCCGGGATAAGCCCGGGCAATCATGGGATTCGCCTGCGGATCGAGTACGAGCGTCGTGTCCACGACCTCTTCCGCGCGGATTCCCTCGTAGAAACGCGTCGAAATGTGATGCCAGTCGAGGGCGCAGACGAGATGTGGCCGAATCCCTGCATCGAGCAGCGGACGCAGCGTCGTCTGCGTCGCGATGATCACGCAGCGATCGCGCACGCCATCCGCGGCCAAGAGGCGCATGTTCTTCTTCAACGACGGACCGGCTGAGACAACGATGGCGAGCCGACCAGCGGCTCTGTCCTTCAGTTCCGCGCATCCAGCACCAGCGGCATAGAGCGCGATGTTGTCGAGGTACGCGTTCGCCGTGACCACGCTTCGCACGAGCGTGGTCGACATTGACATCTTCGCCGCGCGGACCGACTCAGCTAACCGCTCGCCACAGCGCTTCGCTGCATCGCCAAGACGAGATCGGCTCGCTGGGTGCTCGACGATGCGCACGCCCTGAACGAGGATCACGTCGAGGGGCGCGAATCGACGTGCCCACTCGCCACGGTCCTCGAGATCCGTGATGAAGAGAACATTCGAGGCGCGGATCCACGACGAGTGATCGATGCGCGACAGCACCGCCTTGAGGAGTCCAAGGTCCGGCTCATACACCGCGACGATTCCGGCACGCTCCATCCGTTCACCGAGGCGACGAACGTGGTAGCCGAGGCCGAAGCCGACCACGAAGATCACTGCGCGATCGGCGAGATCGATGTCACCAACGAGCGACTCGGCTTCCTCAAGCGGGCGGTGACGACTCGCGAGGGGTTTGCCGAGATAGTCGGCGACCACCGCGCCGTTCGCGGCGACGGCGAACACGGCATCGGCAACATCCGCGGCATGAATGCGTTCATCGAGCCCGGGGTTTGCGACTGCGATAGCGGCGAGGTTGCGCTGGAGCAATTGCTCGTTCGGGGCGCGGCTGGTCACTGGCGGAGGCGCTGGCATAGGCGCGGGGCTGGCGTCGGCGGTGATGGCGATGGCCTTCTGAAGTGCGTGAGGTTGGGGGCACCACGAATCGTTTGAGCGATATCGGCGGCTGGGCTGGAACCGCTGTAGTCTCGACCCGGATGAATGGAACGAATGAGGAAACCAGTGAGGAAAACATGACAGACGTCATCGCTTCGGGCCCGCTCACTCGCTACGTCTTCGAGAACCCCTGGCCCCTCGGCCTCCTTCTCGCGCTCGTCGCGCTCTTTGTTGGCTGGCGCGGCTTGAACTCCGGCGAGCGCGCTCCGCGTCAAACCGCAGCGGTGCTCGGCGCCGCTGCGGCCGGCGTCTTCCTCTTGTCGGCTCTCATCACGACCTCGGCGGAGCGCGGCGAGGCGCTCGTGCGCGAGCTTGTGAGCCGGGCAGAGCGCGGCGAGACGAGCCGCATGCTCGATCTGTTCTCGTCGAACGCAACAATGAGCTATGGACGACCAGAGAATCCTGGCGTTGATTTCAACGAGATTCGCGCCGCGCTCTCGACGTTGGAGGGTCGCTTTCGTATCACGTCAAATCGCGTCACGCAGCTCGAAGGAAACTCGGAAGCCTCGGGCGTGGCCACGGTGCTGCTCTCCTGCCTCACCGACGTCGAGGCTGGCTACGGCACAACGCCGAACTCGTGGTGGCTGAAGGTCGCCGAGCAGCCGGACGGCTCGTGGAAGATCGAGCGTCTCGCGTTCCTGAAAGTCGCGGGCCGAGCGGCCGATGGGGCGGTGTGGCGCTAGCGCTAGTTCGCCGCGGATCGCTCGCGTCCACTTCACCAACGACAGGGTGAAGACGAGTGCGACGATCGGCCCAACTTCAACGAGCCGCGTGCCCACGACAATCGTCCGCAGCCATCAGCGATCGGCCCAACGGAGAAATGGCGTTTTTGTTAGGTCGAATCCACACTCCGGGCACGTAGAGCCGCGAAGCCCTTCCGTCGCGTACGCACAGCGGCCACATCGGAGCGGAGCTCCCGGTACTACGACACCCGGAGGTTTAGGCGTGAGGGGTGGCGGTGCAACCACGCGCGCAGCTTCGCACAAGCACGCATTTTGCGGCAAGAAAGAGCCCCGGCAACAGTGCCGGGGCTCTCAAGATCGATTCAGCGGTCGGTGGGTGCGTGTCGATTACGGGCAATCGCCCTACGTGCCGAGTAGGGCTGCGAGATCAGCCCCGTCAATGGTGCCGTCACCGGTCAGATCGCCGATACCCCGGCCGCCCCAGCCGCCTAACACGACGCTGAGATCCGCGCCGTTCACGACTCCGTCGCCCGTGAGGTCGGCGGGACACGCTGGTGCTTGGATGCACTGCGCACCAGCAACCACAACGTTGTCGAAGGCGGCCTCGGTCACCGAGTTGTCCGGGTTGTCCTGGATCCGGAACCGGAGTTGCATGGTCGCCGTCAGCGGAACGATGTTCTCGACTTGGAAGTTCACCGAACGCCAACTGTTGTTCCCATGGCTCGCGACTTGCTCGACGAGTGTCCACGTGGTGCCGCCATCGTTCGAAATCTCGATGACGAGAGGGTCGACTTCGCTCGGGGTGAGCGTGTCGTCGTTGGCGTACCAACGGCTGTAGCTCAACGTCGGGTGATCGACGCCGAGGAGACTGAACGAAGGTGACGTTGCAACGGACGGTCCACCGTCGAGATCAGACGCGCTCGCTCCACCGCCCGCTGTGCCGTTGTTCGTGACCATGGCCTTCACGCCATTCGCCGCCGAGCCCGGTGCCCAAGCGTTTCCATTCAACGACGTCGCGATCGGCGTGACTGGTTCCCAACCCTTTGAGGCACCGACGAGTCCCGTGTTGACCACGACGAAGCCGTCGGCTCCAGATTCGAGATTCGCCGAGAGCGCGGTCACGGTCGTCCTGCCGATCGTGACGGCGTTGCCGGCATACGGAGCGTTCGTCGGATCGCGGTACGGACCGCCATTCGACATGCTCGCTTCAAGGTAGTAGGTGACCTTGTCGCCGCAGAGAGACGCGGGAAGCGTGCCCGTGAAGTTGTTGCCACCGTTCGAGGCGAGCGGCGTCTCGACGAAGACGCCACCATTGACCGAGTAGTGCATCTTGACGCTCGCGGGCACGAGCGTTCCGCCGCCCGAGGTCGTGAAAGTCACGGGGAAGCTGAAGCTCTCACCGGGTGCGACGACCGCCGGTCGGCCACTCGGATACGCGAACGTAACGTTGACCTGACGATTCATCCACACTTCGACGCTGGCACAACGGCCCACGATCATGTCGAGCCAACCGTCATTGTCGAGATCAATGGGAGCAACGTCGAACCACGCAGCCTGCTGCGCGTCGGTGAACGGTTTGCTGAACGAAGCGTTCGATTCGACCAAGATTCCGGAGTCCGAACCGCTGTAGTTGTTGCGGTACATGTGCGTCCGACGACCAGTCGTGGGGCAGAACGACGGGAGGTCGGCGTCGATGTCGACGATGACCACGTCAGGCTTCCCGTCCTTGTCCCAGTCGGCGATACGAATCGTGTTTCCGAACTCGCCCGCGCTTTGCGCGATCACGTACGACGTGAAGTTAGGCTGCCCGAGCGCATCGTTGCCGATATTGATGATGTATCGATCTTGGCCATCGTCGGCGACGACGAGATCGAGCTTGCCGTCGCCGTTCATGTCGCCCTTCTCGGTGTTGTAGGGTGCGCCTGAGTAGACGCTCTTCAGCCCGTTGAAACCCGTCGCCTTGCGGGTGAGCATGTCAAGCCCGCTGCCGCCGAGTGTGCTCACACGCGCGATGTCGGTCTTGCCATCGCCGCTGAAGTCGCCGGCGACGACGGCGTTGCCGAATGCGCTTGCAAGCTGCGTTGCGTTGCACACGGTGTTCAGGGTGTCGTAGAAGAAACCAGGTCCCCCACCGCCGCTCGCGCCGTAGTTGTAGATGAGCTTGTTGTTGTAGTCGTTGCCGCTTTCCGCCGGGCTCTGCTGCGTCTCACCGGGATCATTGGTGTCCCCGTCGCCGTTCAGATCCATAGTGTGCGTGCCGCTCGTTTCCGGCGTGTCGTAGTCGACGAAGAACAGATCTTGGTACCCGTCGTTGTTGTAGTCACCAGCAGCAACCGAACAGAATCGTGGGTTCGCAGCGGGGTTGTTGTTAGGCGGGAACAGCTGCGGGATGCGATTGCGCTCGTGGCGGAAACCCAGCCACTGACCGCTGCCATCGTTGCCAAGGTTCAGGTAGGCCCGCGGCTGACCCAAAATAACGTCGACTTGATCGCTCATGGTCGTCGCAGTGACGAGGTCGAGCCACCCGTCGTTGTTGATGTCGACGGCGATGACGTCGCGATCGTTCGTCGGATCGAGAAACCCCTGCTAGCCCGCGATGTCGGAAGTCGACGCATACTCAACCGTGCGATCGACAAGTACGCCACCCTCGTTCATGAACAGGATGTTGCGGAAGCCTCCTTGGATCGAACCAGGAAACTTGCGCGCCATCGCGATGTCGATCCAACCATCGTGATTGAAATCGCCGAATGCGAAGTCCTTCTCGATGTTGTCCGTCACGAGCAGCGCAGGGTCAGCGACGAGGCGGGTCGAGCTTTCATTGGTGACCTTCAGCCAGCTCGCTTGCGCGAGCGCGCCAGACGTGATGACGGCTGCGGCGGAAATGACCGCGCCCGCGAGCACTTGCGTTCTTCGTTGAGACATCGGAACTCCTGACGAACATGAAAATCGCCCGTTCCAGCAACGGGCGTAGCTATAAAAGGTTGTAACTGGGCGACCGTTCGGGGCAGCCGCGATTTATCCAAGTTGGTGGCGAGTCTCTGGTGGGTACTTTCCGGCTAGCAGCTCTTCGTCACGTCGGCTCGGTCGCTTCTGCGAATGAGTACGGCCTCACGCGCCGACCTGTCGCGGACGACGCTCGCGTCAGATGTACCGACACTGAGCACTCGGGCCTGCAGCGGGATCGTCAGCCAGCCAGATGGACCGTCAGCAACATTGCACTCGTCACAGTCGCGCGCAGATCGTGTGGGACATCGGGATTCAACACCAGCATCTGACCCTCCCGCAAGTCGTAGGCGCGACCGTCAGCGTTGACGACGAAATGCCCCTCGAGGACGTGGATCGTGACTAGGCCGCGAGTTCGGTGATTTGCGAGGACGCCGCCCGCATCGAACGAGAAGAGCGCGGTCGTCACGGGCACGCGGTGAAAGACGGTGATCTGACGGCGTCCAGAGGGCGCAGGGTGTGGCTCCGCGCGCAGGGCCGCGAGCGCGCTTTTGAGGTCGACTTCATGGCTCAGGCCAGCGAAGCGTTCGGTAGGCGCCACTCGGAGGCGCTCGGGCGGCGAGACGTCGGTGCGTTCGGTCATCGGGAGCCCTTCGATGTGGTGTGATGGCGGACGACCGACCTCGCGCCGGCTCCGGACTCGATCTGGAGGTTACCGCGCCTTCTGCTGGAAGCACGCGGGAATCTTCGCGATCGACCGTTCACGGCGTCGTCGCGGCCGTCGTCGTGCGCCGGCGCGGCAGGAGCGGCGGGACTTCAAGTGACGCCGAGAGGCGCCGGTCGCCTTGCAGATCGTTCACGCCGGTGAAGACGTTCGCGCCCGAAAGCTTTCGCGCGCCATCAGCGAACTGGAAGACTCGCGTCGCAGTTGCGCCGGGTGAAAGCTTCAAGATCGGCTTTCGATTTTGAATGTAATCCCGCGCGACCGCAAAGGCTTCAAGGTCGAGCGGCGCGTTCGATCGGTTCGTCGCCGACAACGTCACGATGAGATCAATGTGCCCGGTCTCAACACTCTTCGCGAACCGCCACGAGCTTGCAATCTCGACATCGGGCCAATCAACGGTCACCGGAACCAGAAGCTTGGCGCGGTAGCTCTCCGCAGCGGTGAAATCGATGTTCATGCCGATGGATACTTCCCCCGCGACCGTCGAACGTGGCAGCGTGATCCGAAACGGGATGCGTTGTTCGCCCCCGGGTGCGATGGAGACGACCTGCTGTCGCGGCGCGACTGTCCAGTCCGGGCGATCGGGGACAGAGATCGTGCCTGACATCGCAGTGCCGAACGGATTGCGCAGAACCAGTTCGACCGTCTGCCCGGCACGCCGACTCTCAAGGAGTGCGGGTTCAAAACGTGCCGCCGCGAGCACCGTGACCAATGCAGAGTCGACGCCCTCGATAAGGACTGGTGATTCCGACAGAGCGATGCGGCAACTCCCTGCCTGTGGTTCCACTGAGCGAGTGCGACCCATCAAGTCGGTGACGAACAACGGGTTGTTGCCGAGGGAAATTTCAATTGTCCCGTCGGCACGGGCATCGCTCGCACCGGTCGACCAGGCAAGCACGGATATTCCCTTCGCACCTTTGACGAGCCACGCCGCGACGCGATCGCCCAGTGCCAACTCGCCTCCGAAGGTTCGCGCCGAGAGCCACGCCGACAACTGCCGCCACGCGATTGCTTCCGGCATGAGCGACGCAGGCGTGCCGTCCGGTTTCGCGGCGTGCATCGGTAAGTCAATCGCGAGATGCTGCGCCCCTTCGCGCCACAGGTCGAGGGTGCGGTGACCGAGATCATCGACTCGGGTTCGATCATCCATGACGTCGCTCGGCGCCAACTCGAGTGAGACGAGCGTGTCAGGTCCCGCCCAAGGTTTTGCGTACTCGCCCGCCGCGCCCGGGCGGGCGGCCCAAGGCATCCGGATATGCCGCGCGACTCCCGCTGGCGCCGCGTCACCATCGCAATCTGCTTGAGCTGGAAGAAGCACGATGGGACTCGCAACGCTTCCGTCGAAGAGCACGCGGAGCGCCGCAGCCTGTACGAGATTTGGGTCCTCCCTCGCAGCGGGCGAACTCATCGCACCAATCTGCCAGCGCGAGACGTGCTGCCCAAACGCGAAGAGCCATGGTTCTAAGAGCGATGTAATGTTCTTGTCGGTGGCACCGAAGAAGAGCAGCGCCTGCCACTGGTCAACATGCCGATCGATCGCTGTGCCGTTAGGCACTGACTCGATCGCGAGTACCGGTTCGACGCGGGCGTCGAGCAGTCCATCGACAAAGGTGCGCACCGCGTCGATTCGCGCGTTCGTCTCGTGAACGTCAAACCCCGGCGTCCACATTGGCAGCAGTGCAAAATCGGGATCGAGCGCATGAACAAGCGTTCCGAGCAGCGGAAGCTCGGCAGATGGCGCTGCGGGAAGAAGCACACCGAAATCCGGCACGCCAGAATGCGGACGGCGCAGGCGATCCTGATTCAGCACCGCAATCTCAAGCTCACGCCGCGCGACAGGTGATCCCGATGCGTCAAGCACTTCGAGCGATGCGCGGTACCAACCGGGTTCGGAAACGCCAAGCGGGACTCGCGCGCGTCCACCAGCACCGGACACCCGAACGTCGGCCGAGTTCACCACCGAACCATCGATGTCAACGATCGTCACGCGAGCCGTTAGCTCGTCGCTCACGAGATCGTGGAGGCCCACATTCACCGCTGGCAGCTTGCCCGACGCGAAAATCTGTCCCACGCCGTCGGTCGCGAATCGGATAACCGGAACCTGCCAGACTTCCAAGTCGTCGAACCACGCGCTTCCGTGGATGTCGTCTCCAATACGCCTTAGCGCGAGGGGGTCGATGCGCGAGGGCTGCGCGACTTCAAGCTCAAGCGCGAGATCCGTCACGTCTCTGGGGATCTCGGGCAAGTCGATGGTTACTTGCTTCCACACGCCGTCGGCGCGTACTGGCCCGCTGACAAACTCCTCGCCGGTCGGTTTCCCGTCGCGCCCGTAATATCGAACGACCACACGCGGCATCGCGCGTTCAAGTCCTGCGGTTTGAAGCCAGCAGGTCACCCGATAACGGCTGGCTGGAAAAATGCGCACGAGTCCCGGCGGCAGCGCGACGGCAACTGACCCGCCGTTGATCTCGGCTTCGAGCGACCAGCGGCCGCCGTGAGCGCGGGTGTCCGACAGCCCGACGGAACCGAAGTCGGGATAGCCCGGACGACCACTCGAAGCCGAGAGCACGCGGTACCAGTTGGGAGGGAGCTCACGCGGGAACCGCTCAGCGTCTTCGAAGTCGTAACCGACGACTAATCGACGCAGCGACGAGAGGTCAGCTCGCGTGAGTGGTGGCAATCGCGACGACTTGTCCGGCCACACTAAGATCGGCGGCGGTGGTCGGTCCTCGCGCGCCTGATCGTTTTGGCCAAGGGCGCAGAGGATCGCAAGCGTCGAGAGAATCACGCGCCCGTTATCGACTCGCCCGCGCGCGGAAGCTGAATGGAATCGGCCGGGCGAACCGATAACCCCGAGTTGATCCTCTGCGACTAGATCTCCCAATGACCAAACTCTTCAACGCCATGCTTCGAACGGTCTCGCTCACCGCAGTGCTGGGCGCTGTCGTCTTGGGCGGACTGTTCTTCTGGCAATCTCGTGAAGAGGCTCGTCTCCGCGCGGAACTCAGTCAACTGGAAGCGAAACTGGCACAGGAGATCGCGGCTCGCGACGCGATGATCGCGCGGCTCAGCCGATCGCACCGAAAGGCTCGACTTGAGGTGCTTTCCCAAGAGACCGGGCCAATCGGCTTCGTCAGCGCGCGCGACGGAACGCGAGTCGTCTCGACAACGGTTCGATTCATTGAACTTGATGACGAGGGAAAAGAACTTGGGCGACGTGACTTCACAGTGCCTGGAGACACGGTCTTCGTCGACGCGTGGACCGCGCGATTCCCAAAGAACGTCGTCGCCGAGGGCAACCCGCTGCGCGATCAAACGCTTGTGCTCTTCCGGCGCATCTTCTCCGACCGCATGTTGCCTTCGCAGGGATTTCCGATCGACACCCCTGGATCCGTTCCGGATGGCTACGCAGGCAGTGAGAAAGCTCGACTGGAGCAGGCGGTGTGGAGCGGCTTTTGGAAGATCGCATCGGACCCAGACATCGCGCGCCGTAACGGCGTCGCCGTCGCTCAAGGCGAAGCGGTCTACAAGCCGATGCGGCCCGGTGAAATCTACGACGTGATGGTCGATGCAGCGGCCGGGCTCTCAGTCGTACCCACGGCGCGCACCGCACAGGCGGAGTGATGCGTCCGCTACGCTGCTCGAGTGATCGATCTTCGAAGCGATACTGTCACGCAACCGACCGCCGCAATGCGCGACGCGATGATGCGCGCGCCGCTGGGCGACGATGTCCTCGGTGATGAGCCGACCGTCCAAGCCCTTGAACTCCGCATTGCCAACGATCTCGGATTCGAAGCGGCGCTGTACGTGCCCAGCGGCACGATGTCGAACCAGCTCGCCATCCGATGCGCCTGCGAGCCGGGCGACGAGATCGTCGCGGACCGCGACAGTCACATTATTCATTACGAAACCGGAGGCCCTGCGGCACTCTCGGGCTGCATGATCTGGCCGCTTGAGGGCGAAGGCGGCCTTCTCAACGCGAGCCAGATCGCCACTGCGATTCGCCATCGCGACATTCATGCGCCGCGCTCCAAAATGCTCGTCCTCGAAAATACGCACAATCGCGGCGGCGGAACCGTGTGGCCGATCGATCGCTTCCGCGCCTGCTGTGAGGAAGGCAAGAAACACCAACTCCACGTTCACCTTGATGGCGCTCGGCTTATGAATGCCGCCGTCGCACTCGGCGTCGCGGCGACAGAATTCACGAAGTACGTCGATACCTGCTCACTCTGTTTCTCGAAAGGTCTCGGCGCGCCGGTCGGCAGTGCCCTGTGTGGACCGCGCGATCTCATTGCACGCGCCCGGCGCTTTCGCAAGATGTTCGGCGGCGGCATGCGTCAGTCGGGGCTTCTCGCCGCAGCGTGCATTCATGCGCTCGATCATCACGTCGCCCGACTGTCCGACGACCACGCGAACGCGAAGCGCTTGGCGCGTGGGCTTGCGTCAATTCCGGGATTGCGGCTCCAGAATCCGCCCGATGCGACGCCGACGAACATGGTCTTCTTCTTTGTGCCCTCGGCCGCTGTCGTCTGCGATGCCCTCAAGCTTCGCGGTGTGCGGATGATCCCCATGGATCCGACGCGCGTCCGAGCGGTGACCCACCTTGATGTCACGAGCGCCGACATCGACCGAGCGATCGAGGCCGTCGCGAGCGCGCTGAAGCCATGAGATTCGGCGCTATTTTCGATCTCGATGGCACTCTTGTCGACAGCTACGACGCTCACGTCGCTGCATGGCAGCGCATGAGTTCGTTGCACGGCGTGCCGATCTCGATCGAGCAGTTTCAGCGGCATTTTGGCCGAAGAAATCACCATTTCCTTAGCGAAGTCTGGCTCGAGGCAGGAAAGGGCGATCTCTCACACGAGTCTGTCGAACAACTGGGCAGCGAAAAGGAAGCGATCTACCGCGAGCTCGTCGCACAACGATTCCCGCTGATGGACGGCGCACGCGAATTGCTCGTCGCGCTCGACGCGGCAGACTGGCTTCTCGCAGTTGGATCGAGTGCGCCGATTGAGAATGTCGACTGCGCGATCGATGCACTCGACGCGCGGACGCTCTTCGATGCCGTTGTCACCGGCGACGACGTGAAGCGCGGCAAACCCGATCCGGAGTGCTTCCTCACAGCAGCGGCGCGGCTTCAGATTCCTCCCGCGCGATGCGTGGTCATCGAGGACGCGCCGGCAGGGATCGCTGCGGCGATGGCTGCGGGTATGCGCTGCGTCGCGATCACATCGAAGGGACATCGAAGCGAGTCGCAGCGCGATGCACATCTCGTCGTCGGGTCACTGCGCGAGCTGACGCCTGAGCGGATGGCGGATCTCGTCCGGTAGCAACCCCCTCCGCGGCTCGGGGTACGCTGCCAGCCCTCGTCCGCTACACCTTCTCTTATTCTCAGCAACGACCATGATCGACCCACGCGTTCGCACTCTCGCGCAGATTCTCGTTCGTCACTCGACCAAGCTCACGAAGGGTGAGCACGTTCTGATCGAAGCGTTTGACACTCCCGATTCGATCGTGCTCTCCGTGATTGAAGAAGCCCGCGCCGTAGGTGCGAATCCGCACGTGGTGCTGCGGAACAACCGCGTCATGCGCGCGCTCAACGAAAGCGCGAGCGAAGAGAACCTGACGACATGGGCGGCATACGACCTCGATCGCATGACGCGCATGCAGGCGTACATCGGAATCCGTGGCTCGGAGAACGTGAGTGAGATGTCCGGCGTGAGCGACGAGCAGATGAAGCGCGTCGCGCGGCTCTATCAGAAACCCGTGCATTTCGAGCGTCGTGTGACACACACGCGTTGGTGCGTGCTGCGCTGGCCGACGCCGAGCATGGCTCAGCTCGCGCAGATGTCATCGAAGGCGTTCGAAGACTTCTATTTCGATGTCTGCACGCTCGACTACGCGAAGATGGACGCCGCGTGCAAACCGCTCGCTGAACGGATGGGACGTGCCGACCAAGTCCACATCAAGGGACCGGCCGAGACCGATCTGCGTTTCTCGATCAAGAACATTGGCGTGGTCCCGTGCTGTGGACACGCGAACATTCCCGACGGCGAATGCTTTACGGCACCGGTGCGCGACTCGGTGAACGGCGTCGTGCAGTTCAACACGCCAACGATCTACAACGGTGTGTCGTTCGCGAACGTGCGACTCGTGTTTAAGAACGGCAAGGTCGTCGAGGCGTCGTCAGATTCCAACAGCGACAAGCTCAACGCGATTCTCAACACCGACGACGGCGCGCGCTACGTCGGCGAGTTCGCCATCGGGTTCCATCCCGGTATTCGCGAAGCGATGAAGGACATCCTCTTCGATGAGAAGATCGCGGGATCGTTCCACTTCACACCCGGTCGCTGTTATGCCGAAGCGAGTAACGGCAATCAAAGCGAGATCCACTGGGATCTCGTGTGCTCACAGCGCCCCGAACACGGCGGCGGCGAGATGTGGTTCGACGGCGAGCTGATCCGCAAGGACGGGTTGTTCGTGGCGGCGGAGCTGAAGGGGCTCAATCCCGATCGGCTCGGGGCGCGCTAACGTTGGTTCAAGATGGATGGTGCCGATCCAAACCCTTGACGGCTTGTTTTACGGCTTGTTGATTTCTTCGGCTTGCTTCTCGATCTCGCGGTTGTGATCGGCGACCTTGTCTCCGATTCGTTCCGCCGAGTTCTTGGCCTTCCCGAGCGCCGAGCCGCCGCCCCCGATGACGGTGCGCGATTCGGAGTTCGCCGCCGCGGGCGGTGGCGCTGGCGTCCCCGGCCGGACGGCGTTTTCGACCTTCGAATCGCAGGCGACGAGGACCGCGATCACTGCGATCGCGGATCCGACTACCAGCGAGCGAGCCTGTTGTGAGCGCTCGCCTCTCGGAATGGACATCTTTGTCACGGTCGTCATTGGGGAGACCTCCAGAATGGCATCGTATCTTCCGCGTAACATGTCCACCTCACGGCATTCGCCGTGTTCCGGAGACTCCTGATGAAGACTCGATCTCGACTCGCAAGCACCGCGCTCTTCGCGTCGGTCTGCGCCCCAATCCTTGTCACGTTCGCTTCGTATGCCCAGACACCCGACTACACCACGGTGCCACCCGATCCGGCCGAGGTCGAGCAGAAGCTCACCGCGGCCCACGTCACGCTCGCTCAAGCGGTCGCGGCTGCTGAGCAAGCCAGTGGCGGTACGGTGATCGAGGCGAAGGCCATGACGACGGCCGATCACGTTAGTTACGAGGTGCTCGTGAACGCACAAGGCATGCAGAAGCGAGCCATCGTTGACGGCATGACCGGGAAGGTGAGTGTCGCAACGCTCACCATCACCTCCGCAGCCGAAAAGGCTGCCGGCGCCGTCAAGGGCGCCGTGCGCAGCGTCATGTTCGACACCAAGTCTGAGCCGCCCACCGCGACAGCGCTCGTGTATCTCGACAGCAAGTGCCACAAGGTCGTCTCGAACGCCAACGACGGCAGCGTGATCTCGAACGACATCATCCAGCGCTTCCCTGGCGTCCCAGTCACGAGCGAGATGAAGGAGATCAAGGTTGACGACAAGCTGCCATCGATCATGTACTACGAGATCGAAGAAGGAACGGGCAAGCTGCCTGAATCTCCCGGCAGCGTCGTCAAGGTGAATTACACCGGCTATCTCGTCGACGGCACCAAGTTTGACTCCTCAGTCGATCGCGGACAGCCGGCCCAGTTCTCGCTCTCGGGCGTGATCAAAGGCTGGACTGAGGGCGTCGGTTCGATGAAAGTCGGCGGCAAGCGGAAACTCATCATTCCGTACGAACTCGCCTATGGCGAGCGAGGCCGCGCCCCGGTCATCCCGGCGAAGGCGACGTTGATCTTCGACGTCGAACTGCTTGAGGCAGACGTCGCGCCAGGGACGCCGCCGCCAGCACCGGCTCAGCAGCCGCGTAACCCTGACGCGAGCCAGCCGCGCGTGATCACGCCTAGCGGTCAACCGGCCACGCCGAAGTAATCTGAACGAACGAGCACGACAACGCCCCGCATCCGGTTCAACTCCGGATGCGGGGCAGTTTTTTTGACGTGAGAATGTTACTTGTTAGGTGCGCGATGCGAGCAGCATTTCCGCACCGCGCCGCTCGATCGCGTTCACCTTCGCTAAGCGCCGCGCGTGCCTATCTTCGCCGGTGTATCGCGCAGCGAGGAATGCTCGCACGAGTTCTTCAGCGACTGATTGACCAATCACGCGTCCGCCCAGCACGAGCACGTTCATCGCGTCATGCTCGACGCCTTGGTGCGCGCTGTAGTGGTCGGCGCAATTGCCCGCGCGAACGCCAGGAATCTTGTTCGCCGCGACGCTCGCTCCGATGCCTGACCCGCAAAGCAGCACGCCGCGATCGGCGCTGCCGTTGACAACGGCGAGCCCAATCTTCTCGGCGTAATCGGGATAGTCAACGGGCTCAGTCGAATTGGTGCCGAGGTCGAGCACCTCGTGACCGAGAGACTTGACGAGCAGAACGACGCTCTCCTTAAGCAAGAACCCGGCGTGGTCTGAGCCGATCGCGATCTTCATCGGCGCATCCTACAACCTCGGCTCGTCGCCTCGGCGACTGGTCAGTCACTCCGACCCCGCTATTCCGACCAAGCACCGAGAAGAATTCCGAGGTCAGAGGATCCAATCTCCCCATCGTTGTTGAGGTCAAGATGAAGCGTTGCAAGCGACATCGGACCCCACGCGCCGAGCAACATCGCCAGGTCGGCCGCGCCCACCGTGCCATTCGCGTCCACGTCGGCCAAGTCGGGTGCGGTGAGGTTGAGCCGCTGGTTGACTGCGACGTTCGTCAGCGTCTGCACGCGGCCGCGCGGCCACGTGATGCGCAGCTCGTCGACTTCCCGAGCTCCACCAAGGCCGAAGTGTTGCATCAACTCGCTCGACCCGAGATAGCTGTTGCCACCGTCGAAGTAGCGCGTGAATTCCGTTCTTCCGACCTTCGCCACCACACGGGTGCCATAGCCAAACGAAGCAACGTACGGATTCGTTCCGGGCGAGAGAGCCACTTCAAGCCATCGGCCCACGTTGGTCGAGTCGTTGCGGTACAGCTTCAACGGACCGGCGTTGTAGTAGATCACTACATCGAGGTCTCCGTCACGGTCGTAATCAAGCGTTACGACCGTGCGCGCGTCACCGGCGAGGAACATGTTGCTGATTGCGTCATCGCGGGTGAACGTGCCGTCGCCGTTGTTGCGAAAGTAGTACTCGGGTTCGAGCGCCCACTGCGCCGAATTGCGGCCGTTCACTTCGATGAGATCGGTCCAGCCATCTTGATCAAAATCGGCGGCGACCGCCCCCCAGCCCCAACCTCCATCGTTGGTGCCGACGGTCTTTGAAACCTCGACCAGAGTCCCGTCGCCGTTGTTCAGGTAGTGAGCGTTGCCGTAGAAGGAGTTTGGATCGGGCGCGCGGTCAATGAAGATGCTCGTGACGTACCAGTCGAGATCGCCGTCGCGGTCGAGATCGGCGACGCACTGGCCCATGCCGAACTTCACGATGTTGGCACCCCACGCAACGGTGACATCGGTGAAGGTGCCGTTTCGGTTGTTGCGGAAGAGACGTGTCGTTGAGAAGTCCGCCGACAGCAGCAGCTCGGGATAGCCGTCGCCATCGAGATCACTGAAACTCGTCTGAAAGCCCCACGTCAGCGTGGGAATCTGGATCGCCGTACCCGTCACATCCGTGAACGTGTTGTTGCCGTTGTTGCGGAACAGGCGATTTCCGGCGGCGTTAGAACTCCACGCGGTGACGGCAAAATCGAGGTCGCCATCGAGGTCATAGTCGCCCCAACTTGAGCCGTCTCCGGCGCTGAAAATCGCCGACGTGACGTTCACACCAGCGCTCACCGCCATCTCGGTAAAGGAGCCGTTGCCGTTGTTTCGGTAGAGTCGGTTCTTCCCAATTTCGCCGAGGTTATTGTTCGAGTTGCCGTAGCTCGTCACGTAGATGTCGGGCCACCCGTCGTTGTCGATGTCGCCGACGCTTGCACCCACCCCGCATTGGATCGCACCTAATCCCCATGCGGCCGCTTGGTTGGTGAAGTGACCTTGACCATCATTGATGTAGAGCCGGTCGCTCGCCATCCCGCCGTTTAGGACGAAAATGTCAGGCCAGCCGTCGCGGTTTGCGTCAATGACGCAGGCCCCCGCCATCATCCACTCATTGAAGTACGGGACACCGAGCGGCCGCGGCGAGTGGATCATGTCAATACCCGCCGTCGCGCTCACGTCTGTGAACACAACGTCGGCCTGAGACGGACCCACGCTCGCCCAAAACCCAAGCGTCGCCACGACGGACACGAATCTATGCTTCACGAGCCAAGACATGCAAGCTCCCGCTTGTTTGGATCAGCCCCAATCACCGAGCAAGATGCTCAGGTCGGCCGCGTCCACCGTGCCATCCGCGTTCAGGTCGAACAGACACGTCGCGCTGCCCCAAGCACCGAGAATGTTAGCGAGATCGGCACCGCCAACCACGCCATCCGCGTCCAGATCGGACCATCGTCCTCCGGCTGACGTGAATTGTGCCTTGAATGCCGCGAGATCTTGCGCGTTGATCACGAAGTCGCCGTTGAAGTCGAGCATCTCGACGCCCAGCGTGACCGGCGTGTTGATCGCGGCGCATAGGGCGACGCGATCAGCGAAGTCGACATCACCATCCAGATCGCTGTCGCCGAGCCGAGCTGGCGGATAGATGTTCCAGCGCACACCCGCAGGCATCGACGTAAACGTTCGCACCGGGCCATTCGACGGCCAGCGCACCGCCGCGCTCGACACGCTCGTCGCGCGACCAAGACCGAAATGCAACTCTTGTTGGTTCTGGCCGAGGTAGCTGTTACCCCCGGAGTAAATCTCTTGGAACTGCGTGGCGCGGTTCGCGGTGATTTCGGCGTTAGCGCCGATCGCTGTCGTGTTCGGTCCGACGCCGATGACGTGGAGGCCGACCCAGTTCCGCTTGGAGCCTTCGTGGTTGATGTGCAGCGTCGCCGGGCCAGTCAGCGCGTTGATGAGAATGTCGAGGTCGCCGTCGCCGTCGATGTCGGCAAACGCAGCGCAGTACGTCGAGCGGCCAGGACCCACCGGACCGCCGATTTGCGCCGCTGCGGTCACGTCAACCGCTGCTGGTGCCCCGTTGTTCTGGAACAGTGAGTTGGTTGTCTGTTGGTTCACCGCGTACAGGTCGAGTCGGCCGTCGTTGTTCCAGTCGAAGAAGAACGCCCCCCAGCCCCAGAACGTTGACGGATGGGCGACGCCCCAGAGCAGTTCTTCTCGCAAGAACGTGCCATCTCCCTGCGACAACAGCAAAGGGAACTCTTGATACGGGATGAGCTCCGGCCCCGATGTGTTCGTCACATAGAAATCTACGAGTCCATCGGCGTCAAAGTCGCCGCATGCGAGTCCCATTGCGTCAATCTTGACGTCGGTCCCGGTGGCAGCACCGATGTCGGTGAACACGCCGCCGTCGTTGCGAAATAACTCGTTCCCCGGATCGCCCGGCGTCGTGCCCCGGTCGTTGCAAACGTAGAGGTCGAGGTCGCCGTCGCGATCGAAGTCGGTCCACACCGCCTCAAGGGACGGCGAGTCGCTGTTGACGCCGACGGCCGCGGCTACATCCGTGAACGTTCCGTCGCCGTTGTTGTGATAGAGGAAGTTGTCCGAAGTCGTTGGATCTTCGGTGATGTTGCGGTAGTTGCAGATGTAGAGGTCGACATAGCCGTCACCGTTGTAATCGCCCCAGCAGACGCCCTTGCCGACGCGCGCGGCGTCAATGCCCGCTGGAAACGTTACGTCGGTGAACGAGAAGCCGCCGTCGTTCTGGAAGAGCACCGCTGTCTCGAACGCCCGGGAGAGGAAGACGTCGACGTCGCCATCGCCGTCATAGTCGGCCGTCGCGAGCGCCGACAGTCCACTCATCGGTGGCATGCCCGAGGTAAGCGTCCGATCGGTGAATGTGCCGTCGCCGAGGTTCTCGAAGACGCCGACCCGCCACGACGCGCCGCCCAGAATCAGCGCGTCTTGGTCGCCGTCGCCATCGAGGTCGGCAAAGCCGCAGCCGAAGCCGTAGAACCCCGTCTGCTGCGGAAAATTCATGAGTGTGAAGCTCAGTCCGCGCTGGACAGCTTCGCTCGTGAATGGCGAGATACCGCCGCCAGCGGACGCGACCGCAGCGTACGCGGACGTTAGGAGTACGGACGCAAGGCGACACGGCAACGATGTCATCGAGTCGATCCTCCGCGCGAACCAAACATCTGAAGCAGGCTGACACGCTGGAACGCAACCGGCTGCCCTCACGGACAGCCGGTTGCTCGATCAGAGGTGCTCAATGGTCGGGCAAGCCACAAAGAGTCAATTACGAGCGACGACGACGACCGACGAGGCCCGCGAGGCCGAGGAGCGCCACCGCGCCAGGAGCCGGAACGACGCCGATGAGATTCAGGTTGACATCGTTGTAACCGCAGGCATTCACAGCGCCGGTCCAGCCGTTCAGAATGCGGATCTTCCACGTGCCCGCACCCGAGAGGTTCGTGACACCGAGGAGGTTCGAATTGTCGCTGTAAGGACCGGAAACCGTCGATGCAGAGCCGTCGAACGACCAAACGCCCTTATCAGTGCTGCCGGTAGGATTCACGTTCGTTCCGCCCCAGAAGGCGTTGCCGCCGTTGGGAGCGATGATCTGGATGATCATGTCCGAAGCCCACGAAAGGGGGTTGTCGTCAACGTAGTTGAAGTTCAGCGTGAAGTCAGTCAACGTTCCCGAGAGCACGAAGTTGTACTCGTTGAAGTTGATCGATCCGCCGGCGTTGCTGGCAACGAGACTGTTGTTGCCAAGGCTGACCGCTTGATCAGCAGCAGCCGTACCGGCGACCACCGCAGCGAGACCCATTCCGACCAGTGCAAGTTTACTCATGAGAGAACTCTCCTCAACCATCAAACGGGGAAGCAGTCTGCCGACTCACAATAAGTCTCGACTGCCGGGAACACGGAACGGGCACACGCTGCCCGAAAAAGAGCATCGAACCCAACGTCCCTAGTTTCCCCGGATAGTGGAACGGCTGGCAGAACCAGCCCCGCGCCGATAGTCAGCACGGACGCGCAACGCCATATGCCGCTGC
This sequence comes from Phycisphaerae bacterium, assembly GCA_034440475.1. Classification (GTDB taxonomy): domain Bacteria; phylum Planctomycetota; class Phycisphaerae; order Phycisphaerales; family SM1A02; genus JAEUIT01. The sequence goes on along the minus strand of JAWXCC010000117.1, from coordinate 2,362 downwards.
GCCAAGCCCTCGGGCAGTGAGTATGCCCCAGTATTTACGGCACGCAAACCTTCCCTACAAAAAGAGTTGCGTCTTTTTTGCGGATCCGCCTAGAGCGGCTGGAAGGCGAGCTAAGCTCGGGTTTTTGGGGTGGTTGCGCGCGTGGGCTCAGCCCGGACGCGCTCAGATCTTTGCTAGCGCTGACCAGGTTGCGTCGAAGCGATCGGCGTAGTGCTTCCAGCGGCCAATACTCTCGCGATTGACCGGGCGACGCACCTGCTCATGGCTGAGCGTGATGACGAGCCGGCGGTTGCCTTCGGGCGAAAGACACGCCTCGTTCCACGCCAGCCCGAGGAAATCGAGTGCGCGGGCGAGCTGCAGCCGGGGATCATCGACGAGGCTGGCGTAGTCGATCTCGAGGAGCTCGACGCCCAGAATGCGGGCGAGTTCCGGCACAGAGCGCCGCTCGGCTTCGATGACGCGGCGAATGTCGGGGAGAGACGCGTTCCAGCCCATGGACTCGCGGTGAAAGTTCGACAGGAAGATGCTGATCGCCATGTCGCGCGGGTCGCGCTTGATACGAATGAGCTTCGCCCCCGGAAGCGCCGCGGCGATCGCGGGAAGGCGCCGCCAGGTGTCAAGCGTCTTGTCGAGGGTGGTGGCGTTGGATGGTGCCTGTGAGAGCCGGCGAACGAACGCGATGTACTCCGCTTGAAGTCGATCGAGCGTGGCCGTGTCTGCCATCCACACGCCTTCGGGCCAACCGCCAACTGTCGTGATGCCCCTAGCAAGGGTTTCAACCGCTGGCAGTTCGCCGAGGCCCGTGAGTGAAGGGTGCCGATCCAGCATCTGTTCAAGCAGCGTGGTGCCGCTGCGAGGCAACGAGCAGATGAGCGCCGTCCGCTCAACGCGGCGGGTCGGCGCGCTTCGCATTCGGAATCCGCCGCGTCGAGCGAACGATGCGCAACGTTCGATCTCGCTCACCATGCGCCCCGTGTCGAACGGCAGACCAGTGGAAGCGTGCGACTCAGCCGCGATGTCGAAGGCTTCGTCGTAGCGGCCGAGTGCGTCGAGCAGTTTCGCGAGTTCGAAACCCGCGGTTCGCCGAAGCATGACGTGCGCGCCCGACCGGAAGGCCGCACGCAAACCCGCCTCGGCAGCAGCGGTGCGGCCGTTTCTGCGGTCGAGACGGGCACGGAGAAGCTGTCCCCGCGGTTCACTGCTCAGCTCCGGGTTGGAATCGAGCACCCGGCCGAGTTCCTCCGCACGATTGGCCAGAAACAGTCCCTCGCAAAGCGCGTGATCTGCTTCGACCCGCTGCGCCCCCGTCGTCACGCGCGCCGCCCGTTCGGCGAAGGCGATGCCTGATTCGACGCGTCCACAGCCAAGTTCTGCGAGTGCCCGCATGAGGTCGCAGAACGCGATCGGTGCGCCGTACTTCGCCGCGCGGTCGATGGCGGGGGCCATTTCGCCAAAGCAGCCGAGCGCGAATTCGAGCCGCGCCGCACATGCCCACGTTGCTGCGTCGTTCGGGCGAGTGGTCTGAAGGCGATTGAGTGCTTGTCGCGCGGCGTCGGTCTGCCCGGCGTACGCAGCTGCAATGATGGAATCCGGGTCGGGCGCAACAGGCGGCATCGTTGCGCCGGACGATACGAAAAAACGCTCGCCGCCCCCCCCCGGAGGGCGGCGAGCGTTCGAACATCGAGTCACACGGAGCGTGGCTCGATGTCGAGAGTGCGAAATCGAAGCGCGATGGTCACAGCCCAAATGACTTTCGCCACAAGCGGCTAGATTTGGGAACACGCCGAGCGAGCGGAGGCGCCTGCCGATGCCGGCGGACGAACCTCATTTCGCGTTCCCTGTTCCCTCAAGCGATGCGGCAAGTAGTCGGCCGCGCTGATGGCAGTACAGCAGCTACCGAGCTCCGCCGGATCGACGGAGTCGCTCAAAAGGGAAGCTAGTGTCGACCTCAGCGAATGCAAGCCCGAGGAGTGACTTACCGCGGAACTCGCCGAAGCCCTTCGCTCATTGGTCCGGCGAAAACAGCGTTCGCGCGAGCGTTAAGAGGGTCAGCGGTGCCGAACCTTCGGCCTTGTTGTTGGCGATGATCCACGAGAGCCGAGCGCTCGGGATGGCGCGACCGAGGATCGCGGAGATGGTCTCACGCGAGACCGGATCGGGTTCGACGATCTTGTCGAACGGCTCGTAGCGGAGTTTCGCTTCGTCGTAGCCGTGGCCGTGGCCTAGAAGCCAGCGCACGCACACCGCTGGTTGCCGCTCGATGGGCCAGCCCGCGGCGTCGAGCGCCGCTACTTGGGAGCTGAGCCGCGGCAGCGTCGGATGCACCGCGAACCCGTGTGCCACGTGCGCGCTCGCGAGCGCG
>JAWXCC010000116.1:0-11160 GCA_034440475.1 Phycisphaerae bacterium | reverse complement strand
GCCGCGCGCGGTCCGCGCTTCGGCAGTGCCTTGAGCGAGGCGGGGTATCAGACTCGGAGTTAGGTCGAGGCGGATCGCGGGAGGGCGGTGACCTGAAATGATCATCTCGTGCAAGAAGGCAACAGGGCTTGCATCGGTGTCGCGCGATCGCCGCCTCTCCCTCGGTGAGCGAGTGCGGTACGCGGTGCATCTCGCGCTGTGTCTTCCCTGCCGCCGATACCGCGCCCAACTTGGCGTGCTCGGTGGCGCTGCCCGCGCCGGAGACGAGCCCGCCGGTGACGAGGTGCTGCGGGAAGAAGCTCGTGAGCGAATCGCGAGTTCGCTCGACCAGCACAAAGCTGAGTCCTAATCGCCATTGGGGTCTACAGACTTTCCCCTATGGGCCGCGAAACCCTGTGGCCAAATCCCGAGATTCGTGCGTGCTCGGTCCGAGCTACGCGGTATGTTGCAAGCGCTGGTTTGCGCCAGCGACTTTGTTTATCAGACTGTCCCGAGAGGCGGCTGCATGTGTGCATCCGCCACTTATCTAACGACTCAGCCCCCCGGAGGAGCCAGTGCGCTCGATGCGTTCCACCCTGTTCATCGCTTCGGTTCTACTCGCTGTTGGGCAAGCTGCTCACGCGCAGCAGTTCGTCAACCAAACCGCCGCGCGTTTTCCCGCTGCGAACAACAACGAGTACACCAGCCAGTTGTGTTTCGTTGATATCGATGGCGACGGCGACCTCGATATTCTCTGGGCGAACGGCCAAGCCTATTCGTCCGCAGGAGCCGCACTCAAGCCACGCGTGTACGTGAACGACGGCACAGGCGTCTTCACCGACCAGACCGATGTTCGGGTGGCTGGAATCACCGGTTGGACGCGTGGCATCGAAGCGGGCGACATGGATGGCGACGGCGACTGGGACCTCATCCTCCCTCAGGACTTCAACAAGAAGCCCATCCTTCTGAAGAATGACGGCACCGGCGTCTTCACGAACGCTTCCGCGCAGCTTCCGTCGATCAACCTCAGCTCGTCACGCGCGCAGTTCGGCGACATCGACAACGACGGCGACCTCGATCTCATTCTGTGCAACAGCGGAACCGCGACGCGGTTTTCGACCAACGGTCGGCCGCGCATCTATTTGAACGACGGGACCGGTACCTTCACCGACGCGCCAGCGGCGCAGACGCCCGCAGCGAACGTCCCCGAGCAAATGGACATCCTGTTCTTTGACTGCGATAACGATCTTGACCTCGATATCTACGTCGGTTCGCGTGCGAGCGCGAGTCAGCTCTGGATCAACAACGGGGCGGGCACATACACCAAGCTCGCGGCCGGAATGCCAGTTGGCGGCGCGTCATATTCCTACGACTCCGCGGACATCGACGGCGACGGCGACATGGATCTGATCGGCGTCAACAGCGCTCCGGGAAACCAAGAGTTGCTCCTCAAGAACGCAAACGGTCTCGGCACGAGCTGGACCACGGTGTCGAACCTCATCACGCCAAATCCAAGCGTCGACGACAACGACAGCCGGTTCTTCGACATTGACTTTGACGGCGATCTCGACCTGGTGGTGGGCTCGCTCGGATCGACCGAGCGGATCTATCAGAACAACGGCACCGGCGCGTTCGCGCAAGCAGTTGGTGCGATCACTGCGGTCTCTGATGCATCGCTCGACGTGAAGGTGGCGGATCTCAACGCGGATGGTCGTGTCGACATCGTCACCGCGCAGGGCGAAGCAGGCTCGTTCCAGAACAAGATCTTCATGAATACGACGGGTGCGGTTGACAATCGCGCTCCGAACGTGAAGCTCACGGAGCAGGTCGTTCCAGGCAATGGCGCTGGCCCGTTCAACGTGCGTTCCGAGATCTTCGACGATTCCGCGAACGATCGTGGCTACGAGTTCACCGCTGAAGCGGTCAAGCTGATTTACACGGTCAACGGCGGAGCACCGGTTGAGGTCGTGATGCTGTGGAAGGGCGCGTGGCTCTATCGCGGCACGATTCCGAAGCAGGCCCCGTGCTCCGAGGTCAGCTACTTCGTGCAAGCAACCGATCGTCAGGGCAACGTGGGCGTCGGTCCGACAAAGAACTTCACGGTGCGTGGCACGTGTGGCAATCCCGCTGATCTTGACGGAGATGGCTTGGTCAACGCGGCCGACCTCGCGATCCTCCTGGGTGCGTGGGGGACGGCTGGTCCCGGCGATCTCAACGGCGACGGCATTGTCGACGCGTCCGACCTCGCCGTAGTGCTCGGTGCATGGAGTTGAGTGAATGCGGTAGCGCGGACCTAACCGTCCGCTACGAGTTATCCGCAGATTGAACTGGCGGACGCCCTCTCGACGAAGTATTGTCGCGAGGGCGTCTGTCTTTTTGTGGGCGCCTCCGACGTTTCCCCGCGTCGGCCCTTCGTTCGTTCCCTCAACCCATACGCCCTAATTCCGGCGGGAGATTCTCGATGCGCAGTCGTAGTTTTTGCGCCATGTTGTTGTTCGTTGTGCCGAGCACTGCCCTAGGGGCGACGCTCAACGTCAAGAGTGCGACGGGCATGGTCGCAATCGGAAGCGGTTGCAGCGATGAATGCACGCCGAGCGTGATGTCGCCGTGTTTTCTCGTCTGCGACAACGCGACGAACGAACTCTCCGAGTTTGCGAACGTGACGATCAGCATCAGTCCGATCTCGATCGACTCAAGCTGCACTGCGGACGTCGCGACGATTGGTGGGAGCGTGAGCCCTACAGCGACCGTTTACTACCGAATCGACTTCTTGATCGATGCCCCGACCGCGGTCTATGCCGCGTGGAACGTCTTCTTTCCCCCTGCGGGAAACAACTTCCTTCCGAAGCAGCTCCCCGAAAATGGCAACTGGGTGGGAATCGTCCAAGCAGGTTCGTACTTCATCGAGTGCTTCGGTGATGTCGCTGGCGACGAAGTATTTTCCGAAGGGTTGTCAATCCGCGTGATTCCCGATCTCACCGCTGACTGCGACAGCGACGGCACGCCTGATTGGCAGGAAATCATTGACGGCACCCAGCCGGACGCGAATAGCAACGGGATTCCTGATGCGTGTGAAGTGCGAATCGATCCCGCCGATTTGAACGCCGACGGAAGCGTCAACGCTGCCGACCTCGCGCTCTTACTCGGCGCGTGGGGCACTGCGGGACCGGGCGACATCGACGGCGATGGCGAGGTCACTGCCGCTGATCTCGCGCTCATGCTCGGTAGCTGGACTTGACCAGAGCCGCATGAGGCGAAACACCACATCGTGCTACGCTCCGCGCTCAACTCGCGGAGCGTTTTCTCTGCGCGCAAGGCGTCTTTCTTCGGTCCATAGGTCATGACCCAACCACTCGCGCGCCGTGCTGGCGCACCAGATTTTTCGCTCGTCGGTCGCCGTGCTCTCGTCACCGGTAGCACCCAAGGCATCGGTCGCGCGATCGCGATTGCGCTGGCCGCGGGCGGTGCAACTGTTGATTTGATGGCACGCAACGACCTGGGCCTCGCGAAGGTTCTCGCCGAACTTCCGACCGACCAAGGTCAGCATCACGGAACCGTGCTCGCAGACTTCGCCGATTGGAAGAGCGTCGAGCGCATTGTGAAGGAGTATGTCGCGCGGGTTGGGACCGTGCACATTCTTGTGAACAACACCGGTGGCCCAGCTGCCGGAGCAGCGATTGATGCGCGGCCTGAGGATTACATCGCCGCGCTCACGATGCACGTCGCGTGCTTTCAAGCACTCACGCAAGCGTGCGCGCCGGGCATGCGGGCGGCGGGATACGGCCGCATCATTAATATCACTTCGACATCCGTCGTGATGCCGATCAAGGGCCTCGGTGTGTCGAACACCGTGCGCGCTGCGATCGGCAATTGGACGAAGACACTTGCGAGCGAACTCGGACGATTTGGCATCACCGTGAACAACATCTTGCCGGGCTTCACGAAGACCGCGCGACTCGAAGCCATCTTCAAGGGGAAAGCGTCACGAGCAGGAAGCAGTGTCGATGAGGTCGAAGCCGCAGCGATCGCAACGATCCCAGCAGGTCGACTCGGCGAGGCCGAAGAGATCGCAGCGGTTGCCGCGTTCCTCGCGAGTCCCGCGGCCAGCTACGTGAACGGTGTGAACATGCCCGTCGATGGCGGGCGCGTTGCGGCGCAGTAAGGCGTTTGTCGAGATCGAAGCAGCTTGGCATGAGTATGGGTATCACTCGCCTTTCCCATTTCATCGGCGGTCAGGACATCGCGCCAGCGAGTGGCGCGTATCTCCCAGTGTTTGAACCGGCGACCGGGCAGGCGTATGCCGAGGTGCCCGACGGCGATGAGCGTGACGTGGCTCGTGCGGTGAAGGCGGCGCGCGAGGCGTTCCCCGCCTGGTCACAGATGCCCGCCGCCGAGCGAAGTCGAATGCTCATTGATATCGCCGATCGCATCGATCGACGCGTCGAAGAGTTTGCCCAAGCTGAATCGCGCGATCAAGGAAAGCCGGTCGCACTCGCACGCTCACTCGAGATTCCGCGAGCCGCCACGAACTTTCGATTTTTCGCAACGGCCATTCTCCACGATTCACAGGAGTGCTTCGCAACCGACGCGCGAGCTATCAACTACGTGCTGCGCGCGCCGCGAGGTGTGGCTGGTTGCATTGCGCCGTGGAACTTACCGCTGTACCTGTTCTCCTGGAAGATTGCGCCAGCCCTCGCTACGGGGAACACCGTGGTGGGAAAGCCAAGTGAACTCACGCCGTTCACCGCGTGGATGCTCGGCGAAGTCTGTCGCGAGGCCAAGCTGCCCGCTGGCGTACTCAACATCGTGCACGGCCTCGGCGCAAAGGTTGGCGCCGCGGTTGTCGCCCACCCAGATGTCCCGACCATCTCCTTCACCGGCGGCACCGCAACGGGTGCGGCCATCGCGTCCGTCGCGGCACCGATGTTCAAGAAGATATCGCTCGAACTCGGCGGGAAGAACGCGACGATCGTGTGTCAAGATGCCGATCTCGATCGCTCAATGTCGACCATCGTTCGAAGTGCGTTCCAGAACCAAGGCGAGATCTGCTTGAGCGGTTCGCGCATTCTCGTGCATCGCTCGCGGCTCAAAGAGTTCAGTGAACGGTTCGTTGACGAGGTTCGTTCATTGAAGGTCTCCGACCCACAGTTGCCCGACTGCGATCTCGGAGCAATTGTGAGTCGCCAGCACCTTGAAAAGATTCAAAGCTACGTTGCGCTCGCAAAGATTGAAGGTGGCAAGATCGCGTGGGGAGGCGGCCGTCCGCGTGGGCTCCATCCGCGCTGTAAAGAAGGTTGGTTTCACGAGCCGACGGTCATCGTCGGTCTCGCTCCCGATTGCCGCACGGCGACGGAAGAGATTTTCGGTCCGGTTGCGTCGATCCACGGCTACGACACGCACGGTGAGGCAATTCAGATAGCGAACGGAACGCGATACGGCCTCGCATGCTCGATCTGGACCCGCGACCTTGAGCGGGCGCACAAGATGGCCGCCAAGATCGACGCTGGCGTCGTTTGGGTCAACACGTGGATGCTGCGCGATCTGCGCACGCCGTTTGGCGGCATGAAGGCGTCAGGCGTGGGCCGCGAAGGTGGCGACGAAGCGCTGCGATTCTTCACCGAGGCGAAGAACGTGTGCGTGGGGCTCTGAACGAGTTCAGCGTAATCCGCGCGCTTCCGCAGAGCGAGGAAGCGCTCAAGCGAGCTGTGGTGCAACCAAGAAGAACCGTCCGACCTTCACGCTCAACGTCGTCCCGTCGTCGCGTTCGCACTCAAACGTGCCTTCCATCGTGCCCCACGGAGTCGTGATCGGGCAGAACGAGGAGTATTCGAAGCGTTCGCCCGGGCCGAGCTCGGGAGTTTGGCCAATGACACCCGCGCCGCGCACGTCGTTCTTTTCGCCGTCAGCGTCGACGATCGTCCAGTGCCGCTTCGTGAGCTTCGCTCGTCGATCGCCCTCGTTCACAATGACGATGCTGTATGCGAAGAGATACTTCCCAGCCGAAGGGTCGCTCTTGGCCGCGAGATAACTCGGGGTCACAGTCACGCGAATTCCTTCGGTGACAGTCTCCGAGCCGTGCGAAGAGTTGGCGATTCGAGTCGTCATGAGGGGCTGATCGTAACGAATCGGCATCATTGGTTCTCGCCGAGCAGCATCCGCAAGGCTTTCTCGGGATCGGGTTCCTTCATCAGCCGTTCGCCGACGAGGGCGATGTTCACGCCGTGTTCGCGCAACTTGCGCAGATCCTCACGGGTGCCGATGCCCGATTCGCTCACGAGGACGTCGCGATTCTCGACCAGCTCGGCCAGCCGGAACGTGTGGGCGAGGCTCGTCGTCATCGTCGCTAGGTTCCGGTTATTGATCCCAAGGAGTGAGTAGCTTTCGTGCGGGAAGCCGATGTGCTCCTTGACCATCAGCAGATTCTCGACGGTGTGCACTTCGACGAGGGTTGTGAGTCCAAGTTCAGTCGCAAGGATCTGGAAATCGATGATCGCGCCTTCAGGAAGGACCTCGGCGATCAGAAGAATCGCGTCGGCTCCCGCGGCCCGCGATTCCCAGACTTGATACTCGTCGACGATGAAGTCCTTGCGCAGGACGGGCAACGGCATCGCGTCCTTGATCTGATGGATGTACTCAAGCTTGCCGCCGAAGTCCGCTTCATCGGTGAGGCACGAAATCGCCGACGCGCCAGCGCGGTGATACCCTTTGGCGATGGCGACTGGGTCGAAGTCGGCGCGAATGACGCCTGCTGATGGGCTCTTCCGCTTGACCTCGGCGATCACGCGCGAGTTCTCGCGATCGTGTGGATCCACGAGCGCGCGAAAGAAGTTACGCGGGCGGCCGAGTTCGGCGATGCGCTCGTGCAGCACTTCGAGGGGAACGGTTTCACGCGCCTGAGCGACCTCGGCGCGCTTGCGAGCGACGATCCGTTCGAGAACCGACTCCATACAGACGCTCCTCGTCGGTGTGCTAGTCGCGACCATCGCGGGCAACGCCGGAGCGGAGGTTATAGCCGCCCCAGACGCTATCGACCACGCGACCTCCGTACGTGAGGTCGTAGGAAAAGGAAGCGAGCTCTGGACTTTGGTGGGCTACATCGCAGCCGCGATTGCTATCGCGGTGGCGGTGGTTCTCGTGAAGCGGCGGCGAACCGGCTCGTTGGTGGAACCCGGAGTCGTCCCGGTAGCGCGGAGTGCGCCGTTCCTTGCAGTCGGGTTCTTCGGCCTGCTGTTCGCTCAGATTCTTGGCGCGACAATCGCGGCAAAGCTGTTTGGTGGCGCGACGGAGGAAGGGGGCCTTCGCAGTGGCGCGATTGTCATGTTGGGCGGTTATGCGATCCAGCTACCGGTCGCGGCTGCGATCGCCCTCTCACTACCGCGCCTCCACGAGCGAACTGCGCGAGCGCTCCGAACAGGCGTTGTGGCTGGCGTCTTTGCGATTATTCTGATTTGGCCGTTCGTGCAGATTGCGTCTGTTGCGGCCGGCATGGTGCAGCAGGTTTTCACCCGCGAGCCGCCACCGAGTCTTGGGCACGAAACCCTGTCGCAACTGGCTCGCGGTGCGGCCGATCCTTGGGCAATCGTGGTCATTGCGTGCGTGGTGTTCCTGGCGCCGGTGATCGAAGAAATCGGATACCGCGGCGCGCTTCAAGGTGCGATCCGGTCAGCTGGCACGAAGGCTTGGTTTGCGATCGCCATCACCAGCGGGGTCTTCGTCGTCATGCACATTCCGGCCATCCCTAGTGCTGGGCTCGGCGCGGGTATTCTCGGTCTCTTCGTACTCGCGCTTGGTCTCGGGGCGCTGCGTGAGCGCACGCAATCGCTGATTCCGTGCATCGTCGCGCACTCGCTCTTCAACGTCGTCAATCTCCTCCTCGCAGGGGCGTTTGGATCGTTGATCGGTACATTGCCCGGTCTATGACTGTCAACGGCACGATGAGCGCGAAGCCACGCATTCTCACGGGCGACACGCCGACCGGCATGTTGCACCTCGGCCATTGGGTGGGCAGCGTGAAGCGCCGTGTCGAACTCCAGCGCACGCACGAATGTTTTTTCATTATTGCCAACATGCATGCGTACACCACGCGCGCCGAGAAGAGCGAGCAGATCCGTGCCGACTGCATCGAGATCGTGCGCGACTACCTTGCAATGGGTATCGATCCCGACGCCGGAACGATTTTCCTTCAGAGCGAAGTGCCTGCGATCGCCGAGCTCACGTTTCTATTCGCGATGCTCTTGCCGTTCAACCGTGTCATGCGGAACCCAACCTTGAAGGAAGAGATCAAGGTCAAGGGGCTCGGTGAAAACTATTCATTCGGGTTCCCGCTCTACGCGGTCGGACAGACTGCGGACATTCTGTCGTTCCGCCCGGTCGGTGTTCCCGTCGGCGAGGACCAAGTGCCGCACCTCGAACTAACGCGCGAAGTCGCACGTCGATTCAATCAGATGTTTTGCGGAGTCAGCGACCAGGCCGAAGACGACGATCACGTGAAGCTCGGCGGTGTACTACCGATTCCCCGCGCCGACGTGGGCAAAGTCGGACGACTCGTCGGAACCGATGGAGTCAACAAGATGTCGAAGTCGCTGAACAACGCGATCTACATCAGCGATTCCGCGGCTGAGGTCGAGAAGAAAGTGAAGAAGATATTCACGGGTCGTCAAAGTGCGACCGAACCCGGTGACATCAACAACGCGCTCTTTCAATATGTCGATGCGTTCTTTGAGAACCCAGAGCGAATTGCTGAACTCAAGCGGCGCTACGCCGCTGGGGACAACATCGGCGACGGACACGTCAAGGTCGAACTCGCGGCCGAGCTCAACAAGTTCCTTGAGCCCATGCGACAGCGCCGCAAGGCATTCGAAGGTCGCGACGACATGATCCTCGACATCCTCAAGACAGGCAGCGCGAAAGCCAACGAAACCGCTGAGGTAACCTTGGCGCTTGTGAAGGCGAAGGCGAACTTGGTGACGTTTCCGCGGAGCGTGCGGTATCGCACTGACGCCTAAATCGGCAAAAAAAATCCGTCGTCGGTTTTGCCACCGGGCTCGTAGTATTAGGACAACCGACTTCGGTGTCCTTTCAGTTGTTCGATGTTCGTGCGACTCGGACGAATATTGTGGACCCGGCGCGGTACGAGGGTGCTTGGTATGAGCTTGATGAAATCGCGCTGCTTGGCGCTGATGGTCGGCGCAGTCGGCGCTGGAAGTATCGCGTCGATTGCAACTTCCTCGGTGACTTCGTGGACAAGTCCAAGCGGCGGCTCATGGCACGACGTGGCGAACTGGTCGGCGGGGGTTCCAACGGCGCGCGATGTTGCCGTGTTGCCAGCGCTGGCAAGTGGCGACTACCAGATAGAGATAGCGAGCGATGCACCGTTGCAAGGGCTCGTTGTCAGCGGAACGGTGGCGCTCACCGGTCATGGAACGATTATGGTGAACGACTCGACCGATATCGGCGTCGGCGCCTTGGTCAACGGGTCGCTGACGCTGCTGGGCGTCGATCTGGTTTCAAGCGGCATGATGCGCGTCGGCTTCGATGCGGACATCGGCGAACTTTCGTTGAAAGGCTCTGCCAGTCATCTCGTCGCGAACGTGCTGCTGGTCGGGCTGAGTGGAAGCGCGACAACCTCCATCGACCCGACGAATACGTTGACCTGTTCGATTGGAGTATTGGGGCCGAACAGCACATTACAGATCGTCGTTGCATCGGACATGTCGCCGGTGCTGCCGGCAAGAACGATGACGTTCGGCGGTGCGCTGGAAGTCACATTTGCGCCCGACCTAGTCCCTCCGATTCTCCAGGGCATTTCGCTCGCGACTCCGCTCGCGGCATTTTCAGGAGCGTTCTCCAGCATCTCGACTCCGGAGGCATTTGGACAGCACGTTCCGGTGCAGATGGCTGGAGGCAGACTTGTCGGTCCGTTCGATCCAGTTACCGAGATGACGATTGAGCCGCTTGATTCGTCAGTCTACGTAGGGTTTGCGGAACCACTCGGCGCGAGTGCTACTCGCCTTTCCGGCGCGACGTATTCCATCTGCTGCGATCTCTACGCCGATCTCACATCGTGGGCTATCGAACCGGCGCGGTTTGCAATCATCGAAGAGGATGACGGCGGTCGCCTGCTCCGCGGACTCTTGCCTGGCAACGTCACACTGACGCTCTCGTATCCGCAATACGGCGCAACGCTGACGACAACAGAAGAAGTAGGCATCCTTGGGAACACGGGTCCGGTGTTCGAAGCGATTGATGTCGGTCCTAACGGCGAAGAACCCAATGGCTGGGTTTGGGGTGGCTTCGGCCAGACGGCGGTTGCAACGACGGTGCGTTGCTCGGCAGATGGACGATCTGTCGCCTTCGCCGACGCATCGACTTCGTTCTCGGAGATCGATCCGTCACCGGGCTTCCCTGACGTGTTTGTCAAGAATCGTGATACCGGCACCATGGAGCTCGTCAGCGCTGCCGCCAATCCGATGGGGCTTCCGGTCGCAAGCGCGGACATCGACATTTCGTCGGACGGTCGTTTCGTCACCTTTGCTGTCTTTCCGTATCCGCCGACGGAGGGCTACGTTCAACTATGGCTTCACGACCGTGAGCGCGGCACGACGATCCTCGTGTCTCGGACACCGTCGGGAGCGCCGGTCAACGGGCACTCGTGGCAGGGTCGAATCAGCGCCGACGGAACGACGATCGTCTTTTACTCCGAAGCAATCGATCTCGTCTCCGGGGACTCGAACGACAAGGGTGATGTGTTCGGATACGACGTTGCAACCGGCGCGATTGCATTAGTGAGCGTCGCGGCCGACGGCGGGCAGGCATCAAGCGACGCCGGTTCGCCCATCGTGTCGGCTGATGGGAGATTCGTCGCGTTCTCATCGGTCGCCGATTTCGGCCTCGGTCTCCCAGCCGCAATTCGCGTCTGGCTGAAGGACCGTGTCACTGGTGCGATAGAGCTTGTCAGCGTCGCTACGAACGGTACCGCTGCGAACTATGCGAGCACTGCGCCATCGATGGACGCATCTGGACAGATCATCGCGTTCCGGACGACAGCGAACAATCTGGTTATCCCTAACTCTGGCCATGACGTGTATGTGCGCGATCGCGCTGCGGGCACAACGACGCTGGTGACGGGCCCGTCGATCGACCTCGATTGCGCGACCCACGTTCAAAATCCGTGCGTGAGTG
>JAWXCC010000115.1:0-13965 GCA_034440475.1 Phycisphaerae bacterium | reverse complement strand
GAGCCACCACGCCGAATGAACTCATTCCCTCGGGCTTATCGATCACCACGATGCCGCACAGCGCGCTCGGTTGGGTCTCGTCCGTGGGGGCGATCTTCTTGTCGATACTGCCCATTCGGTTACACTCTTCGCTGTGAAGGACAGGTGTCCGAGCGGCTGAAGGAGCGGCATTGGAAATGCCGTGTACGGCGAAAGCTGTATCGCGAGTTCGAATCTCGCCCTGTCCGCTAGCTCGCATGAAGCGTAACGCTCTATTGCGAGTCTTGGTGCGAGTCTTGGTGCGAGTCTTGGTGCGAGTGTTGGATGGCGACGAGTCGCGCACGAGGCGCGCGTCACAAATTCCTGACGGGCTGTAGCGCAGTTTGGTAGCGCGCTTGACTGGGGGTCAAGAGGTCGTGGGTTCAAATCCCGCCAGCCCGATTAGACTACAAACGCCCGTGAGCCCGAGCTCGCGGGCGTTTGTGATTGAGTTGCTTTTCGTCGCCCTGTCAGCGCTTCTGATTTCGCCGATCGGCGGAATGTCGGATTGAACCAATCGCGTGGTGTTCGCTCACACGCCAGCGCGACCAGCCGACGCCTACTTCAGCGCTGGCTGCGAGCCGACGAGTTCCGCCCGCCAATCGCTCACGATGATCAGCCGCGGCTCCTCCGGCGGCTCGTCCTGGATCGCGATCAGGAATCGGTCGCCCGTGGGGTCGTAGTCGAGGATCCTGATCTGCTTTTCCAGCGGCCTGCCATCGAAGAGCGGCTTGGGCACGCCGACGTCGATGCGGCCGTCCTTGCTCGTGATCGTGGCGCTCCACATCCGTTGCGTTGTATCGATCCAGGCCAGCTCGCTCGCGCTGAGCCACCAGTAGCCGCCAAAAGAGATTGGCGTGGCGGAGACCTGAACCGTGGCGGATGGCGTCGGATAGGCGACCACTTTCAGCGTCGCACCGACGTCCTCTTCTTTCCAGACCGTGTAGGCCACGACATCACCCGACGGCGACAAGCGCGGACTCCACTCAGGGTCCGGCGTCTTCATGAACGTCTTGGCGGGCTCGTCTTGGTCCAGCCTCAGCGTCATGGTGTCGCCGGTCTTATCGCTGAGAGGAGTTCGCGTGAAGATGAGCGTCGTCCCGTCCGGGGTGATCGAGGAAGCGTCGTATTCGACCCCGGATTCGCCTTCCAGAACTCGGGTGCCAGCACCGCCGCCGATGGGAGAGTTGTTTGTCGACGGGCTTGCCACGAGCCTGCTCGGGGCTCATGTAGCCAGCCGTGCCCATGATGACGCAGGGGATGGTCGGGGAGTGACGAGGTGGTGAAGTCACGGTCGGCGAATCCGAACTCGCGACGGCATTGGTCGAAGACGGTGAACCCTCAGCGGTCCGTGCCAGGCCGAAATCGAGAACCTTTACCACGCCATCGGGTGTGACCATCACATTGCCGGGCTTGAGGTCGCGGTGGACGATGCCTTTTTCGTGGGCGGCCTCACGGGCCTCGGCGATCTGCTTGGCCAGCGTGAGCGCCTCATCGACTGGGATCGGGCCGCGGGAGAGCCGCTCCGCGAGCGTCTCACCTTCGATGAACTCCAGCACCAGGTACCGGTGGCCGTCGGCTTGTTCGAGCCCGTGAATGCCGCCGACGTTCGGGTGATTCAGCGAAGCGAGCACCTTGGCCTCATGCTGGAAGCGGGCGAGGCGATCGGGATCGGCGGCGAGATCGGCGGGCAGGGCCTTGACGGCGACCTGCCGGTCGAGTTTGGTATCGGTCGCGAGATACACCACGCCCATGCCGCCCCGGCCGAGTTCACGCAGGATCTGGAATGGACCAATGGTGGCTGGGTGCACGAGCGGGGAGTCTACGGGTCAGAAGGGTCACTGTGCCCTTCCAGGCACTTCCGAGGCCAACAAACGGCGTGTGCTGGGCTCCTACACCCGAACGCCTTCCGAGAAAAGTTCTATTGGTGTTCTGTCACTC
The DNA here is from genome assembly GCA_034440475.1 of Phycisphaerae bacterium. Lineage (GTDB taxonomy): Bacteria > Planctomycetota > Phycisphaerae > Phycisphaerales > SM1A02 > JAEUIT01. Next base: position 12,006 of record JAWXCC010000115.1, on the reverse strand, counting down.
CCACTTTGTTCAGAGTAAAGCCCTTCGATGAGCACATCGAAGGGCTTTCTCGTTGTGGAAACAAGGCCTAGCAGCCCGTGACGAAAGTCATCCGGGCTACGACCGAGGCTGTTAGCCCCCAATATTGGGTGGCTGCGGCGTCGCCGCGACTTGCCGTATCTTGCGGATAAAGCTGTGTCGCGGACCCCACTCTACAGTTGGGCATCTGTGCCAACATCCTCGTTCTCGCTACCAAAGCACTTTCGCCACGGGCTGCTAACGAACTGGCCGACTACTCTCTCACTTCGCGAGTTGTCAACAAGAAGTTGCGGGTGAATCGAAAGCTCAGGTGACACGTCAAGAGTGTTTTTGCGGAAAGTGCCCGGATCACGGGATGGGAAAGAACGTTCATTTACATCTAATTCTTTGTCTTCTGACGGCGATCTCAAGTGCTGTTCAGGTTGGTGCTGGCGAGCCGCGTCGAGTCCTTGAGTATGCCCCGGCCCCGTTGGACAACCCGCTGAAGGGGCTCGCTCCGTATCAATCCGATGTCCGTGCCTTCTTCCCACACAGCATGGAGTTTTTCTATCTGCCTTACTCCGCCCTCGTGAAGGGGTACGAAGAGTTCGATTGGAAGCCTTTGGAGACAATGCTTGATGCCATCGCTAGACGCGGGCATCAAGCCATTCTCCGAGTCTTCTTGGAATATCCAGGAAAAGAAGGTGTGGTTCCGGACTTTCTGGTGAAGGACGGCTTGTCCGTGACAACATGGCGGCAAGATGAGACCCAGCCGCTGCCGATCGCCACGATTCATACCCCCAACTACGAAGACGAGAGGCTGCGCAAGTCGTTGAAGAATTTCATTGCCGCACTCGGCAAGAAGTATGATGGCGATCCGCGTATCGGGTTTATCACGGCCGGGTTGCTCGGCGTTTGGGGCGAGTGGCACACGCACCCCAAGAGCGAACCCTTCGCCAGAAAGGCCGTGCAACGCGAAGTCATGGACGCCTACGAGGCGGCGTTCCGAATCACGCCGGTGCTGCTGCGGTCCCCGGTTGGCGAGCGCAGCGCAAAGGAGAGTAATGCTGATCGAAAGTTCGGCTACCACGACGATTCGTTCGCGTGGGCCACGCTCGACACCGGCAAGAAAGGCGACGAATGGTTCTACATGTCTGCCTTGAAAGCCGCTGGCCCCAACGCCGAAGCTAAGTGGAAGACGCGTCCTATTGGCGGCGAGATCCGTCCTGAGGCATGGGGCGAGGTGTTCGATACGACGCCGAAGAATCAAAGTATTCAGAACTTCCGCCGATGCGTTGAGGCGACACACTCCACGTGGCTGATGGACAGCGGCATGTTTCAGAAGAGGCAGACCGCCGAACGATTTTGACAAGCCGAAGAGGATGTCCGGCGGATGGGGTATGAGTTCCACGCATCAGCCATAACGATCGGCGACGTGAAGGATGGAAAGTTATCCGTGGACCTCGAAATCGAAAACCGAGGCGTTGCACCGTTCTATTACGGCTGGAAGGCGGAGTGGGGGCTGCTGACTGCCGGCGTGGTGGCCAAGTCATTTCCTGGCTCGGGCGAGTTGCTCGGACTGCTGCCCGATGACAAACCTCGGATTTGGTCTCAAACGCTGGAAGTCCGAAGTGTAATGGCTGGTAAATACACCGTCGCGGTGCGGTTTCCAAATTCCCTGAGCGGTGGCGCGCCGGTGCGGTTTGCGAACATAACCCAGGAGTCCAGCGAGCCGGGTTGGTTGTTGCTCGGAGAAGTCGTCGTTCCGCAATGATAAACCGAATACGCATGGGGCTCACAGACAACAACCCTCGCCCCCCAACGAACAGGTTTCAGATCCGGCAATGTCGATAGACGGGGTCAATCACCCTGACGCCCGGCGTCGGTGCCTGTCGGCCCCGCCGCTCTGTCCCTCAAGTGGCAGAAACGGTGTTTCTAGCCAGTAAACGCCGAGTTTCTGGCTCCCAGACCCAAACACTATCTAATAAAAGTTCTATTTGTGTTCTGCACCCTGATTAGCACTACAGCGCTACCTCTGCTCAAGTCCCGCCGCCACCTAATCCGATCAACTCCTGTCGTCATCTCAGGAGCGGTCGCATGGAATCAGAACAGATCCAGTCGCTGTATGCCGCGCTGCAGTCGTGGCTCTCGGAACTACGCGTCTGCCTTAAGCGCGAGCAGACGCGGAGATATCTTCAGCTCTATGTCCTCGGACTTCTCGCCGACCTCAAGCGCAAGAGGGTCGAGCCGATCGCGCTGGCCGCGAGTGTGCCTGTGCGGACCATGCAGGAGTTCCTCTCGTTCTTCGTCTGGGACCACGAGCGCCTCGGACGCATGCTGACACGGCGCGTCGCGAACCGTCCGGGACCGCGCGAGGGCGGCATCGGAGTCATCGACGCCACCGGCCACGCCAAGCGCGGCGACAAGACGCCGGGCGTGCAGCGGCAGTATTGCCCCTCACATGGGGGCGAGTCCGGCAAGGTCGACAACTGTGTCGTCGCGCAGCATCTCCTCTACACCGACGACGACGCGAAGAATCCTTTCTCCTGCATGCTCGCAACGAACCTCTACCTGCCCGAGAGCTGGGACTCGGACCGTGACCGTTGCCGCGAAGCGGGAATCCCCGACTCGCTGCGCCACAAGACGAAGTGGGCCATCGCGATCGACCAGGTGAAGGCCGCGATCGCCGAGGGCGTGCGCTTCTCGTGGCTCGTCTTCGACGAGGACTACGGCCGCATTCCGAAGTTCTGGTTCGAGCTCGACGCGCTCGGGCAGCGCGGCGTCGGCGAGGTCCCGAAGGACTTCCGCTGCTGGGTGAATCGGCCAGCGTGCGCGACGCGGCAGAAGTGCCACGCGGCGCGGCGGGTCGGGAACCTCTGCCAGCTCAGTTCCGCGTTCACGCAGCAGCAGTGGAAGCGGTGCGAGGTGAAGGAGACGACGCACGGGACGTGCGTGTGGAATTGGAAGGCGGCGCTCGTGCACCTCAACGCGCCGGAGACGCCGCGCGGCGTGCCGATCCCGACGGACCGGAAGTACTGGCGGTTGCTCCTGCACCCTCTCGCGACGGGCGAAGTGAAGTACGTGGTGAGCAGCGCCTCGGAGCCGACGGCGCGGGACGAGATGATCCGCGCGCTCTTCTCGCGCTGGCACGTGAAGAAGTGGTTCGAGCGCGCGAAGCAGGAGGCGGGCCTCGGTGCGTTCGAGGTGCGCACGTGCACGAGCCTGATACGGCACTGGACGTGCGTGAGGCTTGCGATGCAGTTCCTGCCCGAGCAGACCGCCGGGGCCTATCTCTGGGGAGGGGGGAAAAAAATTAGCGGGTCACGTTCGAGCAGGTAGCGGAGGTGACGAGCACGTTCGCGACGAAGCTGTGGGGCAACAACTGGCGCTCGTGGGCTGAGCTGACGCGGCGAACGACATATCACCAGCGCCGGAACGCGGCGTCGTACGCGAGCCATAAAAAAACGAGCAAGCGAAAGGTGAACAGCGGTTAGTGATAGCGCTGTAGTGTTAGCGTCAGTCTGGGATAAAGAGGGTCAGCAAGGAGCGAGTTAGTAGAATTTCTTCTGAGCCCCTTATAAGCAAAAACAGGGCGACGAACCTGACTCGGCGGTGTGCCACCAAATAAAATTGCGTCAATCTAATTTCTTCTTCTCCACACCCATTTGTTTGATTTCAACCTTCGTCTGAGTGATGTCCACGCGGAGGCGCGAGTACATGCTCATATATACGTTCGCGACGAACACGATTGAAAAGAACGCGATGATATATCCCCGCCAATCGTCTAGTAGCAGTCGATAGTTGGTGAGGATCAAGAAAGAGATCGCGACATAATGGCTGAAGCAGTACTCGCAGGTGAACAGGTAAAAGAATTTTCGGGTGAGAATCGACCGCCCCGATTTGCTACGTTCCTCGCAGTATTCGCGAATTTCTCGGAACACCTCCTCAAAGACGACTGTCCGCGCGACACACGCAACGGGGATCGCCAGCACAAGCAGCCAGATGATTTGCCCGCTAAGTTGGGAGGAGGTGGGTGGCACGGATTCTGGGCTGAAATGGTGACAGCCTCACGTTTATATCGGGACGCTCAATGTGGATATACAGCGGCTACGTTTTGCATTGCGGGCTTGAGTACCGTCCCGTCTGTACTTTCGCTGTGGACAGCCTGACGAATACTGTCTGTTCCCTGTCGTTTACGCCTTCGCCTATTGGTCTATCGTGATCGGCAGGTCATGAAGGCTCCGGTTGTTTAGTCGCAAGAAGGAGTGCCCCATGACCCGCCTCGAACAGTCTAACGATTCACAGCTTCTCGAACAGCTCTTCGCACTCGTCACGGAGCACGGTGCCGATTCAATGTCACAGGCATTCGCCACCCTCCTCAACGCCGCCATGCTCGCTGAATGGCCGCAGGTCCTCGGTGCCGCCGACTACGAGCGATCACCTGGATGCCGAGATGTACGTCCAAGGCGTCTCCACCCGCAACGTCCGCGAGGTCACCGAAGCGCTCTGCGGCACTGACATCTCCAGCACGCAGGTCAGCCGCCTCGCCAAGGAACTCGACGACGACCTCGAGAATTAGCGCACTCGTCCGCTCGGCGCTGTCCCCTATCTCATCCCCGATCTCATCATCGGCGCGCGATACGAGAGGGTCCGGCACGGCGGCTCCGTCGTCAGCTGCGCCGTCCTCGTCGCCATCGGTGTCTGCGAGAACGGCAAGCGGTCCGTCCTGGGCGTCTCGTGCAAGCTCAGCGAAGCCGTCTTCCCCAGCACGCCGTGGCAGCGTTGTCAGTTTCATCTCATCCGTAATGCATTCGCCTACGTGCCCAAGCTCTCGATGCGATCCGAGGTCCATCCTCGATGCGCCCGATCGCGCTGAGGCGAACCGGCGCATCGGAATCATTGCCCAGAAGTACAAGTCGACCGCGCCTGAGCTTGCTCCTTGGATTGAGGCGAACGTCCGCGAATCGCTCACGGTCCTCGCGCTTCCATGCGAACACCGAAGGAGGCTCCGCACCACCAACACACTCGAAGCACTCAACAAGGAAATCAAGCGACGCACCCGCGTCACCACGCTCTTCCCCAACACAGAGTCGCTCCTGCGCCTCGTCAGCGCCGTCCTCGCCGAGGTCGACGACGAGTGGACCCGTAGGACGCATCTACCTCGACCTCGCCCAGAAACCGGAATAACCCTGAGCCTGAACGACCTGCCGATCACGTCACCAGATATGCGACCCCGGAACTTCCGATGATCCCTCAACAAAAATTCATCATCGTCCGGGGAACTCGCGACAGGCGAAAGTTATGAATTGACAGACGAGATGTTACTTAACCGCGTTTTGTTGTGGTTCAGGACTGCGGTGGATCAGGAATTGGGGAGAGTTCAATCGCTCGCTGCGGCAACCGACGAAAACGACCGTGTTTGGGGCCTGACAGAAGTGCGCCACCCCGGCGTCTACCAGGACGATCAACGCAACGAAGCTCCGACGGTATTCTCCGCACCGATATGCTGCTCGCATGCCGGAAACGACTCTCGAGCCAGTGCATCGGAGCGAGCCTCCCGACAAGCCTGCATACCACCCTTACCCGGAGGTGGCGCGGGCGATCCGCTCGCAGTCCGCTCGCATTCTGGATGAATGGCGCGGCCGCACGCTCTTCTCGATGCCCGAACTCGCTGAGCTCACGGTCGCTGAATTTCAGGACGACATCGCCCGCATCTTGTCGGCGATGGCCGATGCGCTCGAGTCGAACGATCCTCCGGACTTGCGGCGCCTCATGCAGGCTGCCCCCGCCCACGGTTTCCACCGCTTCATGCAGGATTATGACCTCTCGGAACTCTTCGCCGAAGAGCGGGTGCTCCGTCGCGTCATCGTGTCCCGCGTTGAGGAGGCGCTCGCACGCCGGTCTACTGCCGAGGAGGCGGCGGCGTTGCACGCCATGATCGACATCATGCTCCAGCAAGGCGTGTTGGCGCTGGTTCAGCAGCAGAGGCAGGGACTGCGGCAGGGGGCCGAGGCACAACTCAAACATTTGTCCTTCATCAGCCACGACCTCGGCAACACCTTCTTCGTGATGTCCTGCAACCTGGAGTGGATTCAGCACGAGCTGTCCAAGCTTCCTGAGATGAGCGAGGCGGCCAAACGGGTTGGTGCGTCGTTGGCCATCGTCAAGCGCACCCGTCAGGGGATGAACCGCTTGCTCCAGCACGAACGGCTGCGCAACTCCGACGCCAAGTTCGGCGTCGCGTCGGTGACGCTTCGGGAGATCGTGGAACCGATCGTCACGATGGCGACCGCCGACATGAGCGGCAGCGGTCCGCGGATCGACGTCGCCATCGACCCGAAGGCCACGGCCTCCACCAACGCCGATCTTCTCACGATCATCCTTCAGAACCTGATCGGCAACGCGGTGAAGCACAGCTCAAGTGCGGCGACCGCAGGATCGAGCGCGGTCGGGGTGCGGGTAGAGGCCGAGCGGCTGAACGGAACGGAAGGCGATTCTTGGATTGTGTCCGTTATCGATGACGGGCCCGGCATCCCGCAAGATCAGCTTGACACTCTCTTCAACGCGTTCGGGCGGCTGCCGCAGCCGGGCGAAAGAGCTTTCGCAGACGAAGGGGGATTCGGTCTGGGTTTGGCCATCGCGTCCCAGGCGGCCAGGCTGCTGGGGACGACGATCGAAGTCAAGACGCAAGTCGGACAGGGCTGCAGGTTTTCGCTGCGGTTGCCCGCGCTGCGCTCGTAGCGCGATCATCGTGTGCGCGGTCGGTCGAAAGGTCGCGAACATAAAAACTTTGGAACCAACCGTGGATACTAACAAAGCACTGTGGGAGAAGGGCGACTTCACCGAGATCGCCGCGTTCATGCGTCAGTCGGGCGAGGCGATCGCTGCGTCGCTCGGAGTCAAGCCGCCGCTGCGGATCCTTGACCTCGGCTGCGGCGACGGCACGACGGCAGTTCCTCTCGCGCGTTAGGGAGCGGAGGTGGTGGGAATCGATATCGCGAAGAACCTCGTTGAAGCTGGCAACCGGCGCGCAACGGGTTTGGGCCTCAGCACGTTGAAGTTCCACGAAGGCGATGCGTGCAGCTTGCAGGGCGTGGCCGACGGCTCGTTCGACCTGACAATCTCGTTCTTTGGCGCCATGTTCGCGCCCAAGCCGTTTGAGGTGGCGAAGGAAATGGTTCGCGTCACGAAGCCCGGTGGGCGCATCGTGATGGGTAACTGGGTTCCCAACGATCCCACGTCGTTCGTCTCGCAGTTGCTCAAGATCAGTTCGTCGTTCACACCACCACCGCCGGAAGGATTCATTAGCCCGATGACGTGGGGCGTCGAGTCGCACATCGTCGAGCGCTTCGGGCAGGCGGGAATTCCTACCTCGAAGATCTCTATGGTGAGGGACACGTTCACGTTCATCACGCCAGCCGCGCCCGCGCACCTCATCGAGACCTTCAAACGGTTCTACGGCCCAACGATGAATGCGTACGACGCGGCAGGAAAGAACGGGAAAGTCGAGGACTTGCACCAACAGCTCTTGGAACTCGGCACAGCGCAGAACAAGTCGAAGGACGGCAGCACGTCCATTCCAGCCACGTTCTTGCGCGTGACGGTGCAGTGCTGAGCAGCGAACGCACCTGCGCTAGCTTGTAGTCGATACGCGAGATTCTGATCAGTGGCGACGAAGGCTTCGAAAGCGGCCTCGACGGCGAGCACCAACTCGCCGTATTGCAATTCATCTCCTCCATCTCGCGCGGGACTTGGAGACGGCATTCGCTTGGGGCGGCGGCACCGCGAGATCGTTCGCCTAGGGCTTGCGGAAGGGCCGCGCGAAGAACACCAGTCGGCGTCAAATCACTTGCAATGTGCAAGTCAAATGGTACCGTCATCCACCATGACGACCCTGACCGCCCAGCACGCTCCTCCGCTCGCACCGAAACTCGCGCTGCCCGGCGCAGGCCTTCCCGCGATAGAGCTCCTGGTCGGACGGGCTCTCTTCGCCATCAGGCGCTGGCGAGCCACACGAGCGACGTTTACAAACGAGTTTCTTCGCGAGCGCGACGCGAGCGCGCGACTTCGGCAGCCGCTCAGCGATCTCTCGCGCGGGCAACGCGTGTTGATTCCGCGACTGCGCGGACTCGAAGATAGCAGCCGCTTCTGGTCGGTTTGGATGACGCTCGACCACTTGCGCATCGTGCATGTCGAGATTGCGCGGGTGATCGATGCGCTGAGTCGCGACACGATTCCCGAAGGCAAGGTCAGCACTGCCGCAGTCAAGCCGAGTCCTGATGTCGGAGGCGAAGTCGAAGAACAGTACGAGCAGTCGTGTGACAGACTGCTCGCGACTGTCGCCGCGATGCCCGAGCTGCATCCACGGCTGGGTTCACGATTGGGTTTCGCTCATCCATGGTTTGGACCGCTCGACGCAGCGGGATGGCACGCGCTGGCCGCGATGCATATGGCAATTCATCGCAGTCAGATCGAACGAATCACTCGCGAACTTCCGCGCGACCGGCAATGAGTGCCCGCTCTCCCAAACGCTCGGTTTGCCCGCTCGCTTGCGTGCTCGATCGAATAGGCGACAAGTGGAGCCTTCTGATCGTGCGCGACTTGTTCGCGGGCAAGTCGCACTACGGCGAGCTCGCGCAATCCCCCGAGCGGATCGCGTCTAACATCCTCGCGGACCGGCTTGAACGTCTTCAGGCAAACGGACTCATCGAAACCACGCCGTCGACGCAGCGGGCGGGCAGTTCAGCCTACGGCCTCACGAAACGCGGCCGCGAACTCCTTCCGGTACTCAAGGCCATCAGCGCTTGGGGTCTTGCGAACATCGCCGGCACCCAAGCCCGCATCGCGATTCCGACTCCCGCCCCCACTCCCACTCCGACGCGCCGTCGCGGACGATGACGCTGCACGCAGCCAGCGAACTGGTGCCCTTACCCCTCGCGCAGCGCGCTCGCGATCGGCAATCGCGCCGCGCGAATCGCTGGGAAAAGCCCGCCTAACATTCCAATGATTGCTGCCCACACGATTGCGGTGACCAGAAGTTGCGGTGTCACCGCGAATGCGAAGGCGACCTGACTGAACGATTGCCAGTTGATGGTCGACGCCTGAAAGCCGTTGAAGGCGAAGTAGGCTAGGGTCGCGCCGAGCGCGCCACCGATGAGGGCCAAGACCAGTGATTCGAGCATGACTGAAAGAACGATCGGAGCTGCGCCGAAGCCCAACGCCCGAAGCGTGGCGATTTCGCGGGTTCGTCCAGCGACCGCGCTGTACATGGTGTTCAGCGCACCAAAGAGCGCGCCGAGCGCCATCAGGCCAGCGATGAAGACACCGATGCCCTGGATGAAACTCGTGAGCATCGCCGACTGCTCGGCGAGGTACTCGCCTCGCCGAACCACCTTGACCTTCAAGCGAGGATCAGCAGTCAGCGCGTCTTTGAATTGTGAGAACGACTCGGGCGTCGCCAGCTTCGCGTACACCGACTGAAACGAATCGCCGCGCTGGTACGCAGGCTGAAGCACCGCAGCGTCGGTCCAGATTTCCGACTCCGAAGCTCCGCCAGCACCCGTGAAGATGCCTACGACTGTCCAGTCATTCTGGCCAACGCGAATCGTGTTTCCAACGTCGAGACCCGCGAACGCGCGAGCGGCACCAGCACCGACTATCACCTCGTTGCGCCCCGATTCGAACATTCGGCCCTCGACCATGGTCATGCCGCTGCGGACCGCGACACCGGCGCGCTCGACGCCGCGTAACGGAACATTCGCGTCGGTGCCAGTGGAGCGCTTGGGCAGATTGATGATGACGAACAACTCCGCAGACGAGAGCGAGCCATCCGTCCCGCGCGCGATGCCTGGAGCATCGGCGATGAGGCGGACCTCTTCGCGCGAGAGTCCGCTCGTCATCTCGCTGTCGGCGCTTGAGCGCATCACCATCGCAATGTCGTCGGGGCCGGCGACGGTCATGGCGGCGCTGAAGCCTGCGGCGATCGACAGCACGCCGACCAGCACCGCAACGACGCCGGCAATGCCGACGACAGCGGCGATGGATGCCCCGCGGCGCTCGGGGATCGTGCGCAAGTTGAAAAGCGTCACCGACCAGACTTGAGAGAGCCAGTTGATCATGCGTTCCTCCGAAGCGCGACCGCGATTTGGAGGCGCATCGCCGCGAGCGCCGGAAAAATGCCCGCGCACACCCCGAGTCCCACGACGAACGCGACGCCGATCACGAGGTAACCGACAGGAAGATAGAAGACTGGGAGGACCGAGGGTGCCGGACTTCCGCCGAGCGTGAGCAGCCACGCCGCACCCAAGCCCGCGAATCCGCCGACCATCGCGATGATGCACGACTCGAAAAGCACCAGCGCCAACACGCGCTCGTTCGTGAATCCGATCGCTTTGAGCACGCCGAGTTCACTGGTGCGCTCGCGCACTGCCTGGGCCATCGTATTCCCGGCGACAAGAATAATTGTGAAGAAGACCGCGCTCAGAATCGAAAGCAAGATCGTGCCGATGCTGCCGATCTGCTCAATGAAACTCTGCGCGAACGCGCCTTCGGGTTCTGCCTTCGTCTCGTACGGCGAGTTGGCGAACTCTGCATCGATCGCCGCCGCGACCTCAGCAGTGCGATCAGGATCGTTGACGCGGACGACGTACCAGCCGACAAGCCCTTGGCCTTCGGCGCGGGCCTCGTCGAAGTAGTCGTGACGGAAGAAAAACCCCGAGGTATCGGTGCCCTTCTTCGCGCCGTCGTAGATGCCCACGATGTCGAACTCCCACGCGATGTCACCCTTGCGCTGCCAGAGCGGCGACATCAACGGAACGCGGTCGCCGACCTTCCATCCAAAGCGCTCGACGAGCGTTCGCCCAACGATTGCGCCGGTGCGCGTCGAAAGCCACGCTGCCTTGTCGGCGCTCGACAACACGTACTCCGGATGCATGTTGAGAAAAGGCTCGGGATCGACGGGAAAGCTTCCGAAGAAGTTCTTCGGCTCGTTCTGGTAGATGCCGTTGAACCAAGTCCAGTGGACGGCGGCATCGACGCCAGGAACGTTCTCCATGCGCTTTCCGTAGTTGACGGGGAGCAGCATGATCAGCGACACCTTGTGGCGCACGATGAGTCGATCTGCGCCCGCCATCGTGACGCCCGCTGAAAACGACTCCTTGATGGTGCAGAGAATCCCGAAGAGCAGAAACGCGATGAAGACCGAGAGTAGCGTGAGCGAGGTGCGCAGTTTCCTGCGCATGAGATTGCTCCACACGAGGCGCAGAAACTTCATCGCGGCGCCTCGGCCGAGAGTTGACCCTTCTCAAGATGAACGGTCCGCGTGGCCCGCGCCGATGCATGCGGATCGTGGGTGACCATGATGATGGTCTTGCCATGCTGTGTGTTCAGCGCTTGAAGGAGACCGAGGATTTCGTCGCCAGACTTGCGATCAAGGTCGCCGGTCGGCTCATCGCACAGAAGCAGCGTGGGATCGGAGACGATGGCACGAGCGATTCCAACGCGCTGCTGTTCGCCGCCCGAAAGCGTGCGCGGAGAGTGATTGGCTCGATGCGACAGCCCGACGACATCGAGTGCGACCGCGACGTGCTTGCGCCGCTCTGATCTCGACAACGACGTGAGCAGGAGCGGCAACTCGACGTTCCGCGCGGCTGACAACACGGGGAGCAAGTTGTAGAACTGGAAGACGAGTCCGACGTGCCGCGCCCTCCACGCTGCGAGGCGGCGCGCCGACAGGCTCTCAAGCCGATCGACACCGACGGTGACCGATCCTTTGGTGGCTCGATCCAAGCCGCCGATGAGATTGAGCAGCGTGGTCTTGCCCGACCCCGATGGCCCCATGAGTGCTAAAAACTCGCCTGTCGGCACTTGCAGACTCAGGCCGGCGAGGACGCGAATCTCTTCGGCGCCGCGATGAAACGTTTTCTCGACGTTGTCGACGTCAACCAAAACGTTGTTGCCGTTTATCCCGTTGGTCATGCTCGTCATGCTCGTCATGCTCGTCATGCTCGT
>JAWXCC010000114.1:0-13136 GCA_034440475.1 Phycisphaerae bacterium | reverse complement strand
TCGGGCTCTGTCTTTGAACTTGCCCATAGGTCCTAGGGAGGCGCTATGCCCGTGAACTACACCTATCCCGGTGTGTACATCGAAGAGTTGCCCAGCGGAGTTCGCACGATCACAGGGGTTGCGACGTCGATCGCAGCCTTCGTCGGGCGCGCGAAGCGCGGGGCGCTGAACGAACCGACGACCATTCAGAGCTACGGCGACTACGAACGCGCGTTCGGCGGCCTCTCAGCCGATAGCACGATGAGCTACGCCGTTCGGGACTTCTTCCTGAACGGCGGATCGACGGCGATCATCGTCCGACTTACCAAGAAGAAAGGCGCGGTCGAGCAAGCGAAGCTTGCCGTCGACACTCTGGCGCTCGTTGCGGCCAACTCCGGCTCATGGGGAAACGGACTGCGCGCCCGCGTCGATCACGATGTGCGACCGGGCGACAACAAGATCTTCAACTTGTCCGTGCGCGACGGCGACACTGGCGCTGTCGAGGTGCATCGCAACGTTTCGGTTGTATCGACGTCTCCGCGGTTCGTGACGCGCGTCCTTGAACAGGAGTCGACACTCGTCCGGACCGCTGCTCTGCCCGGCGCGAACCGTCCTGCCGCGAGCGCTGCGCCGACTGGCGATCCGTTCGCCGACGCGAGTTCGTCGAAAGTGGCGGCCGCTGACTTCGCTGACGACGGCGATCCGCTCGACGTCGCCGCGTACGAGGGAAGCCAAACGAACAAGACCGGTATGTTCGCGCTCGACAAGGCGGACATCTTCAACCTCTTGTGCATCCCGCCAGTGAGCGACACGGCGAACCTCGATAAGAGCATCTGGGCGAAGGCCGCCGCGTATTGCGAAGAGCGCCGCGCGATGTTGATCATCGACCCGCCAGTGGAATGGAAGACGAAGGACGCGGCCCGAACCAAACTTGCGACCGACATCGCAGTCACGAGCAAGAACGCTGCGATTTACTTCCCGCGCGTTCGTCAGCCGAACCCACTGCACGACCGACAGATTGAAGACTTCGCGCCGTGCGGCGTTGTCGCTGGCGTGATCGCTCGTACCGATTCGACGCGCGGTATCTGGAAAGCACCGGCCGGGCTCGACGCACGGCTGCTTGGCGTCGACGCACTCGCAGTGCCGCTGACCGACGCTGAGAACGGCGACCTGAATCCGCTCGGCGTGAACTGTCTTCGGACGATGCCCGCAGCGGGGCACGTCGTGTGGGGCGCCCGGACCTGTGACGGCGATGATCGCAACGCGTCGGAGTGGAAGTATGTGCCGGTGCGGCGCGTGGCGCTGTACATCGAGGAAAGCCTCTACCGCGGCACGCAGTGGGTGGTGTTCGAGCCCAACGACGAACCACTGTGGGCGCAGATCCGATTGAACGTCGGCGCGTTCATGAACACGTTGTTTCGACAAGGCGCGTTTCAAGGGACCTCATCGCGCGATGCGTACTTCGTCAAGTGCGACCGCGAGACGACAACTCAGACCGACATCAACCTTGGAATCGTCAACGTGCTCGTTGGGTTTGCGCCGCTGAAACCGGCAGAATTTGTCGTCATCCGCATCCAACAGATGGCAGGCCAGATCGCGACCTAACTACCCCTAGCGACAGCGAGAGGAACTCATCATGGCTCAGTTCGTGGTCAATCCGAAGCGATTCGATCCGTACAAGAACTTCAAGTTTCGCGTGAAGTGGGACGGCCGCTACGTCGCTGGCATTAGCAAGGTTGGCGGTCTGAAGCGGACGACGGAGGTCGTCGAACATCGCGATGGTGCCGATCCGAGCACGTCGCGAAAGAGTCCGGGTCGAACGAAGTTTGAAGCGATCACGCTCGAGCGCGGCGTCACGCACGACATCGAGTTCGAAGCGTGGGCGAACAAGATCTGGAACTTTGGGGCTGGCCTCGGAGCAGAAGTTTCGCTGCGAGACTTCCGGAAAGACATCATCGTCGAGCTCTACAACGAGGCTGGTCAACTCGCTCTCGCGTATCGCGTCTTCCGATGTTGGGTCAGCGAGTACCACTCGTTGCCCGATCTCGACGCGAACGCAAACGCGGTTGCTATTCAGACCATCAAGCTAGAGAACGAGGGTTGGGAGCGCGACCTCGCCGTTACCGAGCCGTCGGAACCTTCGTTCAATGAGCCGTAAGTGGGAGCCTGACGTCGATGATGGGCGGTCTGAGCGCGAGCGCACTAGTCGACGCATGGGAGCGCGGGATCCTTGGAGGTCCTGGCGAGCGTGCGCTGATTGCGCTTGAAGAGGCCGGAGCATCCGATCCGGCTGCACTGGGCGTTGCCGAACGCGACCGACTGCTCGCACACCTGCGTGCCCTGACGTTCGGCGACGCGATAGACGCGGTGATCGAGTGTCCCGCGTGCGCGGCGCAGATGACGTTCGAGCTTTCGTGCACGGAGCTGATTCGTGCGTCGGGCACGGAGGCTCGCGCTCCCACGCCGACCGTTGATTTGCTGAGAGAAGATCTGCTCGTTGCGCTGCGGCTCCCGACTGCCGGTGACCTCGCCGCTACTGCGACGGCCGCCGACGTCCGCACGGCGGAGCGCGCGATACTGGCGCGCTGCGCCAAACTGACCGACGGCGTCGGAGCGCGGCATGATCTAGAGCGACTCTCCGCCGAGTCGATCGACGAACTTGCAGGCGAGTTCGATCGGTTGATTGCCGCCGAAGCGCCGCTCTCGCTCTCGACGCTCAGTCTGCGCTGCCCAAGCTGCGAACACGCGTGGGAAGCGCCACTCGACTTTGGTGAGTTTCTGTGGACCGAGATCGACGCAGAGGCTCGACGACTGCTTGGCGACGTTCATGTTCTGGCGAGCGCCTATGGATGGTCTGAGCGCGAGATCCTTGCGCTTCGTCCCTTGCGCCGCGACGCCTATCTCCGCCAGTGCGCTGGGGACGCGCCATGAACCCACTTGGGAATCCGTTTGGGAACTCTCTCGGGCGACTTGCGGCGCAGACGATTGGTGCCGCAAGTCTTCGCGACCGTCCGGTTCGCCCGGTGCTCGCGCCGCGATTCGCGCCGGCGTCAGAGCGCCGTATCGCCGATGAAACGATGGCTGGCGAACCGATGACTGGCGAACCGGGCGACGCCGCAGTCGCACGCGATCAGCAGAACTCGCGGCGATCGGCGTTGCAATCGACGTCAGTGCCTTCGACGCCCCATCGAGCGCGGTCGGTCGCTGTGACACCAGGTGCCGATGCGGTGCGTCGCGCGCCGACGCCGGTCGTCACTCCATCGAAAGGAGCGCCGGAACGCCTGGCACCCGAATCGATCGTCGCGGGAACTCAACGAGCGTTAGCTCCGTCATCGCGGGCAACTGCGATGTTCACAGTGGATCGCGCACCGACGCTCATGCCGCGGGCACAGATCGCGAGCACATCAATCGCGCGAGGTGATTCCAACACGAGCGCCGGTCGCGGACTAGGAACAGAGTTAGCGCCATCTGTGCCTAACATCTCGATTGAAGTATCGATCGGCCGCATCGAACTGCGCCTTCCCCCTGCGGCGCCAGCGACGACGCGGGCTCCGGCTGCACGACTGCCCAGCGTCACGCTCGACAGCTACCTCGCAGCGCGCGAAAGGCATCGGCAATGAGCGACGCACGCGCAATCGGTGTGGTCACGGCGTCGCTTCAGTCTCTGCTTCAACAGGGCCTCAATGCGGCGGACCTCAGCGGGCTCCTTGGCGCGGAGGTGCTGGTCAAGAACCTTCCGCCCGACCAGATGCCCATCGGCGGCGATGAAATGCCTTGGCTAAACGTGTACTTCCATCAGGCGCTGTTTAATCAAGGCTGGCGGAATCTCGACGCGCGCATGCATGACTCAGCTGGTCAACGGACAGCGAATCCACCCTTGGCGCTTGATCTGCGTTACCTCATCACCGCGTATGGCAGACAAGCGTGGCACGCCGATGTCCTCCTCGGCCATGCGATGCAAATCTTGCATGAAACGCCAGCGATCTCACCAGCGGTGATTCGTGGGTTAACGCAGCCGAAGCTTGCTGGGAGCGGGCTCGACGAACAAGTCGATCGGGTTCGCGTGGCGCCTGAAACTCTCGGTGGCGAAGAAATGTCGCGGCTCTGGTCGGCGCTCCAGGCCCGCAGCCGTCCGACTGCGGCGTATCGCGCGTCCGTCGTCCTCATCGAAAGCAAGCGCACCGTGCGCAGCGCGCTGCCAGTGCGCGAGCGCAACATTCAGGTGCAAACGCTGAGACCAGCGCACATCGAAACTGTCGAGCCAGCGCTCGTTGTCTCGGGCGGATCACTCACCGTTCGCGGTGTCAATCTCTCGGGTCCGGGCGTGGCGATTCGCTTCGCGACGAACGATGTCACCGTGAGTCCGCTCGACGATGGCACAATCGTTGTCGCTCTGCCAGCGAGCCTGCCTGCTGGCGTGGCGACTGTGCAAGTCATTCACTCAGTGGCGTTCGGGACAGCGGCCGATCCGCACCTTGGCTTTGAATCGAACGTTGCAGCATTCGTTGTTGCCCCCACGATCACGACTGTTCTGGTGCTGGCGCCAAGTGTCGCGCGCGGAAGCGACTTCGCGCTCGACATCGTGCCTGCGGCCCGCGCCGGTCAACGCGTCGAACTTGTGCTCGGTGAAACCGTGGTGCCAGCGAAACCGTTTGTCGGACCGAGTCAGAACGTGGTGTTCGCCGTTCCTGCGCAGGCGGTGCTCGGCGACCAATTGGTTCGCGTGCGAATCGACGGTATCGCGAGTCAGCTCGTGACAGACACTGACCCGGCCAGCGCAACCTTCGGACGATTCGTCGGCCCACGTGTGAAGGTGACCGCATGAGCGCACATGCGTCGACCACCCATGCAACGGGCGGCAGTGGTACGGACACCGATGGTCGCGCGCTCGCTGGCGAGCTCGATCGACTGCGCGGCTACTTCGATCCCAGCGCGGCTCCTACCGCGGCCCTGACGCAGCGGGGCCAGGCGATCGGCGATAGCGCGCTCGCCCGAATCGCGCGCATGTTTGACTTGACGCCGTTCGAGCGTGACGTTCTAGTTCTCTGTGCAGGTATCGAGCTCGATTCGGAGTTCGGGTCAGCGCTTGCTCGCGTCGGCGGCTCGACCTTCGGCGTGGCACTCGCGGCGTTGCCGGGATCGCACTGGAGCGCAGCGACGCCCAATGGTCCGCTACGTGCATGGCGTCTCGTCGAACTTGCGGGCGGCGGTTCGCTCACAGCAAGCTCGCTGCGTATCGACGAAGCGGTGCTCCACGCGCTACTCGGATTGCCGCATCACGACGAGCGACTCGCGGGCGTGCTTCGCATGACAACGGCTAGTTCGGGGCCGCTCAACGCACCGGAAGAGCGTGCCGCAAGCGCACTTCGCGAGGTGTGGCGGACCAGCCGCGACGGCGTCGTCGTGCAGTTGTGTGGTCTTGATCGCGCGAGCTTGATCGCCGTGATCAGCGCAGCGACCGATGATCGTGCGGTCGCGCTGATCGCTGCGACGGAGTTGCCGACGAGCGCTACTGAGCGCGCAGTCATCGCGAGACTGATTGAGCGTCACGCGAAGCTGAGCGATGCGGTTCTCGTGTTTGACTGTCATGACGTGGACGCCGCCGATGCGGAGCGAGCAGTTGCCATCGCGTCGCGCTGTTCTGCGCTCTGCGTGTTCCTTGCGCGGGACACGCTTATCGTGGCCGACCGTCCAAGCGTGCGTATCGACGTTGACCGTGCGACAGCGACGGAGATCGAAGCATCTTGGCGTCGGGCACTGACATCGGTCACGGATTCGAGCGGCGAACGCGTGGCGCAGGCAGTTCGTTCGGTGTCGCGCCAGTTTGCACTCAGCCGCAATGGATTTCGCAGCGCCGTTGCCGCGCTGCGGGTGACTGGTCTGCCCGTAGGTGGAGACGCGCTCGAGGCGGCGTTGTGGGACGCCTGCCGGTGTCAGGCGCGTGTGCGCATTGAAGCGTTGGCACCTCGTGTGCGCAGCTACGCTCGTTGGAAAGACCTGATTCTCCCGGTAGCGCAGCGCGAGGCGATCGACGAGTTAGTCATTCAAGCGCGGCATCGCGCGCTGGCCGAGTCGTGGGGCATGACCGCGCGCCGCGGCGCTGGGCTTGGGGTGAGCGCACTGTTTGCGGGTCCGAGTGGTACCGGCAAGTCGTTAGCTGCTGAGGTTGTCGCAAACGAACTGCGCCTCGATCTGCACCGCGTCGATCTGAGCGCCGTCGTGAACAAATACATCGGTGAGACGGAAAAGAACCTCCGGCGCGTGTTCGATGCTGCTGAAGAAGGAACGGCCGTCCTCGTTTTCGACGAAGCCGATGCGCTCTTTGGAAAGCGAAGCGAAGTTCGCGATAGCCATGATCGGTATGCCAATCTCGAAGTGAGCTACTTGCTTCAGCGGATGGAGTCGTATCGCGGCGTCGCAATTCTCACGACGAACCATCGCGAGGCGCTCGATCCATCATTCCTCCGACGACTGCGATTTGTGGTCGAGTTCCCCTTCCCGGAGGCCGCGCAGCGGGCCGAGATCTGGCGCCGAACGCTGGAAGGAGCTCCGCGATGTGACGAGCTGGACTGGACGCGGCTCTCCGCGCTGAGCGTCGCTGGCGGGAACATTGCAAACATCGCGATTGCGGCCGCGTTTCTCGCTCAGGAAGATGCTGCACCGATCGGTATGCGGCATCTCGCCCGCGCAGCACGCCGAGAGTGCGCGAAGATCGAACGGCCCATCAGTGACCGTGAGATCGGGGGTTGGATATGACACGAGACGCCGTCCATGGCATTCAGATCGACGCGCTCACTGTTGACGCGCGGCGCGGCGACCGGAGCGCGCTGACGCATGCGGTGCGCCGAGCGCTCGCGGCGCAGCTCTCGTCGCACGAGGCATTCGCCAGCGTGCATGCGAGCGCTCTCGAAGCGACGCTCACACGTACGACAGATCGGGTCGTTGCAGCCGTGCTGCCCCACCTTCCGGCTTCACCCCACACCCTTATTCAAGACGCATCCGTTCAGGCGTAGCGGTACCAATTCATGCAGACTTCACTTCTCCAAGTCGATCCTGCTTCGGGCGCCGTGCGTCGCTCGGTGGTGATGCAGTTCAACCCGGAGAAGCTCTCACGATCGCTCCACGCGCAGGCGGGCGGAGAAGCCAAGGATGGACTGAGCGAGCCGCTGCGGCTGCGGGGTCCGGCCGTCGAGACGATTCGCTTTGAAGGTGCGATCGACCTGCTGAGTCAGGTTGCGCCTGTCGACCTAGCGCTGGGCATCGCGCCACAACTAGCGCTCCTTGAGTTGCTTCTTGAACCATCGTCAGATCAGCTCAAAAACCTCGAGACGCTCTCATCGCGCGGCATTCTGGAGATTACGCCGATGGAGGCGCCGCTCACCGTGTTGGTGTTAGGCACTTCTCGTGTGCTGCCGGTACGTCTGACGGAACTCACGATTGAAGAAGAGTTCTTTGACGCAGCGATGGTGCCGATCCGCGCTCGCGTGACGATTGCACTACGCGTCTTGACTGTCAGCGATCTGGGCTTCGAGCACCGCGGTTCGGGCATCTTCCTCGCCGCGCTCAAGCGACGAGAGCAACTCGCAGAGACCGTCGTCGGTTCGGATCAACCGCCGAGCGGCATCGGACCCTTCTAACGTCTCACCAAAGTTACACACACCACCAATGGCGCTTCCCACGAACTCAACTGCACCCGCTGGACTTCCGCCTGACGCGCTCGCGTCACTCTTGTCGCTTGCCGGACAGGGATCGGTGTATCCCGCGTCGAGTCGCTATCACGCGACCCCAGTGGTGACGAGCACGTTGCCCGACGGGCGCATCGTGCGGCACCTCGCGCGACGGCTGGTGCCAGCGCCGGAGTCTTTGGCGACGTTGAGCGAGATTCGGGTGATTGAAGGCGATCGGCCCGACTTGCTTGCCGCGCGCTATCTCGGCGACTCGACGCAGTGGTGGCGACTTTGTGATGCGAACCGCTTCATGGAAGCGGGTGCGCTCGTCGCCGAGGTGGGCCGCTACGTTCGCATTCCACTGCCGGAAGGAGTCCCATATGGTGGCGCTGGGCAGTAGCGCGATCCATCTCAGCCTGATGGTCGGATCCGTGGTGCCAGTTCCGGCACCGCGCGAGATCGTCGACGCGCTGATCGATGTCACGATTGCCACTGCGTCCGGCGCGACGAGCGGCTTTCAGTTGAACTTCCGCGTCTCAACGCGTTCGCTGCTGCACACGGTGTTTCTGATCTCGGGTGGTGCCATGCCGCCGTTGATGCGTGTGATCCTCACAGCAGTCGTGAATGGTGTGCCCGAGGTGCTTATCGACGGCGTTATGACGCATCACGAGACATCGACCGGGAGTGACGGAACTGCGACGCTCACCGTGACTGGGGAAGATCTCACGCGGGTCATGGATTGGATTGACTTCAGTGGCATTCCGTATCCGTCCATGCCTCCCGAAGCGCGCGTCGCACTCATCGTCGCCAAGTACGCCGGCCTCGGGATGTTTCCGATGGCGATACCGACCTTGCTGCCGGAAGTGCACGTGCCGACTGACAAGATCCCGGCCCACCAAGGCAAGGATCTGTTCTATGTTCGCGCACTCGCCATGCGCGCGGGATACATCTTCCACATCGAGCCCGGTCCGGTGCCCGGAGTTTCGATTGCGTACTGGGGACCAGAGATCAAGGCTGGTATTCCGCAGCCCGCGTTGACGCTCGACATCGACCTCAGTCGCAACGTCGAGAAGATGAAGTTCACGGTCGACACGCAGAAGCGCGTGATGCCGGTCGTCTACGTGCAAGAGCCCATCACGAGAATGCCCATTCCGATACCTATTCCCGATGTGAGCCTCGTGAATCCGCCGCTCGGCCTAGTTGTGCCGACGCCGGTCGAATTCAGACCGATTGAGGGCATGGCGAAGCGAACGTTCGCGTCTGCGGCGCTGTTAGGTCTTGGCGACGCGGCGAAATCATCCGAAGCCGTCTCGGCGACTGGGTCGCTCGACGTACTTCGGTACGGCCATGTATTGAAGCCGCGACGACTCGTCGGCGTGCGCGGCGCTGGCCTCGCGTGGGATGGTCTCTGGTACGTGAAGAAGGTGACGCATCGCCTGAAGCGTGGTGAGTTCAAGCAAGACTTCACACTGACGCGCAATGGCCTGCTGTCGACGATTCCGGTGGTGCCCGTATGAACGAGGCAGGACGCTACTACGGCAAGTATCGCGGCACCGTCGTGAACAACATCGATCCGATGCAGATGGGTCGCATCATGGCGATCGTGACCGATGTTAGTCAGCTCGTGCCCGGAACGTGGGCGCTGCCGTGCATGCCGATCGCTGGCTTGCAGTCGGGTGCCTACATGGTGCCAGCCGTCGGGTCGCTCGTCTGGATCGAGTTCGAACAGGGCGATCCCGACCATCCGATCTGGGTCGGTGGCTTCTACGGCTCGGTCGCCGATGTTCCGCCCATTGCGCTGACTGGAGTTCCTGCGAGTCCGAGCATTGTCTTCCAGACCTCCGGTCAGAACGCGCTCGCCATCAGCGATCTACCCGGACCCACGGGCGGCATCATGATCAAGTCGGCCACTGGCGCAGTGATCATCGTCAACGACGTTGGCATCACCATCGACAACGGCAAAGGCGCCAGCATCAAGATGATGACTGGCAACATTATGGAGTTCAACGGAGGCGCGCTCACGGTGACGTAGGCGAGCGATCGAACGAGACAACGTGGAGAAAGCCCAATGCCTGGAACAGTCCTTCATCTCGGCGCTACCGTCATGTGCTCACACTTGGGCGCTGCGACGCCAGCTTCATCGTCGCCGCGCGTGTTCGTGTCAGCCATGCCGGTGCTCACGATCGCCGATGCGTTCTCGATTGCGGGGTGTGGACTTTCGTCGAGTTCGGGTCCGTTCTGCGCCAGCGGGCAATTCATTTCCGGCGCGGCGCGAGCGAGCGCCGGTGGCGTACCTCTCGCGATCTCAACCGGTGCGTCGACGTGCGTTGCAACCGGCTCACCGATGACTGTCGTCAGTACCCAAACCCGCGTCAGTGCCGCGTAAATCTCATGAACATCGCTTCACCCATTTCGTTTGACGCACGCGGTAGGACGACTTCGGTCGACGAGGATCGCCATCTGCGCGACCTCATTGAATCGGTGTTGATGACCGCACCGGGAGAGCGCGTGAACCGGCCGGACTTCGGTTGCGGTTTGCTGCAAATGACGTTTGGACCGGGAGGCGATCAAGTCGCGGTCGCGACGCAGGCGTTAGCGCAGTCGGCGCTTCAGCGTTGGCTTGGCGATCTCATTGAAGTCGGCAGCGTGACGGCAACTGCCGACGACGCGCAACTCATCGTGACCGTGCGCTACGCGTCGCGGCGGACTGGGCAGATCTTTGAATCGTCGTTCAAGCGATCGACCGGAGGCGCGCCGTGAGTGATGTCGACGACACGCTTCTCACGCCGGCGCGATACTCCTGCTGCGACGACGATCGTGTGCTGGCGGTGCGGGCACTCTCCGGCGCGAACGCGCCAAACGGCATTGAGTTTCTTGAGGTCCTTGACGCAGACGCGCCTCTAGGCATGCGGCAACGCATCCTGCGGGTGTCGTTCGTCCGGGCACCAGCGCCGGCGCTCACGAAAGCGAATATGCGCATCTCGGGTGGCGAGCGCATTCGCGATGTGCGGGTGGAGAGCACGAGCGCCGCGCCGGGTGATCCACGTTCAATCCTCGTCTCGGTCGATCGCGCGGGCGACTTCTCTGGCTACACGCTCCGAATCGTGCGCGGTGCTGACGCGCTCGACGCGCCCGATGGCATCGATCCCGCACTTGCATCGGTCGATTTTTCTTTCAAGGTGGAATGTCCGACGCCCTTCGACTGCGCCGATGCATGTCACTACGAGCCGAGTGCTTTGGCTTCTCCCGAGATTGATTATCTCGCGAAGGACTACGGAGCGTTTCGCCGGCTCATTCTCGATCGCCTAACGACGCTCATGCCAGATTGGACCGAGGGCCGACGGCAGAATCCAGCCGACCTTGGTGTGACGATTGCGGAACTACTCGCCCATGTCGGCGATCGACTGAGTTACCTCCAAGACGCGATCGGCACCGAGGCATACCTTCGCACAGCGCGGCTACGAACATCGTTGCGCCGGCACGCACGACTTGTCGACTACCGCATTGATGACGGACGAAACGCGCGTGTCTGGGCGCGGATTGAAGTGGATGCCGGTGCCTCAGGCGCGACGTTGCCCGCAGGCACCGCCCTCGCGACGGCGATCAGCGGTGCGCCGACGCGCCTACCAGCAAGTTCGTTGCTCCTCGAACGCGCGGATTGCATATTCGAGACGTTGCATTCGGTCGCGCTCCACGCACAGCATGCGGAAATGCAATTTCACACGTGGAGTGGTGCGCGCTGCTGCATCCCCCGAAGCGCGACGCGTGCGACGCTGCGCGGGCACTTTCCCGCGCTCGTGCCCGGTACCGTGCTGGCTTTCGTCGAGAAACGCAGCCCCCGGAGTGGCCTCATGGAAGAGGCCGATCGAACGCGACGTCACTTCGTGCGGCTCACGGCAGTGCGAGCGTTTACGAGTGGTTCCCAGCGTTTGACCGATCAGGTGTTAGTTGCGCAAGGCGAACCAACGGAGCGCACGCTCGTCACCGAGATTGCATGGGCCGACGCAGACACGCTGCCATTCGAATTGTGTGTCTCCGCAGTGACGGACTCGACCACGAACGCGGCTACTCCGCACGAGGACGTTGGCGTCGCGCTGGGGAATATCGTCCTCGCGGACCACGGCCGCACGATCACCGGCGATACGGCGCTTCCCTTCGCGACCGTGCCACAGCCAGCGCTCGTGCGTCGTGTTGCAGTCGGTTCCGACCGATGCGAAGGATTCCGCAACGATCCGGTGCCTGCACGATTCCGGCCATCCTTGCCGATCGCGCCACTGACGGTCGCTTCACCCTATGACCACGCGGCTGCGACCTCTGCGGCCGAGGCGCTGAGCCCAGTAAGCCGCACGGCGCTGCCGGTTGTCGCACTGCGTGAGATCGCGTCGGGGGCGCTGTGGACGGCGCGGCACGACCTGCTCGATAGCGATCCGGATGATCGACACTTCGTCGTCGAGGTGGAACACGGTGGTGACGCATTCGTGCGTTTTGGCGACGACGAGCACGGACGACGTCCGGAGACGGGCGTGCGCTTCGCCTTCATCGCCCGCGTCGGGAACGGTTTGCAGGGCAACATCGGAACGGAGAGTCTCCGACACGTTGCGACCAACACAGTCGCGGCGATTGGCGTCAGCAATCTCGCAGCGGCGAAGGGTGGCGCAGCGCCGGAATCGGCGGACCAGATCCGGCGTCGCGCGCCAGTCGCGTTCCGGCGCCAAGAGCGTGCGGTCACCGAAGCTGACTATGCGCGAATTGCCGAGGAGTCGAGCGATATTCAGCGAGCGGTCGCGACCTTCCGTTGGACCGGCAGTTGGCACACCGCGTTCGTCACTGTGGATCGTCGCGAAGGTGCGCCGGTCAATGAGGCATTCGAGTCGGAACTCCGCGGACGACTTGATCGCTATCGACTCACTGGTCATGACGTTGAAGTCGAGGGTCCTCGACCGGTCGCGATCGATCTCGCACTGCGCGTCTGTGTGAAGCGAGAGTTCTTCAGCGGTCACGTCGCGCGGGCGCTCCTCGACGTCTTCAACGCGCGACGTGGGCGCGATGGGCGACTCGGGCTCTTCCATCCCGATCGCTTCACCTTTGGGCAGACGATGTATCTGAGCCCGTTCGTGGCCGCGGCACAGGCGGTCCGCGGCGTCGCGTCGGTCGAAGTCACGCGGTTTGGTCGGCGCGGGGACAGCGATCCTCGTCCGCGCGCCGATGGGCAGCTCCAGCTTGATCGACTCGAAATCGCCCGACTCGACAACGATCCGAGTTTTCCAGAGCGGGGTGTATTCACGCTCGAGCTTGCTGGTGGCGCGGGAGGCGGTTCATGACGAACACTGATTGCGGATGCGATTGCTGCGGCGGAGCACCTGCGGTGCCAACAACGGGATCAAATCGCCCCGGGCTGCTCGCGATCACGCGGCGCGCCGCAACGCACGCCACCTCGAACGCGTCGATGCTCGCGCGCTTGTCGTCGACCGAGCATCCGGCCCTCGCGGG
>JAWXCC010000113.1:0-7370 GCA_034440475.1 Phycisphaerae bacterium | reverse complement strand
GTCTGACACCCTAGATCGCGCAGCACGGGTGTCTGACACCCTAGATCGCGCAGCACGGGTGTCTGACACCCTAGATCGCGCAGCACGGGTGTCTGACACTCCGCCCGGCGCGGCAGCTGCTTTGTGCACTCCCCATACGATCCACGGTGTGGATCCAGCCGCCCGCATGATCGACGCCAATCTCAACCGTGCGAGCGAGGCGCTGCGCACCCTCGAGGACGTGGCGCGTTTCGCGCTCGACTCCGCTGCGTCCGCCAGAGCGCTCAAGGACTTGCGGCACGAGCTTGCGGCCACCCTCGCATCACTTCCTGCTGGTTGGCTCCGCGCGAATCGCGACACCGCCCACGATGTCGGAACCGAGATTGGGAATGACTCGGAGTCCCGACGGCGCGGACTCGCCGACGTAGCTGCCGCAGCTGGCCGACGCGCCACCGAAGCGCTTCGCGTTCTAGAGGAGACGGCCAAGACGGTCGATCCGCAGATCGCTTCCAAGATCGAGCGTCTTCGGTACCGCACGTACGAACTCGCTGCCTACGTCGAACACAGGGCACCCGGCGCACGACGCGAGCAATGGCGTGTCTGTGTGCTTCTCACCGAGTCGCTGTGTCGTTCGCCTTGGCGTGATGTCGCCCGCGCAGCCATCGATGGGGGTGCCGACGCAATCCAGCTCCGGGAAAAGTCGCTCGACGCAGCTGAGTTCGCCTCGCGGGCAGCGTGGCTTGTCGAGAACGCGCGACCAGCCGGTGTGCGGGTGATCGTGAACGATCGCGCCGACGTCGCAATCGTCGCCAATGCTGACGGCGTGCACGTCGGTCAATCTGACCTTCGTCCAGCGCACATCCGACAACTCTGCGGTTCACGACTCATCATTGGAAGAAGTACGCACGACGCCGACGAGGCGATCGACGCAGTCGCTGACGCCGTTGACTACTGCGGCGTCGGCGCGATGTTCCCGTCCGGTGTGAAGCCGGATGTTGTCGCGGGCGGTCCAAACCTCCTCCGCGCATTCATTGCTGCGCATCCGAACATGCCACACCTTGCGATCGGCGGCGTGACACTCGAAAACGTCGGCTCGCTCGTCGACGTCGGCTGTCGCGGGATCGCCGTGTCGTCCTTCGTATGCGCCGCCGATTCGCCGGGGCACGTCGTCGCGCGACTACGCAGCGCCCTTGATCGCGCGTGGACCGGGGCGTCGCGATGAACGCCGAAACGACGCGCCACGTCGAATTCATCTTCCTCGGAACTGGCACATCGGCTGGTGTGCCCGTCATCGGGTGCGACTGCGCCGTGTGCACGAGCACCGACCCGCGCGACCGCCGGCTCCGCTGCGGCGCTTGTGTGCGCTACGTCTCTCCCGACGGAAAAAATCGCGTCCTTCTCATCGACACGCCACCGGATCACCGCGAGCAGAGTCTCCGCCACCGAATCGATCGTTGTGACGCGATTGTCTACACGCACAATCACGTTGATCACACATTCGGACTCGACGACGTCCGCCGCTACAACGCCATCATGCGCACGCCGATCGACGTGTGGGCTGACGAGCACACACACGAACACCTCCGGCGCGTCTACCGGCACATCTTTGAGCGACACAAGAACTTGAACGACTCGTTCGTTGCGGACCTCATATCGCGGCGCATCACCGCGGAAACCCCGTTCGACGTCTGCGGACTCCGGCTCACGCCGCTACCGCTCTTGCACGGGAGACTTCCGGTGCTCGGCTTCCGTATCGAGGCGCTCGATGCCTCGGGTGCCGTCGCAGCCGAGCAACCCGGTCCCCTGCCCCTCGCCTACTGCACCGACGTCAGCGCGATCCCCCCCGCGACGTGGCGAGAACTCCGTGATCTCAAGACGCTGGTACTCGACATGCTGCGCTACCGTGCTCACCCGACGCACTTCACCGTCGACGAAGCGATCGACGCAGCGGAGCGCATCGGTGCGAGCTCAACATATTTCATTCACATGACCCACGACGTTCGTCACGCCGAACTCGACCCGCGATTGCCCGAAGGCATGTCGCTCGCCTACGACGGGTTGCTGTTGACATAGAAAATCCATTCCTACGATGGGCTTCCGTCCATACACTGGCCGCCTCACTACTCGCCTCGCGGCAGGAGACCTCAATGCCATTCACGCTCCCCGAACTTCCCTATCCCGAGAACGCTCTCGAACCGCACATCGACGTTACGACGATGAACATTCATCGCACGAAGCATCACAACGCCTACGTAACGAACCTGAATAAGGCGCTGGAAACCCACGCCGACTGGTCTGGTCGCTCGATCGACGACATCTGCAAGAACATCATGATGGTGCCCGAGGCCGCGCGTGGCGCGGTTCGGAACAACGGCGGTGGCCACTTCAATCACTCATTCTTCTGGCAGATCTTGGCGCCCGTAGGAAAGGGCGGACAACCGAGCGCCGAGCTCGCGGCCGCGATCACGAAAGCGTTCACGTCGATGGACGAGATGAAGGCAAAGTTCGCAGCCGCGGGCACGGGTCGATTCGGCTCCGGTTGGGCTTGGCTCGTGAAGAAGTCCGACGGTTCGCTTGCCGTCACGAGCACTCCGAACCAAGACAACCCACTCATGGAAGGCGTCGCCGAACTCGTTGCGAAACCAATCCTTGGCCTCGATGTGTGGGAGCACGCGTACTACTTGCACTACCAGAACCGCCGTCCAGACTACATCACGGCGTTCTGGAACGTCGTGAACTGGGCTGAAGTCAGCAAGCGGTTCGCGAGCACGTAACGCTGCTCGATTCACGAACACAAAGGGCCGCGCGATCTTCGCGCGGCCCTTCGTTGTTTGCATGGAGTCCCTAACGAAGCGATTGTCGATGTCGAGCGACTACGCCACGTTCACTTCGACTGCTTCAATCCGTCAATGAGCTTGTTCCAGTTCGCTCGCTCGCGCTCGACGATCACGGAGGGGCCAATGAGCTTGAAGAACACTCTTCGGCCTGGCAGCGTGACGATCGCCGTGAGTTGCTCGTGATCGGGCTTCGGACCACCCTGAGCAGTCATGCCGCTGTAGCTTCCCTTGATGTCCACCAGCGTGACCGGAATGCCATCGACAGTCTTCTCGGAAGTCACTGCGGTCACCGGCCCACCTTCGGGCGTTTGGAACTGACCAGCCCAGCGCGCGACATTCGAATCGATCGGACCGCCGTCGCCGCCCTGGAAGAGATTGATGACTAACTCCGTCTTGGCTGTCGACGTGGCGTCGCCCGGCACATCGTAATTCAGCACGCGAAACTGGCCTTGGAGTGGTTGCCACGTCCACGTCGATGGTTTCGGCACCATCAAACCGCCGACCTCGATCACAGTCGCGTCGTCATTCGCTCCTGACGTCTTCCATCCGCCGGCTGTTGCGGCTGGCGCGCCGGTCGGAGCGCCAGTCGCTGGCGTAGGCACCGGACCCGTGACTGGCTTGTCCGGCGCGGGCACTGGTTTCGACGGCACCGGAGTCGTAGCCGACGGCGGCTTGGGCTTTGGGCCGTCGTTACACGCAGTCGCGAGCGTGCAAACGACGGAGATAATTCCGACACGACCCTTGGTCAGCATGGTTGTGATGTTCATTGTGGAGTTCCTCACGTTCCGTAGGATACCGTTTTGATGCACGCCACCATGGATGCACTGGCTTTGGTGAACGCGCGCATTCGCACGATGGACGTCACGCGTCCATTGGCCACCGCGATCACGATGAAGTCTGGTCGCATTACGAGCCTCGATGCAGCCACAGGAACGCGCACGGTCGACCTCGGGGGCGCTGCCGTCTTGCCGGGTTTCATCGACAGTCACCTTCATCTGGTTCTCGGCGGAGAGTCGCTGTTGCGGCTGGATCTCGCCAGCGTTTCATCACGACGCGCGTTCGAACTCGCGATTGCGAGTAGGCACCGCACACTCGCTCCCGGCGCGTGGATGCTCGCCGGCGGCTGGAACGAAGACGGCTTCGACGAGCGACGGGCGCCCGACAAAACGTGGCTTGCCGCGAGTGGCGATCGCCCAACCGTCTGTTGGCGCATGGACCAGCACGCGTGTGTCGTCAACGACGCGGTGTTAGCAGTGATCGCGCAAAAAGACGACCTGTCGCGCGATCCACCGGGTGGTCACATCGTTCGCGACGCGACGGGCAGACCAACGGGACTGTTGCAGGAAGCGGCGGCATGGATGCTTGTGAACCCGCTGATTCCGCCGTCGTCGCTCGACGATCTTCGCCGCGCGGTTCGAAGTGCGCACGCGCATCTCGCTGCGCTGGGAATCACGACCGTCGGCGCGATGGAGTACGGCAGCACACTTGAATCAGCGCTCGACCCGCTGCGCGACGAGTTCCAGGTGCGCATGCGCGTCACGCTGCTCGATCGCGACTGGCCCGACGCGGTACAACGATGGGTCGCCTTCGCTCGCGATTTTCCCAACGACGACCGGCTCGCCGTCATCGGGATGAAGGCATTCATCGACGGAACGCTCGGGTCACGGACGGCGCGTTTGATCGACGACTACGCCGACGCGCTCGACAATCGCGGGCTCTTCGTTGAGCTTGCGGAACGTGGCGTTCTTCTCGATTGGATCCGATTCGTACGCAGTGCCGGACTGTCTCCGTCGATGCATGCGATCGGTGACGCAGCCGCGCGACTCGCGCTCGATGTCATCGAAGCGAGCGACAGCGTCGATCTGCCTGAGTCAGCGTCTGCTCGTATTGAGCACGCGCAGACAGTTGCGCCGGTCGATCTTCCTCGGTTTCGTAATCGTTTCGCCAGCATGCAGCCGCTGCACAAAGCGTTCGATGCCCGTAGTGCACTCTCGCGCCTTGGCCCGGACCGTATGAACCGATTCTTTCCGTTTCGTACGCTGCGCGATCACGGCGCACGCGTCGCGTTTGGAAGCGACTGGCCCATCGTCAGCGCCGATCCAATCCTTGGAATCGCTGCGGCAGTGACCGGGCGCGACGTCAACGGCACTGTCGTGCGCAATGAAGAAAGCCTCGGGGTGCACGAATCGATCGATGCCTACACCGTGAGCGCGGCCGCGTGCCTTGGCGCGATCGATGTCGGAGTGCTTCGGCCGGGCGCACTCGCCGACCTCGTTGTCCTCGATCAAGATCCTCACGAGTGCGACTGGAACCGCGAACGGCCACGGGTTCTTGCGACCATCATGGGCGGTCGCGTCACCTACGCGGTCGCAGCGTTCGCCGCGTCCGCCGCGCTACTGAACGCGTGACGTCCGTTACTATTGGGGCATGGCAACTGGCTGGTGGATGAGCGATCTTCTGGAGAGCGGGCGCGGCGCGCTGCTGGCGGGATGGATCTTCTGGATCGTCTTCTCGATCTGCATGCACGAGCTCGCCCACGGATGGGTCGCCATCTGGCAAGGCGACGACACGCCGCGCGTCACGGGGCACATGACGATCAACCCGCTCGTGCACATGGGATGGCTGTCGCTCGCGGTGTTCGTGTTCACCGGGTATGCGTGGGGGACGATGCCGGTCAATCCGTCACGATTCCGATCGGGCCGCCGCGGGCATCTCTACGTTTCGGCGGCTGGACCCGGAATGAACATCGCGATTGCTGTCGTCTGCCTCACGACGCTCGGTGTGCTGAAGGGCCTGCGGTATGGCGAGAACAGCACCACCGAAGTCGCGAACAATCTGTTCGTCTTTCTGCGCGTCGGCGGTTGGCTCAATCTCTTTCTCGCGGTGTTCAACCTGCTCCCGGTGGCACCCCTCGACGGCTCGACGATCGTGGCGAGCCTCTCGCGACGCGGCTACGAACTCATGCAGCATCCCTTCGTGCGTCAGGCGGGCTTCATCATCCTGCTCCTCGTGCTGTTTCAGTCCGGGGCGTCAGGTGTGATCTCGGCCCGGATGATGGAACTCGCGCACTGGTGGGAGAGCATCGTCGTGAGCTTCTTCCGGTAACCAGCTCCGAAGGACTCCGGCGGAAAGCAGCGAGCGGATCAACGATTTGCCGTTCATCGTGATTTTCGCTACGTTGCCCGGTTCGCATCCGACCGCTCTAGGCGGGCCGCACGGCGTGGCGATCACGACTTCCTGTTGTGTCGCCCCGTTCACCGACCTCGCCCGATTCCGAGACCTGCGTCGCGTGACGCAACGGAACCGAAGCGGACGCTTGGAAGGTTGTTTCAATGGTTGTACTTCGTCTGAAGCGCATGGGCCGCTGCCATCGCCCGTTTTATCGTCTGGGCGCGATGGACAGGCGGTCGCCGCGCGATGGTCGCGTCATCGAACAGCTCGGCTGGTTCGATCCGATCGCACCCGACAATCAAATCAACTTCAACGCCGATCGCGTGAAGCATTGGCTCGCCATCGGCGCGCAGCCAAGCGAGACGGTCGCAAACCTTTTGAAGAAGGTTGGCATTACGCCGACCGTCGGCAAGGGCAACGGCGTTCGCAAGGTGATCGGCAAGCAGAAGCCGGTCGTGAAGAAGGCTCCGCCAGCAAAGAAGGCCTAACTCCGACGCGTTCAAGCGACAGAGGCAAAGCCCAATATGTTGGCAGACGAGTGCATGCGCATTGACGTCCTCACGCTCTTTCCCGACATGTTTCCACCCATCGTGGGTGCAAGTATCGTCGGACGAGCGGCCCAGAGCGGTATCGCGACGTATCACGTTCACGACATCCGCGACTGGGCAATCAACAAGCACTCGAAGGTAGATGACCGTCCATTCGGAGGCGGACCGGGCATGGTGATGATGTGCCAGCCGGTGTTTGACGCGGTGCTTGCGGTCGAGGCGATGGATCGGCGACCGGCCACACGTTTGGTGATGACGCCTCAGGGCGAACCCCTGCGGCAGCGACGTGTGGAGTGGCTCGCGAAACAGGAGCGACTGCTTCTGATCGCAGGCCACTACGAAGGCTTCGACGAGCGAGTGATCGAGGAACTGAAACCCCTCGAACTCTCAGTCGGAGACTACGTTCTCTCTGGAGGCGAGCTGCCCGCGATGCTCGTCATTGATGCGGTCGTGCGACTCCTCCCCGGAGCGCTCGGCCACGAAGAATCAGCTGCCGAAGATTCGTTCTCGGCAGCGTCGAGTCAGGACGGGCAGATCGTGCTGGACTGCCCGCATTACACACGGCCTCGCGAGTGGCGCGGCCGCCCAGTTCCAGAGGTGCTCCTGAGTGGTGACCATGCGGCGATCGCCGCTTGGCGCCGTAGGGAGCAGAGCGATCGGACGCGGAAGCGCCGCCCCGACCTCTCGGCCTCTTCTCCCGCATCCCCTTTCGGGAATGCATCCTGAGAATCCCCACTCGGGGATGTTGCCTGAGAATCCCCATTCGGGGATGTTGCCTGAGAATCCCCATTCGGGGATGTTGCCTGAGAATCCCCATTCGGGGATGTTGCCTGAG
>JAWXCC010000112.1:0-8782 GCA_034440475.1 Phycisphaerae bacterium | reverse complement strand
GCGCACAGCGAGTGTGCGCCCGAAGGGCGCTACGGAGCGCAGGAACTTGCCGTAATGCGCGCACAGCGAGTGTGCGCCCGAAGGGCGCTACGGAGCGCAAAAACTAATACACCTCAAGCATGCATCGATGCGTACCACGGACGCGGCGTTTGATTTGCTCGGTGGTCCAGTCGGCTGGCGCGGTTCCGGCGAGGTCTTCGTGCACCGTGAGGTAGCCGTCGCTCAAGCCGTTGCGCGCGAGCATTTGGAAGATGCCGACCTGCATGCCAGCCAAGCCGCACACGTAGATGAGCGTTCGCGGCGAACGCAACAGGCTCTCGAATTCGCTCAGGCGGCGCTCGACGTGCTGATGGACGTATTCGCCCTTCCGAAGCGAGCCGCCTTCCAGTCGGGATTCTCGACTCATCGCTCGGTGGTAATGGAAGTTCGCGTTCTTCGCGGCCAAATCGCTGAACAGGTCGTCGTAAAGCAGGTCAGTCGTGTACGGCGAACCCATGACGACGTGAATCGTGCTCGTGCAGCGTTTCCACCTCGCCAGTGCCGGTGAACCCGCGGGCGGACCTTGCAACAGTTCCATCGCGAAGCCACGGAATGGCGCGACGCCGGTCCCGGTTGCGAGAAGAAGATAGTCGTGGGCGTCAGGGTCGCGCGGCAAGACAAATCGCTTCCCGTTCGGGCCTGACACGCGCACCGCGTCGCCAGCACGGCGATCGCAGAGCCAGTTGCTGCACACGCCCATGAACAGCTCGTGCTGCTCGGGATCGTCGGTCACCTTCTGCGGCTCGCGCTCCGCGATGAGGCGCTTCGGCGTTGTCGCGATGACCCGACCGTGGCCATCTTCTCCCCACGACGGGCTCGCGAGCGAGTAGAGCCGAACTTGGTGGGGCTTACCCAATTTGTTGGTGCCTTCGGGAATCACGCCGAAGCTCTGACCGGCGCGGAACGTGCCCGCGAGCGGCGTGTCGCCGACATCGATCGCAACGTGGCGCACGAAACTAGCGGACTTGCCCTTCGTGCAAAGACGAGACTCGCTGACGCGCCCCGTGACCGGAGCACCGGGCAGGACGACGTGCATTGTGGCATCGACAAGGAGCGGATCATTCGCGGCGGCCGTGGACATGGGGCGGCGAGTGTAGACGCCCCGAGTGAGGTGTATTTGGAAAACAAGCCCGCCCTCGAGAGCGGGGGCGGGCGAGTAGTTCTTGCGTCGACTCCGTCGAAAACCCTTCAATCGCTCAGTCAAACGCATTGCTCACGGTCGGCAACTCCACAGTCTCAAGCTTCAGATTGGTTGTCATCTTGAAGTTCGACTGGGTGCGGTGCCGTTCGGCGAAGAAGAAGTCGAGCTTGCAATTCTGCCCGTCGACCAAGCCAAGCCGATTGAGGTCCACCACCTGCTCGATGGCGCTATGCACGCCGCCCAGATCGATGACCAGCTTGCCATCGATGAAAACCCATACGTCATCGTCGCCGCGGAACGTAAACACCTGATTCAGCGCCGCGGCATAGAGGAACTCGGTGTGCAGTTCGAAGGTGAAGTGGAAGTTCCGGTTCGGGCTGCCGCCGGGATTCCCGAACAGGTCGTTCTCGATCGGGAAGAAGCCACCGAGCGACTTGTAGTACGGGTCGGTTGCGGTGTCGAAGACATACGAACCGTCTGACTGGCGGGTCAGCGTGATGTCGAGCAGCTTCGACAGGTTGGTGCCGAGCGCGTCGTTGTACCAAGAGCCAAATGACGTCGCGCTCGTGATGCCGCCGCTGGAAACTTGCGTTTCCATCGTGCCAAGCACGTCGCCCAAGCTGGCGTTGTAGAGGGCGTAGCAGATGGACTTGCCAGCAGCGTTTTTCCACTGCTTGGTCACCTTGTGGCCGCCACCGGTGAAGACCGGCTTGCCGTCAGGACCAAGCGTCATTCCGACGTTCATGCAGTATTGACCGA
The DNA here is from genome assembly GCA_034440475.1 of Phycisphaerae bacterium. Taxonomy (GTDB): domain Bacteria; phylum Planctomycetota; class Phycisphaerae; order Phycisphaerales; family SM1A02; genus JAEUIT01. Next base: position 6,843 of record JAWXCC010000112.1, on the reverse strand, counting down.
AGCCGCGGCTAGGGGTGATCTGGAAGTCGGGGTGACCGCCAGGGACCGAGGCTTCCTTGAAGTCGCGGACCACGCCAGTCAGCGTGATGGTCTGCGGATCCTCGGGGGCTGGTGCCGGATGGGCTGAGGTGGGAGCGAGCCAGAGTGAGCCCGCGGCGAATGTTGCCGCGGCGGCGGTCGAGGCGATACGAGTGCGGCGGTTCATCGCAGACTCCTTGTGAAAGTGAAAACCGATCGTTACCACTTCGACGTTACGATCGATGGGGCGCGATCCAAGAAGGACTGCACGAATCCGTGCGGCGACGCGCGAAGCTGTTCCGGTTGTTCCGTTGAGGAAGTTTGCTCGCGCTGTCGGGCGCGATTCGCTGTAGCAAAACCCGCGTAGCGACCGATCGAGTAGCAGCAACTCGTCGTTCTCAGGACGTCGCGGATTCATTAGTAGGACGCAGGAGATCAGATGGACCATTTCCGTATTCAGGGCGGGCGTCGGCTCGCGGGCCGAGTCGCCATTGAAGGATCGAAGAACGCGGCACTGCCCTTGATGGCGGCCGCATTGTTGACGGACCAGACCGTCACGCTTCGAAACGTGCCAGCGCTGTCGGACATCGGGAACATGGCCCGACTGCTCCGCGAACTCGGCGTCGAGGTTCCCGAAGAGCAGGTCCTCGCTGGCGGCACCGTCCGGTTGACGAGCGTCGACCAGAATCAGATTCACGCCCGTTACGACATCGTCCGCACGATGCGAGCTTCTATTTGCGTGCTCGGACCAATGCTGGCGCGGCGGAAGAAAGCCGTCGTAGCCATGCCTGGTGGTTGCGCATTCGGCTCGCGTCCGGTTGATCTGCACTTGCGCGGCATGCAGGCGCTTGGCGCGAAGGTCGAACTCAACGGCGGCGACATTGTGGTGAGCGCACCGCGACTCAAGGGCGCGACAGTGTTCTTGGGTGGTCCGTTCGGATCGACCGTGCTCGGCACCGCGAACGTCATGAGCGCTGCCACGCTGGCTCAGGGCCGGACGACAATCGAGTGCGCCGCGTGCGAGCCCGAGGTCGTTGATCTCGCGAACCTCCTCAATGCGATGGGTGCGAAGATCCGCGGTGCCGGTTCACCGCGCATCGTCATCGACGGCGTCGAGGAACTCGGTGGTGCCGACCACGTGGTGATGTCCGATCGAATCGTTGCTGGCACCTACGCGGTCGCGGCGGCGATCACGAACGGCGACGTCATTCTCGATGACTTCCCCTACGACGCGCTTTTGGCGGCGATCGACCGATTCAACGAGATCGGCGTCCACGTCGAGCGCATCGACGAGTCCCAAGATCCAGTGCGTTGCAGCGTCCGTGTCACGAGCGAACGCGCGCTGCGTCCTTCGACGATCACAACGCAACCGCACCCCGGATTCCCGACCGACTTGCAAGCGCAATTCATGACGCTCTTGTGCTTGGCTCAAGGCAATTCGATCATCACCGAGAAGATCTATCCCGAGCGATTCATGCATGTCGCCGAGCTAAGCCGCATGGGTGCGCAGCTCTACCGCCAAGGTCCGACGGTCATGGTGATCGGCGGCACGCCGCTCCGTGGCGCGCCAGTCATGGCGAGTGATCTGCGCGCGAGCGCGTCGATGGTGCTCGCAGGTCTCGCCGCGCAAGGCGAGACCATCGTGAGTCGTATCTATCACCTCGACCGCGGTTACGCCCGTATGGAAGAGACGTTGACTCTGCTCGGTGCGAGCATCGAGCGTTTTCGCCCCGAGCCAGCTGAAGCGAAGCGACTCGCTGAGGCGATGTCGGGCGACGCCTAACTACTCCGACCAGCTTCGGCAGAGCGAACACAGCCAGCGTCGCGCACAAGAGCGACGCTCGCTGTGCGCTCAGATCAACCAAGCGTTAGCGGTCGTCGACGACGGGAACGATCCTGGAGCAGTGGGTTTACCGTCAACGCAGCAGCTCGTACAGCGCGATGCCCGCAGCGACGCCGACGTTGAGCGAGCGGGAGCCGCCGACGTCGACGTCGCAAGCGACAGCGGCGGGGGGAACGGCAGACGGAATCATGACGACGTCATCGCACGCAGCCAACGTTCCCGCAGACAGCCCGCGCGCTTCGTTGCCCACAACGAACGCGACGCGGTCGCGCCGCGGCAACGCGCGGAGTGAGCGCGCGTTGACGGCGAGCTCAAGCGCGATCACCGCGACGTCGAGGCCGCGGAGCGCGTCGAGATCGGTGCGCAGGTCGCGACTCGTACCCCACGGCACGTCGAAGACGCGACCCATCGAGAATCGAATTGTCTTCCGTAGCAGTGGATCGGCACAGTCAGCGTCGAGTAAGACGGCGTGTCCGCCGAGGCACGCGACGTTGCGAAAGATCGTGCCGATGTTGTCGACTTGCACAACGCCTTCGGCGACAACCGCCCGTAACGGTCCTTCGCGTGGTAGTCGATCAAGCAGTGCGTCGGCCGACGCTGGATGCCACGAGCGCTCGCCAATTGCCAGCGCGCCGCCATGGAGGCGATAGCCGCTGATCGAAGTCATCGTTGCGTCATCTGCAACGAAGACAGTCGGCGCGTCGGTTCGTGTTGCAAGGAAGGGCGCGAGCGCCGATTCGATCTTTGGTGTCACCAAGATCGATTCGCACAGCCACGAGGACCCAAGAAAGCGATGTAACACACGTTCGCTCTCGATGAGGAATCGGCGATCACGACCGCGGAGATCACGGTCGCGCGCGTTGTCGTAGCGAGCTAACAGTGCACCAAGATGCGCAGACTCGGGCGGGATAAGCGAGGTGAGCGATGCGCCACTCGTGCGCGAAGCGAGTACGACGCGCTGCTGTGGGCTCATCGGGGCGCATTCTGAGTTCGCTTGCGCCAGAGCGCTTGCTCGAGCGCGTTGAACTCGGTCCGCGCCTGCTCGATCCTCTTGACTGCTTCAGTCGCTGCGTCATCAGCGAACGCGCCAGTTTCGAGTAGAGATTCGAGTGCGCGCTGGGCAGCTTCTGCGTCCCCAGCGCCACGCAACATTGCGCGGGAGAGATCATCGAGCGCTTCACGCTGACGCTCGACGCGCGACTCGTTGGGAATGAGCACGCGCCATACCTCCGAATACGCCTCGTCGTAGAGCTTGCCGAACTGCCCTGCCGCAAGTATGAGATCGGCAACGAGTTCAGCGGCGTCAAGTTCATCGATGGTCATGCGGAAGGAGTTCCTGAAGCGGGCTTGTCCATCCCCCACGCGTGACCCACGTTCGCGGATGCGTGAGAATGCATCACCGAGCGGGGACGCTTCACTCACCATCGCGCTCCACGACTCCGCAAGCCGCGAGAACGCCGCCTTGGTGCGCGGCCACGCACCACCTTCCTCACCGATCGCGACGACTGCATCGAACTCGACTTTCGCCGCACGATACTCATCGGCGAGACGTTCAAAATCGGCTTGAAGTGCCCGGTACCGCTCACTGAGCGCCGTGACTCGAGCTCGCAGCGCTGGCCAAGTCAATTGGAAATCGTCGCGGAGTGCGAGTACGTCGTTGTAGGCGGAAGTGAAGCGCTGTCGCGCATCAGCGCCCGTGTCGCCCCACGCGCGAACCGCAGCGTCGAGGTGTTTTTCGATCGCTTCGAGCGCGAGCTGCATGGACGGCGTGAGGAGAGTCGACGGGGGCTGATCACCCTGATTGAGCGGCAGAGCGGTTCTCGGCTCAAGCCGATCACCGGTAGGCCCGGGGACACCGACAGACGCGAAGTTGACCTCGCTCTGCTGCGAGATGAGATTGCGGAGAACTCGAGGTCGCGCGCCGGTAAAGATTGGTGGGTCGCTGGCAATTTCAAAGCGAACGAGCGAACCGGTTCCGCCTCCAGCGAGTGGCTCGTTCGTCACTGAGAGCACGCGACCGCGGTTCAGTCCTCCAACAAGAACCGGCGAACCTGGGACGAGTCCAGTGAGGTCATATTCGGAGTCCGCGCTGAGTGCGTATTCGATCGGACGTTCACTGAGCCACTGCGGAAGCGACAAGATCACAATCGCGATGGTTGTGATTGTCGCGAGCGTCGCAATGCCAGCGCGGAAGTCGTTGCGCACGGAAGCAGCCACGTCACGGCTCCTGCGTCAGGACACCGTAGAGACGGCGTTGTGCTTCCTCGTACTTCGTGAGCGCGTCGACGAGCGATTGCTGAAGGCGGGCGCGTAGCGCGGGATCGGCGTCCATCAGATCTGGGCGAGTCTTGAGGAGTTCAGCGATGCCGTCGGATGCTGCCCGAAGGTCACCCGTTGCCAGTGCGAACGTTCGCGTCGACTCGTAGAGCTGCTCGTGCGCTAACACATCGGTCGTAGGTCGATATAACAGCCGCCATGGACTTCGCCGCACTTCAATCGTTGCGAGCTTGAGCTGCTGCGCTGCGGTGCGCGCGTCGGCCATGAAGCTGCGCACCTGCGGAAGACTGGTCGAAACTTCGGCGTCCACTCGGTCGATGAGCGTCGCGAGCTCACTCAGCGAGCGCTCTCCTTCGCCGAGCGTCTTCGACACTTGCGGAAGCGTCGTTGTCCGAACATCCTCGACCGCCTGCTTTGCCGTTGCACTGGCGGATTCGAGGTTCGTTAGTGTGTTCGCAAGACGAGGGCGATTCTCCGCGAGCGTCGCGTTGGCGTTCGCGACGAACTCGGTTGCTGCGCGCGCGCCATCTTCGAGGTTCTTCGCGGCATTCGTTGCGGCGACGAGTGTCTCGTCGACCGTTCCTCGCCACCGGCCGTAGTCGTCGCGCAGTTGCACGAGCGTGGTCGAGGCTGCGTCAATCGCGGGGACGACCTTCGAGCGGTAGTCGCCGGGGATCTCGGGCAAGACTTTGCTGAACTCCGCGGTTCGGTCGATGATCGAAACGATTTGGTGGGCGGAACGAGATCCCACGATCGTCGTCAGCAATCCCGGGGCTTCAAACGCGTCGAGTGCTTCGTTCGCACCCAGACGTACAACGGGTTTGGGTGGGCCCTCCTCACTGAGTTCATCGGGACCGCCGACCGACACAAAATTCAGCCACGCGCCACTACCCAAGAGGGGCGCGACGCGGACAACCCGCGCGTTCGTGTACAGCGTGATCGATGCATCGATGACGACGTCAACGTCGAGCCGGTTCAGCGCGCCGCCCTCGATGGAGGGCACGATCGCCAGCACTTCGCCACGCTTCAGTCCACCGATGCGCACTTCGCTTCCTCGACTCAGTCCGCCGACGCCTGATTCAACGGTGAATCGCACTTGGTAGGGATGCGTTGCAGTAAACGACAACTTCTGAAGTGTGATGAAGACTGCGAGCGCGAGGACAACGGATCCGACGACAAAGAGTCCGGCACGCGCGTTGTTCTTACTTCGATCGGAAGCCAGCATGAGCGGAGGATTCTAACGGGAAGCGGTGCAGCCGGTCATCCCGACACCAGCTTCTCGTTCGTCTCGAATCGCTGGAGCGCGGCGAGGAGTTGCTCGATCTGAGCTGCTGGCGGCACCGAATGCAGTCGACGCCGGAGCGCGGTGACGGTCTTGAGTTCACGTTCGGACATCAAGAGATGTTCTTTCCGCGTGCCGCTTGCGGCAAGATTGATAGCTGGGAACAGACGTCGATCGGAGATCGTCCGATCGAGGATCAACTCCATGTTGCCCGTACCCTTGAACTCTTCAAAGATGATCTGATCGGCGCGTGACCCAGTATCAACGAGGCACGTCGCAATGATGGTGAGCGACCCGCCTTCTTCGGCGCGGCGAGCAGCGCCGAAGAGTTGTTTTGGTACCTCAAGCGCGCGCGAGTCGAGTCCGCCCGACATTATCTTGCCCGACGAGCCATAGCGCTTACTGTTATTGAATGCGCGACCAAGTCGCGTGAGCGAGTCGAGAAGAACGACGACGTCCTTCCCTGCCTCGACCATGCGCTTTGCGCGCTCAATCGCCAAGATTCCCAGTGAGAGATGTCGGTCGAGATCTTGGTCGTTACTTGACGCGAGCACATGCGCCGGGACGTTCCGCTTGAAGTCGGTCACTTCTTCGGGGCGCTCGTCGATCAACAGCGCAATCAACTCAACCTCGGGATAGTTGCACTTGATGCCGAACGCAATGTTCTGAAGCAAGATCGTCTTGCCCGCCTTGGGCGGCGCGACAATGAGTCCGCGCGTGCCGAATCCGATTGGGCAGAACAGATCGATCAATCGGCACGCGGGCGGACAGTTCTTATGTTCGAGGTTCAATCGCGGTGCCGGGTCGAGCGCCGTCAGATCGGCGAATGGCTTGCGCGCCGCGTACACCTCAGGCGGCAACCCTTCTATCTCGGTGACGCGCTCGACGATCGGACGTGGCTGGCGGTTATTCGCGCGGCGCCGCCGCGGTTTGCGCACCGCTACATCAGCGGTGATGCGCTGCGACGGTCGCAACCCGAAGCGGGCGATCGCGTCGGGAGTGATGTACGGATCGCTCTCCGCGTCGATCAGGCCGTCGCCCAGTTGACGTATGCGACCGTCGACGTTTGTGACGATCTTGCCGCCCTGGGTCGCGACATCCACAATGCCGCTCACAATGAACGTCGGCACGGGTGCCGAAGGCGTTCCCGATCCAACCTCGTCGTCAGTGTCGTCGTCCTCGGCGTCGTCGCCGTCGGCGCTCTTTGGGATCTGAGGAGCGCGAGAGGTTGGCGCACCCGTCGGAGAACTCACCGGCGAACCGATGGGAGAGGTGCTGTTTGCCTCAACATCGGCTTGCTCGTTCGCGCCACCGTTCTTGCCAGCGTCGCCGCGGCGACGGCGTCGACCTCTTCGACGCCGCTTGCGCGGGCCGCCCGGCAGTTGGTCGGGTTGCTGCTCGGTGCCGCCTTCGGAGAGCTGCG
>JAWXCC010000111.1:0-2992 GCA_034440475.1 Phycisphaerae bacterium | reverse complement strand
GGGCGGCGGCGGTCGAAGGTGCTGCGGATGCAGGCGGCGGCACTTCAGTCCCGCGCACTCGAAGTTTGGCGGCACGCAGCGCTTCGTAATTCGGTCCACCAGCGATGACGGATTTCGGCAGTTTGGCCAGCACCATCGGGATGACACGGAGGGCGTCGAGGCACGCAACGGAATCCGGGTATTGCTTGACGATTCTCCGAATGAAGAGTTCGGCCGAGATCGCGTCGTTCGTCTGCCAGTACCAATCGGCCGTCGCGAGCAGTTTCGCGGCCTCCGACTCGTAGATGCGCACGAGGATCGCATCTGCACCAACTTCTTGTGCGAGCGCGGGCTCCGCGACCTGAAGATCACGCAGTCGACTCTTGGCCTCGAGGAGTCCGGTGCCGTCGTAGTCGGGACCGCGAAAGGCGGCGAGGTAGGAATAGATGAGTCGCAGGCGCGCCTTCGTGATCCTCGGCGACCTCGGGTAATTCTGAACGAAGAGGTCGTACGCGTCGGCCGCCATCGAGAGTTCGCGATTCGCGAAGTAGAAATCCGCGAGCTCCATGCCCGCTTTTTCAGCGAGCTCGCTTCCGGGAAGTCGCTCTTGCACGCGAATCAAGAGTTCCTGCGCGTCGTCATACGTCGAGACGATGCGAATCGTGCCGAAGAATTTCCGCCGCTTGCCGGCTGCATATTCCTGCGCGATCTCGAACTCCCGCTGGAGCGCTGGCACGAAGACATCGCTCCCGAAGTAACGGCGGGCGATCTCCTCGTAGTCAAAGAGGGCTTCGTACTCGTCACCGAGCGCGCGCTTGGCGTCGCCGCGGATCAAGAACGCGTCCGGGCGCAGCGGACTGAGGGGGTGAGCCTCGATGAACCGATTCGACAGAAGTTTCGCCAAGGACGCGTCGCCGATACGGAGCGCTCTCCGCGCCTCGCGGAGTTGGGCGACTTCACTCGTCGGATCGATGTCCTCCTGAGCCTGCCAACGGTCCGAACTGTCGAGCTTGTACTCTTGGAACTGAGCTCGCACGTCGGCGGTCCAAGCGGAGAACCACGGGAGAGTTCCTGCCGCCACAATCATTACTCCGCGCCGCAGAAAACGGGCAAGTGAAGCGGTCGGCTGGCGTCGCGGCGTACGTGGCATGGGTGCCGATGGTACGTCTCGTCAGTGACGCGCTCAACGCGACCCCTTCCGAGCGACGATGATGCCCCTCCGTGCGGCGCGTCGCCATCCTCTTCAATCCGGTGTCCGGCTCCGGCCGCGCTGCGCGAATCGCGGACGCAGTCGGCCGGGCGCTCATCGACGCTGGGCATGACGTGCGCTCGGTCGCGACGCGTCGCGACCCAGTCGCGACCTGGATGCCAGCGGCGCTTGCCGACCGTGACGTCGCGGTCGTCGTCGGGGGCGACGGTGCGGTGCGTTTGACGGCGGGTGCCGCTGCGGCTGCGAACGTCGCGATCTATCACTGTCCGGCGGGTACGGAGAATCTGCTGGCGCGTCACCTCGAACTGAGGGCGCGGCCGGAGTGCATCGTTCGAGCGCTGGCTGAAGGAAGGATTCGTCGCTTCGACCTCGGCATGTTCTGCGACGAACCGTTCGTCCTGATGGCGAGCTTCGGTTTCGACGCAGATGTCGTGCATGCGTTAGCGTCGCGTCGGAGTGGCGCGATCTCGCACTTGAGCTACGCGCCGGTCATCGCAAGGGCGCTCGTCTCTTGGCGTGCACCGAGCCTCGCAATCTCGCTCGACGGCGAGCCGCTCGTCGAGATCGGGCAAGGTGTTCTCGTGGTTGCGAACGTGCCGTCGTATGCGTTCCGCCTCGATCCCGGGCGAGGAGCGATCCCCGACGACGGACTGCTCGACGTGACGTTCCTCCCGTGTCGCAGCGGACTCGGTGCCATCCGCTGGGCGATCGAGCACTTCCTCCGCGGCGGACGCGTTCCCGGTGTCGCACGATTTCGCGCTGAACGCCTGAGTGTCGTGATCGACCGACCGGCGCATTGCCAGCTCGACGGCGACCCGTTCGTCCCTGCTGATGCCGCCTCGTCGTCGGGGATCACAGCCGCATCGATTCGCGTGCTGCGACAGGTCCTGCCGCTCGTCCTACCTGCGACGACCTCGCCGGATGGGATTCGGAGGTCGGATTGAATTCCGTCGCGTTCTCGGCCGATCAACACGCCCATGGCCGACAAGAAGGAAAAACCCCCGGAAACGCCGCCGGAAGACGGGGCGAAGAAGAAGGGCAGCAAGGTCGGTCTCATCACCGTCGTCCTGCTCGTTGTCGAAGCGGCCGTGTTCGGCGCGGCGTTCATGGTGCTCGGAAAGCCGAAGTCGGTTGAAGCGACGGCACCGGTCGTCGTGAAGGACCCCGAGGAGGAGAAGCTTGTCGAGGTGCTCGTCATCAACGACAAGCTCGCCAACGATCGCAGTGGCCTTACCTTCGTCTACCCCACGGAAATCTACGTCCAGGTGAAGAAGAAGGAAGAGACGTGGGTTGGTGAGGAGATCGAGCGCTTCCGCAATGAGATTCGCGCCGACGTGACCGCCGTCTGGCGGACCGCCGAGCCGCATCACTTCCAAGAACCGAAGCTCGAGAGTCTGACCCGCCGTGTCGAGGCGCTCTTGCGCGAACGCTTCGACAAGCACAACCCCGATGGCGAAGCCGTCGTCGCGAAGTGCGTGATCGTGTCGGGTACCGGCATTCGCATGAATCGCTAACACCGCGCGGGTTTGAAGTCGCCCAAAGTTCGCAAACATGCGCAAACATGCGCGAACATGCGCGGAACATGCGCGGGAGATGCGCGTCGAACCGAAACATGCGCTTGAGGTCGTGATTCTCTGCAGTGATCCAGCCCCACGGTCCGAAAGCGGAGTTTACAGGGGAGTTTCTGGACTTCCCGCCAAGGATGGCGGGTGGACGCGGCATGGAGGCTGCAAATGCCGGACCCGACTCCCGACCCCGAAACCAACGGTTCTCCCCAATCGTCCGCCTCGCCCAGCCCACCCG
>JAWXCC010000110.1:0-6133 GCA_034440475.1 Phycisphaerae bacterium | reverse complement strand
GGTGAGTGTCGTGTCCGTTTCATCGAGAGTCTCCGAAGCCCGGCCGGGGCTCATCGGGACTCTCATAGGAACTGGCTCAGATTTTGGGGAGCAGGTCAGGACCTTGCGGTCGTTCCGCTGGCACTGGCGCCAAGCGCGGAGCGTGGGTCACGGCCGCGGATCGATCACCACCGGCGTGCAACCCAGCGAGAGCAGCTCACGCTGAAAATGTGCGGTTCCACCCGGTCCGTCGCCAGCATCTTGGCCGTCCCACACCAGCACCGCGAGAATCTCATCGTCCGCTTCGTCGACGGCGGTGTCGAGCATCCAGCGATTTGTTTGTTCGTAGATGGAAACGCTCGCTGGAGGATCGCCGAAGCGCTCATGCCGGCCGGAGATCGTCGCGCCGCGCTTTCGCAAGTCGTCGAAGCGATGCCCCCACGCGAGATCACTGGCGCCGAGCTGGAGCGAGTTGCGCCGGAAGTCGGCCTCGAATTCCGCAAGCAAGATGCGCAGTGTTAGTCCGCGATCGAGCGCGGCCTCAGCGAAGAGGATGTCCGCACCACGCGCGCCGCCGCAGATCGCGAGATCGTCCGGACCGAGATTCCACGACGCGAATGTCTGAGCAATGGCAGCCGCGACAAACCCTTCACGAGATGCAGGGAACCGCGGTGTCGCGCGGTCCGGTTGATCGATCATGTGGCCGCTGCACAGAGCGACGCGACGCGCGGAATGCATGTCGTGCAGCGTAACGGTGGGGGTCGTGCGACGCTGTCTTAGATAGCCATCGCCTGTTCCGCCAGCCGCTCCGAGCGTCGTCTGAGGCGATAGAAACTGCTCGAAGCACCGTCGTACGCAGCTGTCGTGCGCCGAGCGTGCTCGGTATGGTAGAGCTGGCTACGTCTTACAATCCCGATGGCAACGCGCTGATGCTGTACCAGTCGCTAGGTGCCTCGTGAACGCTCTCATGTTCGCTACCTCAAGGGAGATTCTGCCCATGCGCTACGCCACACTTACATCGACGCTCCTCGCCCTTCCGCTCGCTGCGCTTCTTCTCATGGGGGGCGCGATGGGGGTCGCAAAGGGAACCGGCGATCCTCCGAAGTCGACTCTGCCGTTGAGCACGCTCGGGTTTCTCGCGGGCAACTGGTCGAGTTCGGGTGACGACGGATTTTCCGAGGAGATCTGGTCGGCACCGCGCGGAAGTAGCGGCCACGAAAGCATGATGGGCGCGTTCCGTTGGCTCAAACCCGACGGCAGTCCCATGATGTTTGAGATGCTTACGATCACCGTCGAACCCGACGCGACGCGATTGAGGCTTCGGCACTACACGCCGACCTTGACCGCGAAGGAAGATGCGGACAAGCCGCTCACTTTGAAACTAACACAGTCGTCGTCGTCGCGCGCCGTCTTCGAAGCCGAGAAAGACGCGCATGATCTCTCGCGCATCGTCTACGAAGTGACTGGCGACGAACTCAAGATCGCGGTCGAGTTCGTTCAAGGCGAGAAGCCGCGCGAGCCGCTCAAATTCGTCATGAAGCGAACTGTCCCAACTGCGGGAGCACCAGCAGGATCACCAGCAGCGGCGAAGTGACCGCCTAGCGCGACTCGCGATCCAGCACTTTGTACATCTCGCGTTCGCCGCGACCACGGAGGGGATAGTCCTTGCGGAGCGGGAAGCCGGGATAGTCTTTCCAGAGCAGAATGCGGCGCAGATCGGGATGGCCGCGGAAGCGGATCCCGAACATGTCATAGACCTCGCGCTCGGTCCATTCGGCACCGGGCCAGATGTCGGTGACCGAATCGACGACGAGCGTTGGATCTTCAGCGTTGCCCGACGTGTCGAGCGATGGATCGATGAACGTCTTCAGCGTGAGTCGGCGATCATGCTTATGGCTTTGCAGCAGCCAGACGACACCGAATCGACCGAGTTGCTTGACGGGATAGCCCAAGTAGTCGACGGCGGTGACATCGGAGAGAAAGTTGTAGTCGCACTGCGGGTCGTCACGCAGATAGCGGGCGACTTCCTTGACCCTGTCGCGGGGAACGATCAACGTCGTCTGGCCACGGAACTCCGTCGCCAAGAGCTTGACTCCGGGAAACGCCGCCTTGATGACGGCGAGCGTGGGGTGATCGAGCCGGAGTTCGGGTTGGTGTGCGGACATGGGAGCGGCAGTGTACGGCGCAGCGGTGGCTCAGATCGCCCGAACTGTCCGATCCGGGCGTGTCCGCGAGTTCAGTGCCGGAAACGGCGCACGCCGGTGACGAGGCAGGTGACGCCCTTCGCTTCGCATAACGCGAACGTATCGGAGTCGCGCTTCGACCCACCCGGGTGCACCATGCAGCGCACGCCAGCATCGATAAGAAGCTGCGGACCGTCGCTGAAGGGGAAAAACGCGTCGCTCGCCGCGACCGCAACGACACCAGCGCTTCGAATTCGCGATCCGGCCTTTTCCACGGCGATGCGGCAACTTGCGACGCGGTCCATCTGACCCGCGCCAGCACCAAAGAGCTGTTTGTTCGCGCCAATGCACACCGCGTTGCTCTTGAGGTGTTTCGCGATGGTCATGAGGAACGCGGCGTCGGCGCGGGTTCCGGGTGTCGCCGGAGGACCCGCCGTGTGCGCGAGATCAGCATCGCTGGTCGCTCGTGTGTCGCGCTCTTGTGCTAAGAGTCCGCCGGGAATGCTGCGATACGAAACAGCGCTCGCTGGCACGGGCTTGAGCGGACCGACGGCGAGGAGGCGAGCGTTCTTCCAACGTTCCGAAAGGAGCTGCACGGCAGCGGGGTCGAAGCGCTCAGCGATGATCACCTCGAGAAACTTCTCGCCCTCGGTCATCGCTTCAGCCGTCGCTCGATCGACTGTTCCGGCGATCGCAACGATGCCGCCGTACGCCGCGAGCGGATCGCCAGCGTAGGCCTTGACGAACGAGTCGCGTGCAGAAGCTCCCACAGCGGCGCCGCACGGGTTCGTGTGTTTCACGATGCATGCGGCGATCTCGCCGAAGAAGAGATCGCGCAGGTCTTGAACTAACTCCAGAGCGGCGCTGGCGTCGAGCAAGTTGTTATAGGAAAGTGGTTTTCCAGCGAGGAGTTCAGCGGTGACAACGCTCGGCTCGTTCGAACTCGCTTCGCGATACACCGCGCCGCGCTGATGCGGGTTCTCGCCGTAGCGCAGCTCTCCGTGAGCGAAGTACGAAAGTTGCAGTACGTCGGGAAACGTCTCGCCGCGCCGTTGTCCCATCCACGATGCGATCGCTGCGTCGTACTCGGCGGTGCGAGCGAACACCGCAGCGGCGAAATCGCGGCGGAGCTGGAGCGAGGTCGATCCGTCGTGCGCTTGCATTTCAGCGATGACGCGGTCGTACTGATTCGCTGCGGTGACAACGGTCACCGACTCGAAGTTCTTCGCGGCGCTGCGGAGCATCGAAGGGCCGCCGATGTCGATCTGCTCGATCGCCTCGTCCGGGCGCACACCTTCACGGCGGATAGTCCGTTCAAACGGATACAGGTTGACGCATACGAGATCGATGGCCGAGATGCCGTGCGCCTTCGCCTGTTCGACGTGCGCCGCTACATCGCGGCGGAAGAGCAATCCGCCATGGACGATCGGGTGCAGCGTCTTGACGCGTCCGTCGAGAATCTCAGGAAAGCCAGTGAGCTTTTCGATCGGCGTCACCGCGATTCCTGCCGCAGCAAGCGCGGCAGCGGTGCCGCCCGTCGAGACGAGCTCCACACCGAATTCGGCGAGGGCGCGGGCGAACGGGATGAGATCCGTCTTCTCTGAGACCGACAGGAGAGCTCGGCGGATGCGGATGGGTGCGTCCATAAAACCGAAACAAGTAAGCCGACACGCGTGAGCCGGAAGAGCGTGAATGAAGCAACCGGTGCCGTCAGCGAGCAGAACCAGCCGCAGCTCCGTCCGGGGTGGCGAGCGGAATGCTCAACGGAATTTCCTTCTTGACGGCCGGGGCTGCGTCGGGCGTGGCCGCCGTACTCCGCGCCTGCTTCGGCGTGAGGCGAACGACGCGACCGTCCTTAGACAGGCCGAAGATGTCATCCGCCAAAGGCCCGGTTGCGGTGAGCAGCAACTGGTCGACTTGCGGGAGCGAGTGCCTCGAAAGCACTGATCCGCTGACTGGATCGAGCAGCGTGAGCACGCGCTTCGTTTCGTCCCAGAGCAAGACGTTGTTTCCAACCATGCCATACGGAACACCGCTGACATCGGGATTCTTCCAGCGCACCACGCCGTCGAGCTTGCCGTTCGCCCGCGAGGCGAGGCACACAAGGCCCTCGTCGGGTACGTATTGCAGCACCGAGTCACCCACCGCGTACGGCGGGGTCGTCAGCGAACTCTGCGTGAAGTAGCGCCAATTGGCGGCGCCAGTCTTACCGTCGAACGCCCAGAGGTACTGGTCTTCGCTCGGAACGTAAACCATTCCATCGCCAACGGCGGGGGTCGATAGAACGCCACCGAGTGTTCGAGCAGTCCAGCGCGTCCGCCCCGTGCTCGCGTCCATGGCCATGATCAAGCCGCGTTCGCTCGCAGCGATCACGCTGTCGCCGAGGCGGACGGGCTTGCCCCGCATATTCGAGTCAAGCGAGTTCGCGTGGAGCTCGTGCCCGACGACGCATTGGTGCCAGACGACTTGTCCGCCGATCGTTCCGTACACGAGGTATGGACCGACCGACAGCGGATCGGTGGCGGGAAGTTTGACGAAGCGCTGGCGGTCGATCATTGATCCTGAGTTCGGATCGATGACGAAACATTCAGTGTCGGTGGAGAGATACGCGCGCGGTTCCCTCGTGACGATCGGACCCTTGGGTGACGGAGTCGTGACAGCGACATCGGCCCACGTCACGCCGCGGAAGATGTCGATGGGATTCGCGACGGCAACACGCCAAAGAAGCTCGCCATCGGACGGGCGGAGTCGCGCGATGGTGTTGGTCGCGTCGAGCACGTAGATGCCGTGCAGCCCGACGCCCACTCGCGTAATCGGTGTCGCCGCGGGCAGGTGCGCCTGCCACACGACGCGATAGCCCAAGTCCGCAGCGACACCCGGACCAATGAGGTACTCGCGATCTACGTCTGCGGTCACCGCGTCGAGGCGCCTCTGTGTTTCGGCCACCACCGCCGGCACCGGCGCGGCGGATGCTGGCGTGGTTTGCGGAGCTGCGAACGCGCTTGCCGAAGCGAGCAGTCCGCCGGTCGAGGCCAAGGCCGCACAGAAAGTGGCTGCTGGCGAGGACCGAAGGAAGACGGACGAAGAAAGGCGATCAGGCGACATCGGGCGCAGCTCCGCTACGAGGGCGGGAAAGTGAGACCGGGAAGTATCGAGGTTGAGGGGATGCAGCGTCAAGCGGACAGGATCCGGTAGGGTGCAGGTCCACGGCAGGCGGAACCATGTTCACCGGACTCATTCAACGTACAGCGATCATTGCGGCTAAAGACGTCACTGCGACCGGAATTCGCCTTGTCTTGGAGCCGCCATCTGCCGTCGCGAGCGACCGGACTAGGCTCGCCCCTTCTCCACTCTCATTAGGCGAATCGATCGCGGTGCAGGGCTGTTGCCTGACGCTGGTGTCAGAGGAGGACGGGCTGCGCTTCGATGTCATCCATCAAACGCTGAGTTTGACGACGCTGGGACGGCTCGGCGTCGGAACTCCGGTGAACATCGAGCGCTCTGCGACGCCAACAACACTGCTCGGCGGACACCTCGTGCAGGGCCACGTCGATGGTGTCGGACGAATAGTATTGGTGTCTGGCGCAGGAGGGGAGTGGCGGGTGCGCGTCGCCTCGCCCGGCGACTTGATGCGCTACCTGATGCCGCGCGGTTCGATCACGATCGACGGCGTATCGCTGACCGTCGCAGCTGTCGATGACGCGACAGGAACGTTCGATGTCTGCCTCATCCCCGAAACTCTTGCGCGAACGACGCTCGGATCACTCAAGCCGGACAGCGAGGTCAACCTCGAAGCGGACTGCGTAGCGAAGATGGTTGAGCGGACGCTAGCGTGGCGTGGGTAGGTAGGCGACCGGCCAAGCTCGCGAGGCCTACGGTGTCCAATTGCCCAGCACCTCGGCGAGATCGCGCGGACCGATGACGCCGTCGCCGTCAATGTCGGCGCGCTCGATCACCGATGTTTCGCGCGG
>JAWXCC010000109.1:0-5979 GCA_034440475.1 Phycisphaerae bacterium | reverse complement strand
GCTCGTGCCGAACAGCATCAACGAAAATGACACCCTGAACTTCTTCTGCGTGCCGCCGCAGTCGTCGGACGTCGACTTCTTCGTCACTGTCAATCCACTCCGGACGGTCGTGGAATCAGACTACGCGAACAACTCGGGTGCGGCGCTCAACAAGAGCTTCCTCTGCCGCAAAATGGTCGAACTCGCGTATGTCTCGATCAACTACACGCCCAGCGGCGGCGAGCCGCCTCAGAACATGGTTGCACCGGGAACCGGCGATGCGTTCCTGCGCGGCATCTATAAAACTGGTGATTGGAACTATCACCGCTCGCCGCTCGGCGCGCTGACCTGGACTTCGGCGATCAATAACTCGAGTAGCTCGCTCCTCAACAAGCTCAATGACATCCGCAACACGCAGATTCCCGCAGCGGGATATCCGAAGCCAGAGTTTGTGTTCGGTTGGCTTCCCGGGAACCCCTATAGCGGCAACGGACAGGCGTCCGGCATTCCGAGCGCCGTCGCCTTCGGCAACACCGAGGCCTCGCGATTCCAGCGCACCTTCGCGCACGAGATTGGCCACTGCTGGGGTGAGCAGCACAACTCGCTCACGATTGGCACCGTCGGTTTCGACGTGCTCTCGCAGCTTCTCGATCCGCTCGCTCTTCCGCCCGTGATGATCACGACGAAGAAAGACGTTATGTATGCAGGGCAACTCACGAACGCGGCATGGGTAGCGCCGGGCACGTTCAACGATTGCATCAATGACGATCGCTCGGCCTGCACGTCAGACAATGACTCGCTTGAGGGTGGTGGCGGCGCGAGTGACTCTCCGCGCGGCGAGCGCTGCTTGCGCATTGCGGGCGAATACCAGCACGACCGCGGCGTGATTGTGCTTGAGCAGTCCCAGCGAATTGATCTGGCTGAGCCCACCACGAGCGATCCAGCGGGTGATGTCATCGTTTCGGCGTTCGACGCCGGTGGTCAGCTACTGACATCGATTCGCATGCGTACCGGCACAGCACGCGAGTGCTGTAGCGGGAATGGCCTTCTATCGCGCACGCCGTTCTACGCCTTGCTGCCCGAGACGGTCGCAGGCAAATCAATCGCGTCGGTGAGTGTGAAAGACATTGTTAGTCGCAAAGTAATCGCGACCCAGGCCCGAAGCGCGAACGCGCCTACGGCCGCTGTGACAGCGATCGGATCCGCGATGCCTAAGCAGGTCGCTGGCGTTGGCGGAGTCGACGCCGCGGCGGCGCTCGACGGTGACGTCGAGGTCCGCTGGGCCGCGTCGGACGCAGATGGTGACGCCTTGACCGCCATGCTTCTCTACAGCCCCGATGGCGGCGACGCTTGGGTGCCGCTCTCGGTGAACCTTTCGAACGAGATTTCCGGCGCGGAGAACAGCTTCGTTTTCAATACATCGAATGTTCCGCAGAGCATCGGTCCAAACGGCATCGTGAAGGTGCGTGTGTCGGATGGCATGAACATCGTCGATGGTGAATTCCCCGTCGGCATGATGTTTGGTCTCGGCACGCCTCCAGACGTGAACATCATTTCGCCGAACGCGAACATCACCGTGCCGCAGTTCGCATCGGTCGTGTTGCAAGCTTCTGCGTGGGATATGGACGACCAGCTGCTCCCCGAGTCGAGCGTGTCTTGGACTTCCGACATTGATGGCGCGCTCGGCACCGGCCGCCTCTTCGTAGTGAACCGTTTGAGCCCCGGTACGCACACGCTGACGCTGACGGGTACAGACAGTTCGGGCCTCTCCCAAATACAGGAAGTGACTCTCACCGTCTCCGCTCGCGACGTCCGCTCCAGCGATTTGGATTTCGACGGGAACGTCGACGCCGCCGACCTCGCCATCTTGTTAGGCGCGTGGGGCAGCGCCGGTTCCATCGCAGATCTCAACCTCGACGGAACCGTCAATGCCGCAGATCTCGCTTCGCTCCTTGGGGATTGGAACTGAGCGCGGCAGAAGACCACTTCGATTTCATCGTGCTCGGCTGCGGGGCTATGGGTGCCGCAGCGTGCATGCATCTCGCGCGGCAGTCGGCAGCGCGAGGCGCCCGTGTCCTTGGCATCGAACAGTTTCGCTGCGGTCACGCCCGTGGGTCGAGTCACGGTCACTCCCGCGTCATTCGCCAAGCGTACTTCGAGCACCCTGACTACGTGCCGCTCCTTCGTCGCTCGTACGAACTCTTCCGCGCGCTTGAGCGCGATTCGGGTGAGTCGCTCCTCGTTCCGTGCGGCGCCTTGTTCGGCGGCAGAGCGGACTCCGAGGTTGTGCGCGGGAGCGAACTGGCCGCTCGTTCGTATGACATTCCCCACGAAATGCTCGACGCATCTCGACTGCGACGGCGCTTTCCTCAGTTCGCGCTGCCCGACGATCACGTGGCGCTCTGGGAACCCGGCGCTGGCTTTGTACGCCCTGAAGCGACGACGCGTGCGCACATACGCCTCGCGGTTGCTGCCGGCGCGCGGATCTTGGAGGACGCGTGCGTGATCGCGTGGCATTCGACCGACAGTGGCTTTCGCGTTGAGACTTCGCGAGGCGCGTTCTCGTGCGCACGTCTCGTTGTGACGGCGGGTGCGTGGACGAGCTCGTTGGTGCGATCCGTTGCAGCGCACCTGCGGGTCACGCGGCAGCCGGTTGCCTGGTTTGAATGTGAAGATGTAGACCGCGCAGCGCATTCGTCGCCGCAGTTGCCAATCTGGCTCGTCGATCAGCACGACGGAACTTCGGTGTACGGAATCCCGCCGCATCCAACGCTTGATGGTCCGAGCGGGATGAAAGTCGCGCTCCACGGTAAGGGGACCGTCTCGAACCCAACGACCGTTGAGCGCGGACCGATCGCGGAAGAGATAGCGTTGATTCGTGACGCCGTGACGCGAGTGCTTCCGCGCGCGGCACGAAGCGTGAGTGGATCAAGCACATGCATGTATACGAACTCGCCCGACGGCCACTTCATCATTGACGTTGATGCCACAACCGGAGCGATCGTCGCGTGCGGGTTCAGTGGCCACGGGTTCAAATTCGCGCCGGTGGTCGGAGAGGCGATCGCCGACCTCGCGATCGCGGGTGCAACATCGCTGCCGATCGGCTTCCTCGCCAGCAGTCGGCTGGGGCTGACGGGACCAAGCGCGAGCCTCGCCTGACCGGCGGCGCGATGGAGGCGCTCGCGGATGCCTATCGGTGAACCAGCAAAAATGAAGGGGCACGGACAGATCGGCTTGCCCGTACCCCTTCGCGAAAGGAGTAAGGTCCGACTGTACCCGCGACGCGGACTGCTCGCAGCTTCGTGAGTTCCGAGGAGCGGTCTATAGGCGACGCTCGTAGAAACCGGCAACCTCGGTGTTGCTGCGAGAGAGGGATATTTGCCGATGGTGGAAAGATCATGTTTTCGCTTCAAACCGTCATTCTTGCGGGGCTCGTCGCGTCAGCGTCAGCCCCGGTTTCCCCAACGCCGGTCGCCGCGCCGCCAGCACCGACGACTCCGGTCTCTGCGCCTCTGTCGAACGCGCTGGCACCAGACTTCGCCCTCACCGACCTAGCGGGTCGAACCGTTCGCCTCTCCGACTTCCGGGGCAAGGTCGTCGTCCTGGAGTTTTGGGCTTCCTGGTGCGCGCCATGCCAGCGCGCCCTCCCGGTTGCTGCTGAGGCGGTTCGGAAGGCTGGAAGTAACGCCGTCCTCCTAGTGATCGACATCGACGACAGCGAAACTCGGGACAAGGTTCAGCGCGCCCTCACCGCTCAAAAGCTCTCTGTGCAGGTGCTACTGAAAGGCAACGCAACGAGCCGGCGCTACGGCGTAGGCCCTATCCCACATAGCGTTGTGGTCGGCAAAGACGGGAAAATTACTGCGAGTCATGTGGGTTTGACAAGCGAAGCCGCGACGCAAGCAGCGCTGAGTCGCGATATTGCGGCCGCGCTCGCGAAGTCGTGACGAGCGTCACAAGCTGTTAGCTCTTGCTGTGAATTTTCGCGTGGTCGATCATCAATCGTAAGAATCGGTTAGCATCTCCAACCTTACTCGTTTCCTCGATATTTGGAGATCCTGTTCATGGCAACTACTGAGACGCTTCTAGAGCAAGTCAACCGAGCCGACCTTGATATTCACGCCCTCCTCAAACTCCGTGGCGCGATCGAAGATCGTCTCGTCTCGAAGCGAGGCGACCTGATGAAACAACTCGAGGCGATGGAAGGCGCGTTTGGCACCTCCATTGCAGCGCGTCCGAAGCGCGGCCGCCCAGCCGGGAAAACCTCCACGACCGCGGCCCCCGCGAAGTCGAATGGGAAGCGCAAGCGCGGACCGAACACGAAGAACTCCGCCGGTAAGCACGCTGATATGTCGGTCGCCGACGCGGTGCGCAAAGTAATCGGCCAGAAGGGCGGGAAGGCGTCCGCCGGTGAGATTAAGAAGGCGTTTGACGCGGCCGGCGATCGTCGAAATCTCAACTTCACCCTGCTCGTTCGCGCGAACACTGTGAAGCGGGTCGGTTCCGACATCAAGAAAGACGGCAAGAAGGGTCGAGTCGGTGGCGTCTACGGTCTCGGCTGAGTGCTTCAGTTGAGTACTTCAGTTGAGCGGCGATTCACTCCTCATGCGTGGGGATCATGCGTGGGGCCATGAGCGAGTTACGTCGAGTTGTAGCGCCCAACGGCGTCGTCGTTTTCCAATCGTCGATCCTGTCCGAAGCTGGCTTCGGACATGGATTTTCGACGCGCGTCGGTGTTGGTAACTCGAACTTTGATTTGGCGTTGCCGACGCCGCAAGTTCAGGTGGGGCAGGACGTATACGCGTTGCGGCTTCGTCAACTGCTTGATGCCTGCGGACTCGGTGGGCGCATAGCAATCTGCGCCCGCCAAGTCCACGGTGCGGCAGCACTGGACGGCGACCGGACCGAACCAATGGACAGCAGGCAGAGCTCTCCGCTGCCCGAGGCGGATGCGATTGTCAGTAGCGACGCGCGCCGCGCGGTAGCGATTCGTACCGCTGACTGCGTTGGCGTCCTCCTCGCTTCGCCGGATACCGGCACCGTCGCAGCCGTGCACGCCGGTTGGCGCGGGATCGTCGCGGGTGTGGTGGAGAGGGCAGTCGAGGCGGTTCGTGCCCGCTCGTCAGGCCCGATGCTTGCAGCGATTGGGCCCTCAGTCTCGTGCTCGCGATACGAGGTTGGCGAGGAAGTCGCTACCGCCTTTGTCGGTGCGGGGCTGGAAGAGCATGTCGTTCGAACCGGCCACCTTCGGGTCGACTGTCATGGCGCGGTCCGAAGTCTGCTTCGCCGCGCCGGGCTGGTGGATGTGAACATTGACGGCGAGCCGCTTTGCACGGTTTCCGACCCGATCCACTTTTTCTCGCACCGTCGCGATGGCACCGCCAGCGGCCGCCTGCTGGCGCTGATCGGCGCGTCAGCAGTCGCTCAATAACGTCTCGGCGAAAGCTGCCATCGACGCGCGGTTTTCCGCGCGTGAAACTCCAGTGACTCACACAATCACAGTCGTTTGAGGATCTCAGCCGACCATGTCTCTGCTTCTTGAAGGCAGGTCTCGACCGCAGGAAGCAGCCAGTTGTCCTGATTGACGAACCAAAGTTTCTCGGCGATAGGGCGACGAACGAGCTCAGCCGTCCCGGTGCCGATGGCGTTCGGCGCTGCGATTGGCATCGCATGACCCCAACGTGTGAGTCGCACTTCGACGATGTCACTCGGGTCGATCTTCAGATCTCCGAGTGCCCGGCGGAGCTGCGGCGCACCGAGGTCGGCGAAGGCCTTCCAATCCGTCTCTTGGATCATCGTGAACCGAGCAGCGGCGAAGGGCAGGGGCCAGAAAAAACTGAGCACGTCGCGCGACGAAGGTTGCTGCGCAAACGTACCGTCGACCACGTCAACGATGCGACGGTCGCGTTCGAACGCGACGTCATCCATCGGGAAACTTGCGTCGTGTAGTAAGAAGCTGTCGTAGTACGGAACATCGACTTGCTTCTTCAACAGGACAGT
>JAWXCC010000108.1:0-7483 GCA_034440475.1 Phycisphaerae bacterium | reverse complement strand
GTGAGCGGGCCAGACGGGCTGCACAACGTTCGGCCGACGCCGCGAGACTCCTAGCTGCCTGCCGTGACAAGATCGCGAAGGACCGCGCGCTCGCGAGCGTGGGCGAACTAGCGGCGGGGCTGGCGCACGAACTAAATAATCCACTGACGATCGCCTCAGGGCGCGCCCAGTTGCTGCGTCGCGCTGCGACGGACGCGACCGCGCACGAGCTCGACGAGATCGTTGAAGCCGCTGAACGAGCCAGCGCGCTCGTCGCTTCGCTTCTTCGGATTGCCCGTCCGCTCAAGCCCTCTTGCTGCGAAGTCGACGCTTCCGCAATCATCGTGCTCGCGTTGCGCGTCCTACCCGCTGTAGTCGACCTGAACCGCGTAATCGTCGCAGCGACGCTGAACCAATCGGCACCGATCGCCTGCTTCGCCGATCCGGCGCAGGTCGCGGAGGCGCTCGCCGAGGTCGTCCAAAACGCACTCTCGGCGACCGCTAGCTCCCGCGCTCAGATCAGCGCTGAATGCGATGCACGTGCTGACCGATGCATGATCTCGGTGCGAGACAACGGACCGGGATTCTCTGAGCGCGGGCTCGCACATGCGGTGGATCCGTTCTTCAGCGAGCGCTCATCGGGGCGCGGAACGGGATTGGGTTTGGCGAGGGCGCGTACGCTCGTCGAGGCATCAGGTGGGTCGATCGAGCTGCGCAACGAGGCGAGTGGAGGAGCTACGGTCACGATTGTCCTACGTCGATGCGCGAAGGTCACAAGTGGTGTGACGATCGACGAGGAAAGCACGTGCAGAACCGAAGTGGCACCGCTGCAGGACGCGGTCTGAAACGTTAGGTCATCAATGGGGGAGGGAAGCTTTCGTGGACGCTCGTACGCCGAACACGCGCGAGGATTTTGACGACGTTCCGCTGCGCGAGGACGTGGCGCCAGCCGCTGCGCTCCTTGTCGGCGCAGACGCATCGGTCGAGTCGATCGTCCGGACGATTGCGCTCGGGCGCCGGGTGGAGCTGCATGCGACGCGCCCCGGTGATCCAGCGCGGTACGCGCTGCTCGAACGGAGATATGACGTCGTACTTCTCGCGGGCGCGAGCGCTGCATCTTCCTTCGCGTCGATGGTGGCGCGGCTGGCGCCGTCCGCGAAGACTGTTGTCCTCGCGGAGACAGTCACTGTGAAGTCCGTGACTGAGGCAATGCAGCGCGGCGCGGTGGATGTCGTCCTCGTGCCGTTCGACGAGAGCGACTTCGGCAATCGATTGCTTGCCGCAGTGGAGCGAAGTCGAGACGAGCGAAGGCGCGAAGATCGGGTGGCGCGATTGAAGGGGATCTGCAAGCGACTGAGCGAGGCGAAGACGGAGTTCAATGAGCACGCACGCGCGTTGAAGGATGACCTTCGTGAGGCGCGAGAAGGGATTGTGGAACGGATGGATGAAGTCGCAATGACGGCGGAGTATCGAACAATGCTGCGGCAGGAACTCGATTTGGAGGATCTACTGCGCGTTGGAGTGGAGTACCTCGTTGGCAAGACTGGGCCAACGAACGCGGCGGTCTTTCTTCCCGGTAGTGACGGCGAATGGAGCCTTGGTGCGTACGTCAACTGCGATTGCCCACGTGGGGTCGCTCAGCCCATGCTGGATCGACTCGCGAGCGATCTCTGTCCGGAGCTCGCGCGTCAAGACGAACTCATGCGCTTCGAGGACACCGCCGACTTTGTCACAAGCCTTGGACTCACCGACGAGGCACTTACGAACTGTGAGATGGTTGCCTGGCCGTGCGTGGCAGGTGGCGATTGCCTTGCGATCTTCATGCTGTTTCGCGACAAGGCGACAGGGTTCAACGATGGACTCGCGTCGACGATCGACGCACTCCGCGGAGTGTTCGCTGAGCAGGTGGCGACAGTCCTGAGGGTGCACCACCGTGCGCAGGGTGGCTGGCCCTCCGAGGCCGATGACCGGGACAACGACGAGTGGGAAGACCGCAAAGCGGCCTAACGAAGTGATGCATGAGAACGCGCGATAGAGCGCGTGAGAGTGACGGTGCTGAGCTCCGGCACTCCAAGGCTGACGTCCGGCAAACCACCGCCCGACTCGCGCACTCAGCGCGGGTCGGGCGGTCGTTGTCGATTCACTCCGTCCTCGTCGAGCGACTCCGTTCCTCAAGGAGCTCGTCGAGCGAGAGGAGCGCGTGCCTCAGGTGCGGGATGAAGATCGAGCCGCCGACGACGAGCGCGACGTTCAGGGCGTCCTCGATTTCCGCCTTGGAATAGCCAGCGTTGACGCACTGCTCGACGTGGTAGTCGATGCAGTCGTTGCAGCGGAGGACCGCGCTGGCAACTAGGCCGAGCAGCTCCTTCGTTCGTCCATGCAGAGCGCCGTCCTCGTACGCGGCTGAATCAAGCCGCATGAATCGGCTGATTCCAAGGTGCTTGGAGTCGGAAATCCGGGCGTTGCCCAAGGCGCGGTCGTCCCGGAACTGCTGGAATGGTCGGTGTGGCATGCGCGGGCATTGTGCCATCTCGATCAGCCCACGATTCGCTTGATCGTGCTCGTTCGTCCGATACCGATGGTTAGACTGCAACCGTCTCACCCCGCTACGTCGTCGAGCATATCCAATGACCAAACCCCCTCGTGTTGAAGACTTCATTGCAGGAAGGAAAGAGAGCGCCGCCAACGGCGGTTCAACCCATGCCGTTGTGAATCCGGCAACGAACGAGACGCTCGCGCACGTGGAGCTCGACTCGGTCCGTGGAGCTGACGACGCTGTCCGCGCCGCGCGGGAGGCATTTCCGGCCTGGTCGCAAACACCCGTTGGCGACCGGTGTCAGTTTCTCTTTCGCTATAAGCAGGTGCTTGAGACCCATTTCGATGAACTCGCTGCGATCATCGTCGGCGAGCACGGGAAGACAATGGCGGAAGCGCGTGGCGACGTGCGCCGCGGCATCGACTGCGTCGAGCATGCGTGTGCTGCACCGGTTCTATTGATGGGCCGGTCGCTCCCGCAGATCGCAGTCTCCGCGTCGTTTTGTCGCACCGAAGACGAGCGAGGTGTTGGTATTGACAGCACGCTCGATCGGGTTCCGCTGGGCGTCTGTGTCGGCATCACACCGTTCAACTTCCCGGTCATGGTGCCGCTCTGGATGTGGCCGATCGCTGTCGCATGTGGCAATACGTTTGTGCTGAAGCCCAGCGAAAAGGTCCCGCTCAGCGCGGTTCGGGAAGTCGAACTCGCACACGAAGCAGGCTTCCCGCCCGGCGTCGTCAACCTCGTCACGGGTGGCGCGAAAGTAGTCGATCACTTGATCACGCACGATGACGTGCATGCCGTGTCGTTTGTTGGATCATCGCGCGTCGCTGAGCACGTGTATCGAACGGCGACGGCCGCGGGCAAACGCGCGCAGTGCATGGGCGGTGCGAAAAACTACATGGTGATCATGCCGGACGCGAACCAAGACGCGGCCGTTGAAGGTGTCGTTGGATCTGCGTTTGGGAACTCGGGCCAACGATGTCTTGCTGGCTCAGTAGCGATTCTCGTAGGTGACGCCGCCACTTGGTTTGTGCCGCGCATCGTCGACGCGGCGCGGAAGCTTCGTGTGTGCCCCGGCGATCAACCCGGCGTGTCGATGGGGCCGGTGATTGACGAATCGAGTCGTCAGAGAATTCTCGGTTTCGTCGAAGCGGGGGTGCAGGAAGGTGCAACTCTCGCGCTCGATGGACGGTCTGCGCCACTTCCGGAAACTGGTTGTTTCGTCGGTCCGACCGTATTCGATCACGTGCGACCGGGAATGAGAATCGCCGACGAAGAGATCTTCGGACCGGTGCTCTCGGTGATGCGCGAATCAACACTCGATGCCGCGCTCGCAACGTTGAATCGCTCGCGCTACGGCAACATGGCGGTCATCTTCACGAGCGCTGGATACACGGCCCGACGATTCCGCACGCTTGCCCAAGTGGGCATGGTCGGCATCAACGTCGGCGTGCCCGCACCAATGGCCGCGTTCCCGTTTGCGGGATGGAAACAGTCGTTCTACGGCGACCTCCATGCCAATGGCGAGGACGCGGTGAAGTTCTACACCGAGAGCAAGGTTGTCGTTACTCGATGGATGTGAGGACCCCCGATGCCCAGAGTCACCCGCGCTGCGCTCATTCAGTGTTCGAACCCGCTCACTTCGGAATCACCGCTCGCCAAGGTGAAGGCAGCGATGATCGAGAAGCACCTCGCGCTCATTAGTCAAGCCGCTGATAAGGGCGCGCAGATCTGCTGTCTTCAAGAGGTCTTTTTTGGCCCGTACTTTTGCGCTGAACAGAACACCCGCTGGTACGAAACCGCGGAGTCCATTCCGGATGGACCCACGATCACGCTCATGCGCGAAGTTGCCCGCAAACATGGCATGGTCATGATCGTTCCAATCTACGAGCGCGAGATGGCGGGGCTCTACTACAACACCGCTGCTGTGATCGATGATCGCGGCGAGTATTTAGGGAAGTACCGCAAGCATCACATCCCACAATGCCATCCAGGCTTCTGGGAGAAGTTCTATTTCACGCCGGGAAACCTGGGCTACCCGGTGTTCGATACTCGCTTCGGTCGGATCGGCGTGTACATCTGCTACGACCGCCACTTTCCGGAAGGCGCTCGCGAGCTGGGGCTCAACGGCGCGGAGATCGTCTTCAACCCCTCAGCGACGGTCGCAGGATTGAGTGAGCACCTCTGGAAGCTCGAACAACCGGCTCACGCGGTGGCGAATCAGTACTTCGTTGGCGCGATTAATCGCGTCGGCCGCGAGCAGCCTTGGAACATCGGCGAGTTCTACGGCCAGTCGTACTTTTGCGACCCGCGCGGGAAGATCGTGGTGCAGGCGTCGCGCGACAACGATGAAGTGGTCATCGCGGACCTGGATCTCGACATGATCGGCGAGGTGCGCGATGTCTGGCAGTTCTATCGCGATCGACGACCGGAGTCGTACACGCGGATCGCGCGGGCCTAACAGACCGGTACGTTGAAGTAGTATTACTGCGGAGAAGCCAACATGAGCGCTGTTCCAGTCTCTTCCAATCGATCTGCTCTGCACGCGACGACGAGCGTCGTTCCGATGCCGCCGTTCGCGCATCAACCCGCTCCGTACACCGGTCCCAGCGCTGCTGAGGTGTTAGCGATGCGCCGCGAGTACCTCGCCCCGTCGCTTGTCACCTACTATCGCGATCCGATCATGATCGTTGAGGGGAAGATGCAGTATCTCTTCGACGAAAAGGGACGGCGATACCTTGACGCATTCGCAGGCATTGTTTCGGTCAGTGTCGGCCATTGCCATCCAAAGGTGATCGCGGCGGTGCGCGAGCAGAACGAACGGCTTCAACACACGACGACGATCTACCTCAACCCGAACGTCGCTCTCTTTGCGAAGAAGCTTGCATCGACGTTTCCTCGCAATAGCGGCCTTGATGTCTGCTACTTCGTGAACTCCGGCAGCGAAGCGAACGATCTGGCGATTCTGATGGCTCGCGCGTTCACAGGCAACTTCGACGTTCTCGCTCTGCGGAACGGCTATCACGGCGGGTCGCAGATGCCGATGGCGCTCACCGCGCACAGCACGTGGAAGTTCAATGTCGCGAACGGGGCGGGCGTACAGCACTCCGTGCTCGCCGATCGCTACCGCGGACCATTCGGTTACGACGATCCAGATGCTGGTCGGAAGTACGCGGCGGATGTACTGGACCTTATTCGCCAAGGCACGAGCGGGCGCGTCGCGGCGTACATCGCGGAGCCGATCCAAGGCGTTGGTGGTGTCGTCGAGATGCCGCCCGGCTATCTCGCGCATGCATACGAATATGTGCGTGGCGCGGGCGGACTGTGCGTCGCTGACGAAGTGCAGACGGGGTTTGGTCGTACCGGCGACGCGTTCTGGGGCTTCGAGAACCACAGTGTCATTCCTGACATCGTGACAATGGCGAAGGGCATTGGAAACGGATGCCCACTTGCTGCTGTCGTGACCCGCGCGGACATCGCGAAGGCGATCACGAATCGAATTCACTTCAACACGTTCGGCGGGAATCCGGTGTCAACCGCGCAGGGGCTTGCGACGCTGAATGTCATTCTTGACGAGCGTCTTCAGGCACATTCGAAGGCGCTGGGCGCGACGCTTATGGACGGACTCCGGCGGCTCCAGCAGAAGCATCGACTCATCGGTGATGTGCGGGGCAGGGGATTGATGGTCGGTGTCGAGCTCGTCACGGATCGCCCGACGAAGGTGCCCGCAACGAAGGAAACCGCCGACATCTTCGAACGAGCGAAAGAGCTCGGCGTCTTACTTGGCAAGGGCGGCTACTTCGGCAACGTCATTCGCATCAAACCGCCGATGTGCATTGTGGCTGAGGACATTGAGTTCTTGCTGGGGGTTCTCGATCAGTGCTTGGATGAAGCGGAGCGGACGGTGCGTTGAGAGAGCCACGGGCTGCAAAAGCAAAGCTGTTCAACGCGTGTAGTGCGCCCCGGAAAGTTGGACAGCTCCCATCACGAAACTTGCCGAAGATTGCGCTTGTCCCCAATTTTGTGCCAACCGCGGCGTTCGTTCTTCGCTTCATTGCGCTCGTCCTCGGTCGCCGAGATCGTCTTCGCCGCGAACGACCGCTGCGCGCGGTAGAACCTGATCGGGCAGCTCAAGAGTGGTGTGTAGGCGATGCGGATGCCCGTGGACACGCTGGTGGGCGACTGGCGCACATGGTGATGGCGTCGCTGGCTTGGACGCTGAAGGCGTGGTTTGCGTTGGAGCTGCCGTCGGTCGGCAAAATGGTCCATCGCGTCATCGGATGGAACCGGTGGGTGGGGGCGCTCCTACGACGTGCTGACGCGTTCCGCCGACCACTGCTCTGTTAGGTATGGTCCATGACGTCGGGGCACGGACGCTCAGATTCACGCGGCGACGAACAACGAAAGCGGGACGAGACGGTACACACGACAACTGAAGCGACAACCACTCCTGGCAAAGGTGCCCGGCGAACCGGTCGTGCGCAGTGATCGCCACGCCGGCTGCAGCGGTTCGGGGCGAAGGCTCTCGCTTGATGTTGGCCTAGTAAACGATGATCGGGAGTCGGATCAATTCCTTACCCTCGCTGTCCAAAACGCGCGCCGCCATCTCGAACACACGACCTAGCTGCCCTGCAGGGAGCGAGTTCAGCGTTCCTTCCACTTTTCCTATTTCGCCCTTGGTGGCGTTCAAACTCTGCCAGCGAAGTTCGCCCCCAGCCCCCGTGCTGTTGGCGTCGAACTCGACGCGCCAGCCCTCCGAATTCGGCCGCTCAAACTCCGAGAAGACCGTCATCGAAATGGACGCCTTTCCATCGCCACTCGATCTTAATACAGCGCCACTCGGCACAGCGAAAAGCTTCGGAACCGGGACGATGACTACCGAGAGTCCCATTTTGGGAAGCCCGCTATGGTCAGTCTCCAGGATAAAGTAATCTCTTCGCGCCC
The DNA here is from genome assembly GCA_034440475.1 of Phycisphaerae bacterium. GTDB lineage: Bacteria > Planctomycetota > Phycisphaerae > Phycisphaerales > SM1A02 > JAEUIT01. Next base: position 21 of record JAWXCC010000108.1, on the reverse strand, counting down.
CATCTTCGAGGCCGCTTAGCC
>JAWXCC010000107.1:0-7878 GCA_034440475.1 Phycisphaerae bacterium | reverse complement strand
CCCCGACTGCGACGATGTTTATATCGATAACATCTACTTCAGCTCGATCCCAGCGCCTGCGGCGATCGCGGTACTCGTGATGGCGTGGCCGCTGCGTCGGACGCGTCGGCGGTGAGCGATGACGACGCCGAGACACCGCGCCGATGTACAACGGCGCGGTGTTGATCGGTCTCGGTCACGCGGAACTAACGATGCGTCGCAAGCGACTGCCACGGGCCGTCGATAGCGATCGTCATCCCAGGATTCTGGATGTTCACGAAGAGCGTTTGACCGTCGGGGCTGAAACAGACGCCCGCGAGTTCACTCTCGTTCAGCATGTTCTTCGCGAAGCGGCGCATCGTGCCGTCGGCGGTCACGCGCACGATGCCGTCGCTTCCTGCGCCGTCTTCGCAGACGAACAACTCGCCAGCGAGTGGAGTCGCGAGCGGCGCGACCGTGAGGTTGTCGCAGTTCTTGAGGATGCCGGCGTCGAGCGATTCGATGAAGAGCTCGAGCGTCGGCGGTGATTCTGACTCGCGCGGTGTGCCTTCAAACTCGCTCGGGTGATAGCGCCAAATCTGGCCGAGCTCTCTCGGCCCGCCCGTCGTCGCGGCGATGAACACAGCATCGCCAGCGTGCCAGATGCCTTCGCAGCGAGCGAAGCGCGTCGCGCCTGCGGCGAACGCCCGGAACCGGAGGTCATCCTTTGGCGAGCTCGTTTCACTGAGATCGATCCAGCGCACAGCGAATCGATCGCGCGGACGGACAGCGACGAGCGGCGCGCCGCGAACTGGCGTGCCGAGCGCGTCAACACCGACGACGCTGCGCCAGTTGCGACTGTCGAGCGCTGGGCGATCGATCGCTGCCAGTGCTTGGAGTCGGCCGCCTGCGGCAAGATCTTCGGGCACGTCGGCAAGGAAGCGATAGAGGCACCCATCGCCGATGTCCTCAGTGAGATACACAATCGGACGCACGGGATCGCAGGCGATCGCTTCGTGGCGGAAGCGCCCCAAGCCGACGAGCTTCCGCGGTGCGCTCAGCCCGGCGTCAGCGCGGGCAGGTACTTCGAACGACCAGCCGTGGTCTTGCGCGAATCGCTTTCCGTCCTTTCGCTGCGTCCACTCTTCGCAACTCACCCACGTGCCCCAGGGCGTGTGTCCTCCCGCGCAGTTGACGCCAGTACCCGCGAGCGACAAAAAGTGTTTCTCAACGCGCCGAGTTGCGGTGTCGTAGAGCACCGTCGTGGTTCCGCCCATGCACGGCACCCCGTAGCCCGCGTCGTAGAGCTTCGCGGGATCGATGCCTTTGAGACGTGCGAGGTCCTCGCCGAATGCGCCGTACTTAGTGCCGAAGGCGGGATCGAGTTCGTGGTTCCTGACTAACAACACCTGACTCTTACCCGACGCTCCGGCGACCGCGAACGCTGCCATGCCGTCGTGATAGCCGGGCACCAACAACCCGTCGTCCATCACACTGCCGCGCTTCGAGAAGACCGTCTGCTCAAATCCGGGTGGCAGCGCCAGCGGTCCGCCGTGCGGCGTGAGTGCGTCAGGCGCAGGGGGCTCGCCGTCGGCGACGGCGCGTTGAAGGGCGGTGAAGCCGATCGAGAGCGCCGAGAACTGTAGAAAATGGCGGCGGGAAAGCGACACGATGAAATGGCTGCCCGACTCCTTGCGAGTTACTTTTTCGTCGCCTGCGGATAGAGCAGGATTCGGTCGTGACAGAGGAGGACGAGATCATCGGCCTTGTCACCGGTGAGATCAGAGATGTAGCCCATCGACGGCTCGAACTCTTTCGGCTCACCGCTTGAGAACCTGCGGCTCTCGAAGACCTTGAAGCTCGTCGCGTTCAACAAACGTCCGGCGTCGCTGAACGTCAGAATGTCGGCCATCTGCTCGCCAGCGTCGAGTGCGACGATGTCCAGTCGACCGTCGCCGTTCAGGTCGCCGGGGACAATCTCGTGATGGACGCGCCTCGTCGAATCTGACCGCCAGGCACCAATCTCTTGCAGCTTCAGGCGCTCGCCAGCCAGTCGCGCGATTGCGAATCCGTCGTCGCCGATGACGAGCACGTCGTCCTTCCGGTCGCCTGAGAATGAACCAGCACGAACGCCAGAGAACTTGAAACCGCTGACGGTCAGAACGTCGGTCTGCTCCCACTTCCCGTCCTTGATCGAGAAAAGCACCAGCGAGGAGTTCTCGCGATCCGCCGCAACGAGCCGCGCTGGCTGGCCTTCGTGCGCTGGCAACACGGCAATCGAAACGAGCTTGGCATCGCCGCGATCTGCGTTGATCTGCTGCACGACTTGCCAACCCGGGCTCGCTGCGCTACCGCCCAAGGTCGAGGGCTTCTCGTCGTAGCGAAGCGCGCGAACAAAGTTCTTGTCGGCGAGGAGCAACTCTGGCTTCCCGTCGCCGTCGAGGTCGTACACGGCCGTGTTCTGATCGTTCGCCGCCTGCACCAACCCGAACTGACCCATGTCCTTCGACTCGAGCGATGTGTAACTCGGCTTCCCGTCTTTCTCGCCGCCGCGCAACATGATGAGCGGCTTGTCCGCTGTGAACAAAAGAAGATCCGTCTTGCCGTCGCGGTCGGCGTCGAGCGCGACGATGGCATCGGGTTGCTTTGCGAGCGCGCCCAAGCTGATCGAAGACTTTGCGGCGTCGGGCTGGCTCGCGGAAGTCGCGGTCGCTGCGTCGAGCGGCAAGAGTTCAAGAATGAAGTTACGACCTTCCTTCGCAACGACTGCGAGCCGCATGCCCTCATCTAACTTCACGAGGCTCTCGACGACTGGTACATGACCGGCAGTGATCGTCATCGCCTGCGGGAACGCGATCGTGCCACCGGTTGCCGATGCGACGTACTCGGTGCGTCCGACAACGCCTTCCTTTTCCGAGAGAAGGAAAATGTCGGCCGCTTTGTCACCGTTGACATCGGTCGCGACGACGGAATCGAGGTCGGAATACGCCGGAAAACTCACTGGGGGCTGAAGACCCTTGCCCGCAACTTGCTTCCAAACGACGACGGCATTGTCTTGCGTGTTCGTGGCGAGCACATCGAGCAGTCCGTCGCCATCGAGGTCGACGGTCGCAATCGATCGCTTGCGATTGCCAGCGTCAGAGAATCCCCAGACGGTGAGTGGGGCGTCGCGTGTGCCCGATGTCTCGACCGGCGCTGGCCGCATCTCATGAACGACGATGCGCCGGCTCGGCTTTTCAATCACTGCCAAGGCGCTTGCACTGCGACCTGGGAGCGTGAGCGCGGTGGCCTCGCGAAGCGGCGGCATCTCGAATCGCACTTGTGACCCAAGGCCCTTGCGCGGGCCGCTCGAAGTCTGTTCCGCTGAACCGCGCCAGATGCGCACCGGTGAGGTGTTGTCGGGGACGATGCCCGCCACGTCGGTCGTGCCGTCGCCGTCGTAGTCGCCTAGGACGATCGCGACTAACGCGTCATTCCCCACGCTCAGTTCGATCGGATCGCCCAGGTTCGAGCCATCGAGTGGCCACACCGTGAGCCGTCCGTCGACGATTGCTGCGACATCCTTCTTTGAATCGCCTATCAAATCGGCGATGGCGAACGCGTTCGGACTGGGTAGGAGCTTCTTGACCGGAACCTTGCGCGCGAGTTCGAACGTTCCTGGCTTCGTCTGGCGAAGGAACGCAATCGTCCCCGGCTGACCCGCGTAGACGATGTCCATGAGCCCGTCGCCATCGAAGTCGAAGGGCTCGATGCCGCTCACCGCGTGGCCCACGCTGACGTATTCCCGTCGGAAGCGCCAGTGCTCCGGAAGTTCGTTGACTCGCGTCGGGGCTGCCACCTCGTCGGTCGGTTTCGCACCTGCCTTCTGGTAGTAGATCTCGATGCGACTCTTCGAGTTGTTAACGACGATGAGATCGTTGAGCCCGTCAGCGTTCACGTCCGCGACGGCGAATGGTCCAGCGTTCGGATCGATCTTGATGACCTCAAGGTCGTCGAAGCCGAAGTACGACGCGAGGTCGCGATCGGCGGCGCTCGCTGCCGCGGCGATGCCCAAGGCGCTGCCGGCTGCGAGAGTGAGTGCGATGGCGGTGAGCCCACCGATGAGTGGCGTGGTGATCGAAGCGGAGTCGTGGATCAGGCGCATACGCAAAGGAACCTCGGAAGAGGAGTGCCAGCATGCGCGCGAGCGCAGTGGCACGGTGAGCTTGAAGGGGCGTATAGTAGCGGCCGTTTCCCGGCCGATTCTCTGTTGGGTTCTGTTTACCTTGCTGGAGCTCGCATGATTTGTCGCGTCATTCGAATGTCTGTCGTCGTCGCTAGCGTCCTTTCGTTCGCGCTTCCTGCAGCTGGCGACACCGTGACGCTGAAGAGTGGCGCATCGATTAGCGGGTCGGTCTTGAAGCGGAACGATCGTCACGTCTGGATCGATGTTGGCGCCAACGTGCTCAGCTTCGAAATGGACGACGTCGAGAAGGTCGAGCTTGCGAAGGGGGATGTCGCGAAGGTGGCGACGAAGCAGGACTCCCTGTTCTCCGTCGCGGACGAATTGCCCGAATTGCCGCCGAAGGAGCAGGCGAAACGCATTGGGCCTGCGGTCATCAAGGTCTCGACCCCAGCGGGCCTTGGCTCGGGCGTCATCATCAACAAGGACGGGTTCGCGATCACCAATGCGCATGTGGTTCAGGGCGAGACATCGCTTCGCGCCACGGTGTGGTTTGCTCAGGACGACGGCACGCTGAAGCGCGTCGATATTGACGATGTCGAACTCGTTGCCGTCAACAATCACGTCGACTTGGCGCTCGTCAAGCTGAAGCACCCCGATGGCAAGGATTTCGCGTTCGCTCCGCTGGCGAAGCTGGAGTCGGTCGGAGTTGGCGAAACGGTGTTTGCTATCGGCAATCCGCTCGGGCTGGAGCGCACGCTGACGCAAGGCGTCGTCTCAACCGTGTCACGCAACGTCGAAGGACTCACCTACATTCAAACAGATACGGCTATCAATCCGGGCAATTCGGGCGGTCCGCTCTTCAACACCCGCGGCGAAGTGGTTGGAATCACCAACATGGGAATCTTGGGTGCGGAAGCGCTCGGGTTCGCCATCCCGGGTCGTTACGTGAAAGACTTTGTCCGCAACCGCGAAGCCTTTGCCTTCGACAAGAACAACCCGAACTCTGGCCACAACTACCCGAAGCCGCCAGCGCGGCGGACGTTTGGAGTGGCGCCTGAACTTCAGGACGGCTCGTCCGGTGCCGGCGGTAACCCTGCGACGACTACTCCGAAGAAGCCGTCCTGAGTCCGAGTCCACGACCTGCTGCACCAGCTCTGTTCGCAAAGATTCGCGAGTTTTCGACTGTCGCACCCGCAGCCCACCGGTACACGTGCTGCATCGGGCGTGAAGATCGGGTTCTACTTCCTGCCGATTGGTTGCGCTCCGCCAAAAGAGTTTCACACTTTCTGAACCGGCCCGCCCGATGAGGCCCTTGCAACTGGATGCCACTCATGCTCCGCATTTTGCCCCGTGTTTCCACCCGGCCTCGGACCTCGCCGTTCCTCGCATTCTCGATCGCGCTCTCTGCGTCGATGTCGTCGTCACTCTGCGCCACCGTCTGGGCTGGCGACTTCTTGACGATTCGAACGCTGGCGCCCGAGAAGTCAGTGCTCGTGATCGGTGTCGACGACATAGACGCGACGTGGTCGCGGTATGAGCGCACCCCGCTCGCCGCCTACTGGAACTCGGCTGACGTCCAGAAGTCGGTCAAAGACTTCCGCGCTGAGATCGAGAAGTCGATCAACGAGGCCACCGCCGACATCGGCGTTGCGCGCGAAGACGTCACGCTGCCATCATCGCTCGGTGCCGCAGTGTTCCTGCAGCTCGACGAGGCAACTGGTACCGAAGAGCCGGTGTTCATCGCGTTTGTCGATTGGGGCAAGGAAGCTGAAAGCTTCGGTAAGCTCTACGACGCCGCGATCGCAAAGGTCGAGAAGGACAAGCCCATGCCGTTCACGGTTGAGGAGATGAAGGGCCGCCGGGTCTACGTCTTCGAGCAACCGAAACCAGTCGATGGCGCGGCGAACGACGTCTTCGATGGCCCGTTCGGCGCGATGAAGCTGTGCGTGACCCGTGATGGCGCCCGACTGCTGGTGACCGCTGGCGCGTCGGCAATGAGCGATGTGTTAGCGAAGCTCGACGGCGATAAAGGCAAGACGGTGTCCGACAATCCAGATTTCAAGGGCACACTCGACACCGTCGGTGGTGAACCCGACCTCTACGCCGCGCTGTTGACTGAGAAGGCGTTTGCGCTCATCTCCAGCATCGAACCCGCCGCCGCATTCATGCTTGGCGCCGGAATGGGCGTCCTTCCCTCTGCGATTGGCGATATTCGTGGCTGGTCGCTCGGCATCACGCTCGACCGACCGTTGGCTCCGCTCGTGCAGTCGATCGGCGCGTACATCCCCAATGGGAAGGTCGGGCTGCTCTCGCTCCTCACGTCGTCGCCAGTCGAGAAGGCTCCGGCACTGGTGCCGTCCGACTCGGTCAGCTATGGCCGACTTAACATCAAGTTCAACGAGCTCCCGCGCGTGATCGAAGATCTCGTTGCGAAGCTGCCCGAGGCGTTTGCTGACCAAGCTGCTCAGACGATCGAGCCGTACATGCCGAAGCTCAAGGCGTCACTCGGCGCCATGAACTCAACAATGCAACTGTGGAGCGGCACTGGTACCAAAGAAGGCGGACCAGCAGCCCCGGTGGTCGCCGTCGGCGTAACCGACTCGAAGCAGGCGCAGTCGATCGTCGAGATGTTAGGCGATAGCGTGTCGATAAAGCCGCGCGACTTCCTCGGGCACACGATCTTTTCCGGCGAGGACGCTGGCATGCCCGCAATCGGCTTCAGTTCGCAGTACATGTTCGTTTCGACTGCGATCGAGGTGGAGAAGTCGCTTCGCGCACTCGGTGCCAAGGACGAGTCATCACTCACGAGCGATCCGGTCTATCAGGCGGCGACCGCAGCGTGGAGCAAGGAAGACCTCGTCGGTTACGGCTACACCGATACGATTGCGCTCTTGGAAAGCCTTGAGCTAATGAGCGACGGTCTGGGCGGCGCGAGCGCCATGGCGGGCAAGGCGACCGGAGTTGATCTCGACCAACTCGGCGGCGACGCCGCGGCGTCCATCCTGAAGCCTGAGCTGTTAAAGAACTTCTTTGGACCGACGGTGTGGCAAATTCGCTCAACGAAGAGCGGGCTCCGCACCGACTTCATGGTCCTTCCCGCGACGAACGCGGCACCGGCTTCAGGCAAGAAGTAACGCCCGATCAACGGCGGCTGTGAGCGCATTGACGAATCTCGTGACGGGCGGCTTTCGAGCCGCCCGTTACTCATTTGCCGCTACTGAGAGGCCGCGGCTCAGGGGCCGCGGCTCAGGGGCCGTTACTCAGGGGAGGTCTGCCCCGCGCGACCGATGCGAGAAACCCCTGGCAGGCGTCGCGCACTCGAACCGGCTCGCGCAGCTCGTGGTCAGCGTGCTCGACGCGCTCAAGAAGTTCAAACCTCCCGCGCCCCGCTTCAGCGATCGCCCGACCTTCGGACGGTGGCGCGATGCGGTCGCTATCGCCATGGATGACGAGCAGTGGACAGCGAAGTCGCGAGGCCGCAGCGACCGCCGAATAGGGGCCGACGCCGCGGAAGCGCAGGACGAGCATGGCAAGGGAGAAGAGGGGACCAGCGGGAAGTTCACGGGCCGCGATCCGGGTGCGGAGCGGCGTGCGCACAGTGTCGTACGGGGCGAACGCGATCACTCCAGCGATCCGGTCACGCACATCGGTATCGGCGGCGACGCGAAGGGCGATCGTTGCGCCGAGCGAGTGACCGACGAGAATCACCGGTCCCTCGGGCAGCCGCCGAACCAGAGCAGCAACGTCGCGTTCTT
>JAWXCC010000106.1:0-6399 GCA_034440475.1 Phycisphaerae bacterium | reverse complement strand
GCGAATTGCGCATTGCGCCGGAACAAAGCCGAGGTACTAAGAGGATTCGCTTTGGCGATCCCATCGAACTGCCGAATAGGAACATACCTCACATCGGCCAAGTGGCGGAGGCCGCGCGCCGCATTTCGACGATTTTCAACAAGTTCGGAATCCCAAGCTGACGGACACTGCGCGTCGAGCGTCTTTAGATGACGATCCTTTTGGAAATCTCCGAACGGAGTCAAAACTCGGTGCGGCTTGGTATCAAAAGGGCGGGATTATACGCACACAATTCGGGCTGGATGTCTGTATGGCCGTCGCATCGATCGCTTTCGGAGCTGGTACCGGACTTGGACTAGCAGGCTGGTTGTACCTCACTAGCGGAAACAGCGCGGGGAATGTGAATCTGGTGCAGTGTCCAGCGCCGTGCGTAACCGCTTGGCGCGACCGCGTGACGGTCGCGACGACCGGTTGCAATGGGCTCATTCCTCCCATCGCTGGCGGCCTATTGGGCTGCGCTGTGGTTCCCGGCATTGGAACTCTGGGTGCATGCGGCCACTGCTTCGACGCTTGCACGTTGAGCATTTCGGCTTGGGAGCTGCCGCCCGGCACCGTAACGAACTCGTTTTGGATTTGTTACAACCCCGCCGCCGCCGTGACCTGTGGGGACCTCGGGGGGTTGGCGATTCATTATCCGTGTTTAGAAGCGCCTGATCTGACTAATTGCGTATGCCAAAAGTCGAGCTTTGCCGGTCTGGGTCCATGCCCTTGGGCGCCGGGCGGAGTTTGGGGTCCGTACTACAAGCACTGTTAACATTTTTCCGGGGAGATCCATGCTTACGAAATACTTAGCAATCGCTTCAGTCTCGCTTTTGACAAGCGTAGCCGTTGCGTTCGATGTTCCACACGATAAGGTGATGCTGAAAAGCCTGATGCAAACGGCTCGCGTCGATCTTACTGAATTCGCGGTGACCTACGACATCGACCGGATGGAAAAGGGCGAAATATCAAGTCAGCGTTGGGCAGTCGCTTGGGGTGCCGGCGGATTTCGAATCGATATTGCTACTCCCTTCGCGAACAGTCCGAGTTTTCCAGAGGACCATCAAGTAAGCGTGCTCGATTTAGATGCAGCGCACGCGGTTATCTACGACGGGGTCTCGACCGCAGAGGTGAGCGTTTCAGCAAATCAGCTAGGACTGGCATATCTCATGCCTGACTACTGCGGTTTCTTAGGCTGTTTCACTACCCGCACCCTCGCGGGTGGAGAACCGCTCTTCAACGACCCTGTTGATCTTTTAGGGAGCGACGAGGTTTGGGTCGCGTCGAATGAGACTCTGGTCGGAACACTCAACTGTGTCGTCCTCGAGTGGAGGCCTGCGGTTTCGGGCGGCATGACGCCGGTTCTCCGCGGCTATTACGCGATTGATTTCGGCTTCGCCCAAGTGAGGCTTGAGTCGTTGCGTTCAGACGGGTCTGTCGGGTCGAGTTGGCAAACGACCGATTGGCTGAGTCGCGGTTCGGGGTCTGTAGCGCTACCTCTCGCTGGTCAGCACGACCGCTATGGAGCGGACGGCACGTCGGTCGCATGGGCCAAGTTTCATGTCGTGCTCGATGGTGAAAATCCGATGGTTTCAACCGGGGCAACGCCTAATCTCTCACTCACTCTTCCGACCGGTACCGCGGTCATCGATCGCGACACAGCAAGCACGCGGGTTGTGACGGCGTCGTCTCCAGCGCGGTTCCACTCGACGTTTACTGTGAGTGAGCTAGCGAGTGGCGGCCATCGCGCCATGTCCGCTGGGAGCGTGCTCTTGGCATCGGGTGTTGGCCTCTGCGCTTTCAGTAGCGCCGGTATATTCGTGTGGCGCCACCGCCGTCGAATCTCGCGCTGAAATGCGCGGGATCGTCAGCTTCTCGTTGAGTGAGCGGACTCCGCGTCCGCGCACTCAAAACCGCCACACCGAACTGGCCCAAGTCATTCCGCCGCCGAACGCGACCAAGATGATCGGCTTCTCGCACGGTACGAGGCCCGCTTTCCAGACCTGATCGAGACACAGCCCGACCGAGCCAGCGGAACTGTTGCCGTAGCGTTCGATGTTCGTAAACACCTGGTCGCGGCGAAGACCGATCTTCTCGCGCGCCGCTTCGATGATGCGAATGTTTGACTGATGGCACACGAGCAGTCCGACGTCATCGACGCCGAGACCCGTCTTCGCCATTGCATCTTCGATCACTTGGCGGAACTTCGTAACGGCGAACTTGAACACCTCGCGGCCGTCCATGCGAAGGTAACCGAGCCGGATCGTTGTTTCCGTCGCATCGGGCGGAACGTCCTGCGGGCGGCGCGGGATATACAGCGATCGCCAGTCGCGACCATCGGCACCAAGGTGTTGATAGATACAGCCGCGGGACGGATTCTCGTCGCGCACCAAGATCGCAGCACCTGCGGCGTCGCCAAACAGGATCGAAGTGCCGCGCTCGCAGTAATCGATGATCGATGACATCGCGTCGCAGCCGACGACGCCGACTTTCTTGTGGCGGCCGGAACGAATGAGACTTTCGGCGACGTTGAGTGAATAGACGAACCCGCTGCACGCGGCGACGAGATCGAATGCCGCTGCGGGAGTCGCACCGACCGCCGCGGCTACGCGACATGCCGTCGACGGGCACGTCATTTCTTGCGTGCAGGTTCCGCAGATGATGAGGTCGAGTTCCGACGCGGCGATGCCCGACGATTCGAGCGCGCGGTTCAGCGCGTCGCGCGAGAGCGTCGTCGTGCCTTCCTTTGATGGATCGGAGATGCGACGCTCACGAATGCCGGTGCGTTGAAAGATCCACTCGTCGCTGGTGTCGACAATCTTCTCGAAGTCGGCGTTCGACAAAATGCGATCGGGGACGGCGCTTCCGGTGCCAGCAATGCGCACACCGCACGTCCAGTTCGCCGATGGCATTGCCGCAGCGCTCATTCCGGAACGGGTTCCATCGCCGCGAGTCGCTGAGTGATCGCGTCGTTGACGTGGCTCAGAACGAACTGCCGCGCCCGAAGGACGGCGTTCTTCATGGTGCGTGCCACGCTTGATCCATGCGAGATGAGGCACACGCCGTTGACGCCCAAGAGCGGAGCTCCGCCGTACTCGTGGTAGTCGTGCTTCGAGTAGATGCTCTTGACCACCGGCTCAAGCCGCACGGCGAGCTCGGGATCCATGTCGAAGACTTCGCGAGCGAGCGCTTTGAAGATGCCGCTCGAAAGTCCCTCTGCGAGTTTCAACATGACGTTGCCGAGCACGCCATCGGTGATCACAACGTCGGCCTCGCCGTCGAAAACGCCGCGGCCTTCGACGAAGCCGATGAAGTTGACGCCCTCGGCGCGGCGCAGAAGATCGCGGGCTTCGCGCATGCCGCCGGTGCCCTTTTGCTCTTCGCCACCAACGTTCATGATGGCAACGCGCGGGTTGGGAATGCCCAAGATGATGCGCGAGTAGACCTCACCCATCACGCCGTACTGCGCGAGATGGTGCGGCTTTGGCTCGATGTTCGCGCCGACGTCGATAAGGATGATCGGCCCGTTAAAGGTCGGAACTGTGACGGCGATACCCGGACGCGCAACGTTTGGAAGACGGCGCATGAACATCGCCGCCGCAGTGACGCAGGCGCCGGTGTTTCCTGCCGAAACCCACGCATCGAGGTGGGTGGCGGGACCTTCTTTCGGACCGCCCATGCGAGCACAAATGTTGATCGACGAGTTGCGCTTCTGGCGCACCGCGTCAACCGGGGGTTCGTCCATGCCGATGGCTTCACTTGCGTGCACGATCTCGATGCGCCGATCGCGCACGCCTCGCTCGTGAAGCATGTCTTCGATTACGGCGCGGTCACCAACGAGAACGATCGTGTCGTCATGCGCCAACTGCGGCAACGCGGCGAGAGATCCCTTGATGATCTCGTCCGGTGCGTTGTCGCCGCCCATGACGTCCAGGCCGATGCGCAAGGAAATTGTGCCCTTCTGGAGGCTGGGGATGATCGATCAGACGTCAGCTGACTTGCGGAGCTTGAGCTGGAGGCCTGGCCGCACATATCCGCAGGCGCTGCACGCGTTGTGTGGCTGCTTCGCTTTGCCGCAGTTGGGGCAAAGCGTGGTGTGCGTGGCCTTGAGGGCTTGGTGAGCACGGCGACGGCGAGTCCGTCCGGGCGAACAGCGAAATGGTGGGACCATGGTGGAACCTCGTTCGTGGAAGCCCGAGGCGAACTCAGGCGAGAATCTGCCAGTCTACGTGGAGGCGGCATTTCGGTAAAGAGGAGGGACGCTGCCGCACCAGCCCGGGTGCCGCGAACTCGCGGACTGTCGTGATCTTCGCGATGATCTCAGCCGCCATGACTGCACCTCGATCGGCCGCACTTGCATCCGCGGCGCTTCCATTCGTCGAGCTTTACACCGACGGGGCATGCTCCGGCAACCCCGGTCCCGGAGGCTGGGCGTTCGTACTTCGCGAACCCTCGAGCGGTAACGAACTTCCGGGGTCGGGCGGTGATCCCCAAACCACCAACAATCGCATGGAACTACTCTCCATCATCGAGGGACTCCGGTCGTTGAAACGGCCCTCGCGTGTGCGACTCGTTTCGGATAGCGAGTACGCGGTCAAAGGGCTGAAGGAATGGCTCGACGGGTGGAAGAAGCGCGGCTGGAGAAAGGCGGACAAGTCGCCGCTTCTGAACCGGGATTTGTGGGAAGAACTGGATCGTTTGCGGGTGACGCATCGCATCGAACCCGAGTGGGTCCGCGGTCATCGAGGGCATGAATTCAACGAGCGCTGCGACCGGATGGCGGTCGGTGAAATCAAGCGACTCGCCGAGCGACAGCGGTTATAGGTCGCGAGCACGGAGAGCTCCGCGTCAAGGTGGCTGTCGTTGGTTCGTCCTGTCGCGGACACCTACGACCGTCGAACTGCTCGCTTCGGCCGCTCCGGCGCTGCCTCTCTTGCGACGTTCGTGCGGTCAACGTACATTGCCCCGTTCGCTTCATGGTTGCTCTGCGGCCGTACGCGATGCTAGCAATGTCATGTCGCCAGCTCAGCAGTCGTGAGCTTGTCAAAGCCTCGTCCAGCCTCGTCCAGCCACATCCTGGCTCATCACGTCACTCAAGCCAAACCTCTAGCCTAGCGAATCGCCCTCGATGCCCACGATCAACCAGCTCGTCCGAAATCCGCGAACCGTCCAGCCATCGAAGTCGAAGGTGAAGGACCTCATCGCGTGTCCGCAAAAGCGAGGCGTCTGCCTCCAAGTGCGCACCGTGACGCCGAAGAAGCCGAACTCGGCTCTCCGAAAGGTTGCTCGCGTGCGCCTCTCGAACGGCAATGAAGTGACCGCGTACATCGGTGGCGAAGGCCACAACCTCCAAGAGCACTCGATCGTGCTCGTGCGCGGCGGCCGTGTGCGCGACTTGCCCGGCGTGCGATACCACGTTGTGCGCGGTGCACTCGATTGCCTCGGCGTCGAAGGCCGCAAGAAGGGTCGTTCGCTCTACGGAGTGAAGCGGAAGGCCGCTGCCGCTGGCAAGGGCGCGAAGCCCGCCGCCAAGAAGTAGGTCCCGCAGTAGGTCCAGCAATCTTGAATCATCTGAATCATCTGAATCACCTGATGTGTGCGGCATCGACGTTCGGCGTCGCTCACCTCGGCAGTAATCGCGGCGTTTGACGACTGGGAATGACCTCGCATCGCTCCGTTCGACTCCTGAGTTAGTTCTTTGGGTTCGTTCGGACTGGTGTTCAGGCTCCCCGCCGCGGTGAAGAACGACTGACGCGATGAGCGTCCGTCACAGCCACCGGAGTCGACCATGGCAGGCACGTTTACCCGTTCAGAACAGCAGCTCAAGCCCGATCCCCGCTTCCAAGATCGCGTCCTCTCGAAGTTCATCAACTGCGTCATGAAGGGCGGCGAGAAGGCGACCGCGATGCGCGTTGTCTACGGCGCGCTCGACCGGTTGCAGGCGAAGATCGAGAAGGAAAAGCTCGAGACGCTCCCCACAACGGCGATCGAAATTTTCCACAAGGCGCTCGAGAACGTTCGCCCCGCCGTTGAAGTCCGCTCGAAGCGCGTCGGTGGTGCGAACTACCAAGTGCCGATGCAGCTCAATCGACGACGACAGCAGTCGCTCGCGTTCCGCTGGATCATCGAAGCTGCCCGCGACGAGAAGGGCCGCCCGATGGCTGAGCGACTCGCGAAAGAACTCTGGGAAGGCGCTCGTAACGAAGGCAAGGCCGTTACGACGAAGGAAAACACGCACCGCATGGCGGATGCGAACAAGGCGTTCGCGCATTTTGCTTGGTAGAGCCCTTCGGGCTCGGGCTTAGTGAGCCCTTCGGGCTCGGGCTTAGTGAGCCCTTCGGGCTCGGGCTTAGTGAGCCCTTCGGGCTCGGGCTTAGTGAG
>JAWXCC010000105.1:0-4083 GCA_034440475.1 Phycisphaerae bacterium | reverse complement strand
CATGCGCATTCGACCTCTCGCCTGCGAACTCGCGAGTCAGCTCGTGGCACCGCTCGGTGTCGCTTCCATCGCGGTCGTAGCAGCCTGTGGCGCTCTTGCCACCGTCATAACTTCGGCGTCGCCGGCGGCCTGCGCCCCTTCGGCGGAAGTCGCTCCAACCGCCGAGTCGGTTCGCGACGGACTCGCCCGCGCCGCAGCGCTCGAGCGCCGCTGGAGCGGCGAACTCGTCGGCACGATCTCTGAGCTTGTGTGGATCACGGGCGAGTTAGCTTGGTTCGTTGAACAGTGTGGTGACGAAGTCGGTGCCGAGGGAGGCTCGCGACAGCGTGCGTTGGGCCAGCGCTGGATCCTCGTCGATGCCGCGCGAGGAGTGCGCGAGCCGCTCTTTGACCATGAACGTGCGGCCGCTGCGTTGTCGGCACGACTCGGGCAGCCGTGCACTGCGACAGGACTGCCGATCCGATCCCTCGCGCTCGTCCCCCCTGCTGGACACGTCGACGCGCTTCGGTTCGTGATCTCGGTTCGTGGTCTCGAGAAGCCACTGACCCTCTTTCGCACCGGTGCAGTCGCCGATGCGGACGAGGCTACGGTAGCCGCGCTCCGGAGCCCGCTGCTTCCAGGCCGCGGGCGGAGTCTCGGTCAGGGTGCTGCGACATCAGTGCGGTTCACGAACCAAGCCCGCGAACCAATTCAGATTCTCTGGATCGACACGCGCGGCGAAGAACATCCGTACGCGACCATCGCGCCGGGTGACTCGCACCTGCAACCCACGTATGCCGGGCACGCATGGCTCGTACTTGACGCCCACCAACAGCCGCTTGGACACGTCGTCGCGAACGACTCTCCGAAAGACGTGGTAATCGCAGATCTCGCGCCCGCGGCGACTGATCGCGATGCCGTCCCTGCGCCTCCCGGCATTTCACCAAGCGGCGCATATGTCGCGTCGATCGATCATGACAACCTCGTCATCACAGCGCGCGACGGCGGCGTTGTGTTTCGTACCGACGACAGCACGCCAATTACCGGCTACGCGAACCCGGTTCTTTGGTCGCCGGACAGCTCGAAACTCGTGGTGATGCGCGAGACGCGCACCGAAGCGCGCCGCATTGCAACGGTGGAGAGTTCGCCGCGCGACCAGCTTCAGCCGCGCGTGCGCGAACTCGAATACCGAAAGCCCGGCGATCCGATCAACCAGGCGAAGCCGTGCCTCTTCGACATCGTCAATCGTCGCGCTCTACCGATCGATGACGCGCTCTTTCCAAACCCGTGGTCGATCGACAACCTGCGCTGGTCGCGCGACTCTTCGGGTTTCTACTTTCTCTACAACCAGCGCGGTCATCAAGTCATGCGCATCGTTCGAGTGAACGCGACAACTGGCGCAACGACGACGATCGTGAATGAGGAATGTAAGACGTTCTTTGACTACGCAGGCAAGCTGTATCTTCGCTTTCTTGACGAGACGAACGATCTCCTCTGGATGAGCGAACGCGACGGCTGGAATCACCTGTTTCTGATCGACGCCAGCAGCGGCGCCGTCAAGCGTGAACTAACGCGCGGACCATGGGTCGTGCGTGGCGTCGAGGCGTTCGACGACGCGAAGCGCGAACTCATCCTGCGCGTGAGCGGAATTCACGCCGATCAAGATCCGTACCACGTGCACTTTGTCCGCGTCGCGCTCGACCGCGACGAGACGACAGTCCTTACCGTCGGCGACGGCACACACCGCATTGAATGGTCGCCCGACCGCCGCTACTTCGTGGATGTCTGGTCGCGCGTCGATCAGCCACCGGTGACCGAACTTCGCCGCGCCGACGGCTCATCGGTCTGCGAGCTTGCTCGCGCGAGCACCTCAGTGCTCGAGCGCGATCGTTGGCGGGCGCCTCAGCGCTTTGAGGCGAAGGGGCGTGACAACGTCACCGACATTTGGGGCGTCATCTGGCGACCGAGCGACTTCGACCCTGCGAAACGATACGCCGTCATCGAGGACATCTACGCTGGCCCGCAAGACAGTTTCGTGCCGAAATCCTTCGCGACCTGGCATCGGCAGCGTGAGCTCGCTGAACTCGGCTTCATCGTCGTACAGATTGACGGCATGGGAACGAGTAATCGGAGCAAGGCGTTCCACGACGTGTGTTGGAAGAATCTTCGAGACGCTGGCTTCCCCGACCGCGTGCTCTGGCTCAAGGCTGCGGCCACGAAGTATCCCGAGATGGACCTCACGCGCGTCGGTATCTACGGCGGCTCGGCGGGCGGACAGAACGCGCTCCGCGGCATGCTCGATCATCCCAAGATGTACAAAGCCTGCGTCGCCGATTGCGGCTGCCACGACAACCGCATGGACAAGATGTGGTGGAACGAGCTCTGGATGGGATGGCCCGTCGACGACAGTTACGCGAAGAGTTCGAATGTCATCGATGCGAACAAGCTCGAAGGCAAGCTCCTGCTCGTCGTTGGCGAACTCGACAACAACGTCGACCCAGCATCGACGATGCAGGTCGTCGACGCGCTCGTCAAGGCCGACAAGGACTTCGAATTGTTAGTGATTCCCGGCGCTGGTCACGGCTGCGCCGAGACCCCGTACGGACGCCGCCGCCGCGCGGAGTTTTTCGTGCGAACACTCGGGGCCCCCTCGACAAATTCCTCCGCCAGCAACCAAAACTCTCGGTAGATCGACGCGGTTGTTGCCGCCTGTCCCGCTTCTGCTTGAATCTGCGGAATCTGCGCAATCTGCGGACGGACTCCCCTCCGCTTGCCGCTGCGGACGGACGCCGCCCGCGAGAATAGGACGTAATCGAGGTGCGACGAGCAGAGGCCAGCCTTGCCCTTGCCTCCTCCCACCGCTTCTGCGAGACTGCCCGGCTCGCCTCGCTGGGGCGTCGGCCATCGTCGGCCCGCTCCTCACTCCCGGCTCGTCGGCGCAACGCACTCATGATTCCCCGGAGGGACTTCCCTCCCCGAAGATTCGTGAGAGCACCCACTGCGTCGGCCCCCGAAAGGACAACGATCCCATGGCTCGTCCAATTGAATTACTTCTGCTCCGCAACGTCGAGAATCTCGGCATCGTCGGTGACGTGGTCAGCGTGAAGGCTGGCTTCGCTCGCAATTACTTGTTGCCCCACGCGATCGCCGAGCATCCGACGCCGGAGAAGATCGACTCACTCAAGGACGCCCGCGCCGCCGCGCAGGCCGATCTCGCGGCACTCCGCAAGCGGCGCGAAGAGACCGTCACCAAGCTCGTCGAGCACAAGATCACGCTCGTCCGCAGCTGCAACGATCAAGGCCTTCTGTACGGCTCGATCACGCAGCGTGACATCGCCGACGCGCTCGTTGCCGAAGGTTTCGCCGTCGACATGCGTGCGGTCCGCCTTGCGCAGCCGTTCCGTCGCATCGGTAGCTATCACTGCCTCATTCAGTTCGAGCGCGACCTCAAGGCCGACCTCACGATCGACGTGAAGCCTGACCGCATGCTCGAGTCGATGATGGAAGCCGAACGTGCCGAGGCCGCAGCCAAGGATGATGAATCAGCGGCCGCCGATCACGAAGATGACGGAGACGCTCCCAAGGCCGAGAAGCCTGCGAAGGGCGAGAAGTCCGTAAAGGGCGAGAAGACTCCGAAGGGTGAAAAGGCTGCCAAGGGCGATTACGCGGGCGACAAGGCTGAGAAGTCCACGAAGATCGACAAGGCTTCGAGATGGGACAACGACGAGAAGCCCGGGAAGTCCAAAAAGCCCGATGGCAAACCAGAGGGCAAGCCCGATGGCAAGCCCGAGGCCAAGGCTGGCGGCGACGCGAAGGGCGAAGGCGCAGGAGCCAAGGGCAAGGGCGCGAAGCCGAGCAAGAAGTAACGAACAGCCGAAGCGCACTGCGTTTCAGCACAATTGACGCACGAGTCACGCGGGTCCGGCACAGGCCGGGCCCGCGTTGTTCGTTCTCAGCCGGCGACGCTGGCAGTCGCACCGTGAGCGTCCGACCTGCCGCGCGTCATGAGCAGCGCCTTCTGCCGAAAGCCCCACTCATCGCGCCCGCCCAAACCCCGTCAGCTCCAACGCCATATTCGTCCTTCTCGGATTTTCTACTTGCGGT
>JAWXCC010000104.1:0-8525 GCA_034440475.1 Phycisphaerae bacterium | reverse complement strand
CCGCGTCGCCGCTGCACGGCTCATCCGAGTCCTTGAGCGCATGAAGGTTTCGAGCGCGACCATCACGCTCGGTGAGAACTCACTCCCGAAGGCGGCGGATCGCGGTGCGCTTGGTCGCGGATTTGGCGAAGGCATCGCGCTCGCGAACTGGCGGGTCAAGGACTTCGACGGAAGCGCGACCACGCGGAAGCCAGCACAGGGATCACTCTCGATCCATGCGACCGATCGGGACTTCTTCAAGGGCATCAGCGAGGGTTTAGCTCTGGGCGAAAGCGCGAATTTCGCGAGGGCGCTTGCGGCGACGCCACCAAACATTTGTACGCCCGCATGGATTGCGACCGAGGCGAGACGACTCGCGAAGTCAATGCGACTGAAGTGCCGGGTGATTTCGTTTGCCGACGCACAGCGACTGGGCATGGGCGGACTCGTCAACGTCGGACAGGGATCAGACGCGAAACCATGCATGGTTGTGTTGGACTGGACGCCCGCGAAGACTACGCGCGCCTCAAAGGACATTCACCTCTGCTTGATCGGAAAGACGCTGACGTACGACACCGGCGGCTACTCGCTCAAGGTCAACAACGGTATGAAGGGGATGAAGTACGACAAGTGCGGCGGCACAGCCGTACTCGGCGCGATGCATGCGATCGCGACGGCGAAGCTCCCGGTGCGCGTCACCGCGATTCTGCCCGCTGCCGAAAACATGGTGTCTGGCAACGCGTACCGCCCTGATGACATCATCACGCTCTATAACGGCGTCACGGTCGAGGTGACGAACACCGATGCTGAAGGTCGTCTCGTACTTGCCGACGCGCTCGCGTGGGCGTGTCGCACCGTCAAGCCGACACACATCGTCGACATGGCGACTCTTACGGGTGGCGTCGTGACCGCGCTCGGCTCGTGGTGTGCAGGACTCATGTGCAACGACGCTGATCTGCGCGGCCGCATCGAGCGCGCTGGCGAACAATCAGGCGACCGCGTATGGCACTTGCCGCTGTGGCAAGAGCATCGCGAACACATGCGCAGCCAGCACGCGGATCTCATCAATTCGAATCCGAGCCGTCTGGCGCATCCGCTCATGGGCGGCGCGT
This sequence comes from Phycisphaerae bacterium, assembly GCA_034440475.1. Taxonomy (GTDB): domain Bacteria; phylum Planctomycetota; class Phycisphaerae; order Phycisphaerales; family SM1A02; genus JAEUIT01. Next base: position 7,434 of record JAWXCC010000104.1, on the reverse strand, counting down.
TTCTCTCGTATTTCGTGGACGACAAGATCCCGTGGGCACACGTCGATATCGCTGGCGTCGCAAGCACCGACTCGACGACCGATCTCTTCGTCGTGCCGGGTCCGACAGGCTTCGGCGTTCGGTTGCTGTACGACTTTGTGAGCGCGTTCGCCTGAGAGTGTTGAGGTCGGATCGCGATCGAGTCGACGATCGCGACGATTCGCTCTTGCCACGACTTGGTCACGACTTGGTCACGACTTGATGATCGCCGGGTCGTCGCCGCGCTCGATCGCTGCAATCTTGTTGAGCCGACGCTGGTGCCGGCCACCTTCGAAGTCGGTCTTGGTCCACACATCAACGACGCGCTTCGCAAGCGTCTGCCCGATCAGATCCGCCGACAGGCACAGCACGTTTGCGTCGTTGTGCGTGCGTGAGAGTTGGGCGGCCAATTCGTCTTGCGCCATCGCTGCGCGAATTCCCCGCATCTTGTTCGCGGCGATACACATGCCGATACCCGTTCCGCAGATGAGGATTCCGCGCTCCGCCTCGTGCTGGCTCACAGCTTTGGCGACGAGAAAGGCTACATCTGGGTAGTCGATACTCGTGCCAGTGCACTCGCCAAGCACCGTGATGTCGTGTCCCTCGGCACGCAGATGAGTAAGGAGGGACTGCGCGACTGCCATGCCGCGGTGATCGGTACCAAGTGCGATCTTCATTGGGTGAGCATCTCCTCGATGCGCTGCGGAATCAGTTGCATCAGTCGAGTCGAGATCGCTTCATACGACGCCAAACCCTGTCCGATCGGATCGGCGATGTCGCCCGACGGGTCTAGAAGCTGGAGCTTGGCCGCGAGTCGCCCAGCATCACCCCCAGCGGCGTCCCCCGCAGCGTCCCCCGCAGCGTCACACAGCGCGCGAGCGCCCGCCACGTGACTCCGCGTCATCCCTAGGACGAGGTCAGCCTTTCGCACCATCGCCGCCGTGAGGCGTTTCGACGTCCCGTTGCTCGCGACGCCTAGCCTTTCAAGCACCACCGCCGAGTCCTCGCTGATCGGCTCCCCCTCGAAAGCCGCAAGTCCGGCTGACGCGAAGAACAGGTCCGCAGGGAGGCGGCCAATCTGCTGAAGGTGTCGGGCGATGCCCTCCGCCATCGGCGAACGGCAGGTATTGCCGGTGCAGACGAAGAGGACTGTGCGCGTCGGGGATCCCATGAATGTTCCAATGATCCTACATCGTCGGGTCGCGCTTGAGGACCCAGCACCCCCGCGATAGATTGGTCTACCAGTGCAACGTGCTCAGTCGAGCGCCACGCCGGAGCGAACAACGTGGAATTTGTCAGTTTCGGCGAGGTTTGGATCGAACTCGCGCACGCGGGCGTCGTCGAGACGAGTCGCGACGCGACTCCGCTCTACCGCGGCAGTGGTGCCCAGGCGGAGTTGGTGTTGGGTGTCGCTGCCGACCAGCGTGCGAGCACGCTCGAAGTCGGGCCCGGCGCGAAGGGCGAGCACGCCATCGAGACGACCGCGGAGAAAGCTGCGGCGACGCTGGAAGCGGTGCTCCACAAACTGCACTTGACGCCGTTTTACTTGGTGCCGGTGGCTCGCTGGCGCGGCATCTTCGAGATCGTCTCGTTCGCCCTCGCGTCCAACGCGCACTGGCAAGAAGTCGACTCGCAGGCGAGCGTCGAACTGAATACACGCGATCCACTCGAGTGTGGCTTGCGTGACTTGCACACCGTGCGTGAACTGCTCATCGCGCTCCTCGTCAGCGAAGACGTGCCACTAGGCAGCGGCGCTTCGACGAATGCCGGTTCTGGTACCGCAACTGGGCGAGATCACAATTCACGCAACGGATTGATGCTCATTGCGACCGGGCAACTCATCGTCGCGACGATCGCGCCGCACCAAGCCATTCGTCTAGAGATTGGCAGCGCGACGGTCGCAAAAAATATTCGCGACGCAGCGAACCACTTCTTGGGCCGTTCCCCGAACGGGCACTAACACTTCGAAAGAGCTAACGAGGAAGAGTCGAAACGGCGTGGCCTTCGCCGTTTTCCGCGTCGGCGATCGGAAGAAGTTCGTCCGCTTGCGGATCATCTGGGCCAGGGACCCACTGCTCGCCGCTTGCTCGCAGCGAGTGCCCGCACGGAAGACACTGGCGGAGCAACTCACCGTTTCCCTCAACGTCGATCAACTCTCCCGCGCAGGCGGGGCAGCGATCGAGGCGAAGCGAGCGCCGCGCCACCCATCGTTCAATCGCCCGAAGAACTCTCGCGACGAGCGAAAAGACTCCGACGAGAAAGAGACAGAGGAACAGGAGCACGAACGGAACAATCGGGTAGATGAGCGTGAACGCGAGTGCGATGAAGAAGACGAGGACAAAAAAACCGAGCACGGCGAAGCCGAAGTACTCGTTGATCGCTCGCGCGATGCGGTAAAACATGGCGCAATCGTAGGGCACCCCACGCTGGCAGCGGAGCCCAGCTAATGCGTTTCCGTGGTCGCGGGGCGAAGTTGAATCGCTCGGGTAGACTGCACGCTTCAACCTTCACCTGCGACCGCCTGCGGGACGTCGGAACGGGCCGTGCCCCTCCCCCTCGCGGTAGTCGCTGGGACCCGGATCCGCCATGAAGCTCGTTTGCGACCGCATAGCACTTCTCGACGCGCTCGCGCTGACCAGTGGCGTCGTTGCCTCGCGTACGCCCGCGCCAGCCCTGCTCTGCCTCAAGTTCGTGGCGAAGGATGGCATTCTGACGATCAGCGCCACGGATACAGAAATCGGCCTGAGCGCACCGGTTGCGAGTGTCTCGGTCTCAGAAGAGGGCGAGGCGCTGATTCCCGCCGACAAGCTGAACCAGATCGTGCGAGCGAGCGAGGACTCAACACTCTCGATCGAAGTCAACGCGAAGCACGTCGCGGTCATCAAAGCGCAGGATGCGACGTTCAAGATCTTCGGACGTGATGCTGCGGAGTTTCCCGGCGTCCAATCGTTCGCTGCTGGGAAGATTGAATTCGAAACAACCGCGGGCACCTTCGCTCGGCTCATCCACCGCACGCTCTTCGCGACAGCGGTGGACAACAGTCGCTACGCGATCAACGGCGTGCTTATCGAGCGCAAGTCCAAGCGGTTACGTTTGGTCGCAACCGACGGACGTCGCCTCGCTGTTGCGAAGGGTGAGTGCAATCGCGCTGCTGACGGCGACGCACTCATCATTGTCCCGACCAAGGCACTGAACATTCTTTCGAAATTGCTTGGCGATCCCGACGAACCTGTCGCAGTAGCGCGACAGGACAATCTCATCTTCTTCCGCGTCGGCGAGGGCGCGGACGCGGCGACGCTCGTCAGCCGACTGGTCGAAGGAACGTTCCCCCCGTTCGAGGACGTCATTCCCAAGGAACACGACAAGCGCGTCGTCTTCAATGCTGGGGAGCTTACGAGTGCCGTTCGGCGCGCCGCGCTCCTCACCAACGAAGAGTCGAAAGGCGTTCGCCTAGCTTTCGGCGGCGGAAAACTCGTGCTCTCGAGTCGCGCGCCGGAGATGGGCGAAGCCGAGATCACCGTCGACATCGAGAAGTATGAAGGCGACCCGATAGAGATCGGATTCAACCCACAGTTCATCACCGACGTGCTCAAGGTCATCGACAGCGAACAGGTAATTATCGAAATGAAGGCTGCGAACAAGCCCGGCGTGATCAAGGTAGGCACGGACTTCACCTACGTGGTGATGCCAGTGAGTCTTTAGTCGACCGGGCCCGGCATTTGACTTCGTTGCCACAAAAATCCGACGGCCGCGGGCAAGCGCCCGCGGCCGTCGTTGTATGCGCTGGGACCGAGTGATTGCGGAGCCTGGTCTCGCGCCATCACTCGAATCCTCAATTCATCACTTGTTGGCGTACTTCACGCCGCATCCGTAGGACTTGGTCGAGTCAGGCGAAACGGTCTCGCCAGCCTTGATCTGCTTGACTGCGTTCACGACGTAGTTCATCTTCGCGCCGGAGCCTTGCGCGTTGTCGTCGATCGCGCCCTGATAGCGGAGGACGCCCTTCGCGTCGATCACGTAGCAGTGCGGGGTCGTCTTGGCGCCGTAGGTCATGCCGACCTTGCCATCGCGGTCGAGGAGCGCTGGCATAGTCATCTTCATGTCAGTCATGTACTTCGCGGTGCCGTCGAGGCTGGCGGGATCGGCAGCGCTCGAGTTGATCGCGACATAGACGACGTCGGGCGAGATCGCCGTGACTTCCTTGAGCGTGGTGGCAACGGTGCCATCTTTCATCACGCGCTGGCAGACCGGGCAATTGGGGTTGATCCACTCAAGGACGACGATCTTGCCAGCGGCGTCGCTGAGGCTCCAGTCCTTGCCCGCTGCCGTCTTCAGGGTGAAGTTCGGGGCTGTCTTGCCGACCTCGGCCTTGGTGCCCTTCTCGGCACCAGCTTCATGCTTCTTCTCTTCCTTCTTCTCATGCTTCTCGTGCTTTACGGCCGGCGTGCCAGTCGCTGGCGGATCGCCGGCGATGGACACGAACGCGAAGGAAGCGGCGAAACACGAAGCGAAGAGAGCGGCGAACGGTTTGTTCATAGGTAACTCCAGAATCTGATGCAAACTCGAAACGGAACGAAACGCGACGGCCACGCGCCGGCGCGCAAGAAAATCAGTGGACCTTCCTCGACTCAAGGGCAGGAGCGCTCGACGACGGGAGCGGTAACGAGATCTCGGTGAAGACAACTGGCGAGCCCTTCGTATCAACAACGACAGCGCCAGCGGCGACCGGTGCCTGACCGATCGCATTCTGCGGCTGGAGCGTGAGTGGTACACGAAGTACTGAACGGCCGTCCACGATCGTTGACTCGGGCTTCCCGTACAGAACGCCGGGCGTCGCAGCGGGAATGAAGCGGAGTGACTCTCGCTGGGCATGTGGCGCGGCCACGACAAGCGTCGTGCCATCGAGTTGGGCGGTGACGCCTAACTCTGCGTTAGTGCGCGGCAGCGCGGCGAGGAACGACTTCACGCGCGGATCGACTCCACGCGCCGCCGATGCCGACACGTTGATCTCGTGTCCTCGCGTGCCGATGACGCAAATCTGTTTACACACCATCCACGAGAGACTCGCGCCAATGCGAACGCTCGCAGGGATAGCGGTAGGATCGGTCGGTGGTGAAACCGTCGCGACGAGCGCGATCGTGCCGTCGTGCGTGAACGTCACGTCGCCGTGCTCAACGTGGACGGTCGGGCACGGGAACGCAAGCGGACCAACGGTAAAACCGGGAGGCAATTCAAAGCGCACCGACGGCGGCACACCGCTGTCACCGGGATTTTTCCAGTAGAGGTGCCATCCCGGTGCGCAGGTGAAGACGATGAGCACGCGAAACGGCGTGCCCGGGGCAACCGACGTGACGTCTGCGAGCAGTTCGGTCTTCACCAAGGACTCGCCCGTTGGAGGCGAAGTTTGCCCGGTGATGACGCTCCCCTTCAATGCCTCTGTACGCCCTTCCAGTCGGCTCATCGGCGCGCCGCTCGGCAAACTACCGGCGAGAGCCGCGAGCAAACCAACCGTGAGAGGGGTGATTGGGGTCATCGGTCGTCTGAAAAGCAGAAAGCAGCATGGCCCACCCAGTCCAAGTCGCGCGATCGAGTGAGAGAGGGAGGGAGGGAAGGAGAGGTTCTGCGGCCACCGAGACAGAGGTCGTACGGACAAAGATCGGAGCGGGAAGATCGGTCCCGGGAGTGCGTTCGCGTCGACTTTCCGGCAAGATGCCCGGAATCATTCGGACTAAAGCCCCACCTCGAATCGACCGAACCGGGTCGAAGCGGGCCCGGACACGGAGGTCTTTCGTGGCATTCCCTCGCCTCAATTTGTTTCTCGCTCCCCGGCACGTCTCCGCGGTCGTCCTCGCGATCGCGATCGGCGGCTGCCAAAACAATGTGTACGACTCCGATGTGGAGTTCGCTACGACCGGTTCCGACGCCGTCGATCTGATGACCAAACCGCGGGGGACGTTCGGAATCGCCGGGACCCCGAAAGCAGTCTGGCTGGACCCGCGGAGCGAAAAGGACTACGCCGCCGGTCACATTCCAGGCGCGATCAATGTCCCGTTCCCCCGACTTGAGTCCGAGCAAGAGATCGTCCTGAAGGAGGTGGACGTGATCGTCGTGTACGACAACAACAACGACGATGCGCTCGTCATGGCCGTCGCGAAACGGCTCATCACCCTTGGGCACAAGGAGGTTTATGTGCTGAAGGGCGGAATGAAGACGTGGACGCGTGAGGGCAACGCCCTCGAGACAGGCACAGGCGCGAACGCGCCAGTGGGATGACCCGGACGGCCATCCCCGCTGTAAATCCGGCCGAATCCCCGGCTGAAACCCCCCAACTGAAACCAGTCGCGACGCTCAGGAGAGCGCAGCAGCGCCGGACACGATCTCAGTGAGTTCCGTGGTGATCTTGGCTTGTCGAGCGCGGTTGTAGTTGCGCTTGAGGAGCCGACCAAAGCTCAGGGCGTTGTCTGTGGCGGCCTTCATTGCGACGCGTCGCGTGGCCTGTTCGCTCACGGCGGCGTCGAGGAAACACTGAAATAGCTGGATCTTCACCATGCGCGGAATGAGGTCAGCGAGGATCAACTCCGCAGACGGGCTGAACTCAAGCGTCGAAGCGACCTTCTGACCACCGGACGAACCAACCTTGGCTTCCGCCTTGAGGTCGACGGCGTGTCCAAGACCATCGGTCGTCGATTTCGCGGCCATCGCCGGGATCAGCGTGATCATTTCCGGGACTTGCTTCGCCGCGTTTACGAAGCGCATCGAGACCACGTGTACAGCGTCGGTCTTGCCCTCTATGAACGACTGCATGAACTCTTGGGCGAGAGCTGCCGCGTCTTCAAACTTCGGCTTATCGCCGAACGTAAACGCTCGATCCGCCGCGATCTTCGCGACCTTGAAGAACGCAACCCCCTTCTTTCCAGCAACGAGCAAACGCAACTTCCGTCCGGCCGCAATGCTCTGCCGCGCGTTCTTCTCAGCAAGGCGAAGCACTTGACCGTTGTAGGCACCACAGAGGCCGCGGTCGGACGTGATGATCAGGAAGGTCTCCGTCCCACTGGACTTCGCAGCGCGCTTTAAGAGGGGATGCTCGGCATCGCCCGCCGCCGCCGAGACTTCCTCGACAAGCTTGCGCATCGTGTCGGTGTACGGCCGCGAGGCGCGGGCTCGCTGAAGCGCCGCGTTGAACTTCGCGGTGGCGATCATCTGCATCGTTCTTGTGATGCGCTGGATGGTCTGCACTGCGACCATCCGCTTCCGGAGCGCTCGAATCTGGGCCATAGGGGCGGGGATCGTAGCAAATACGCCACGACTTCGACCCCTCCAAGTTGGCTTGTGCTGTGTCCGCTCCACCAAAGCCATCTTCCATCCTGATTTCCCCGCCGCCACACTCGCGGCATGAAATCACATCAAGACCGCTGG
>JAWXCC010000103.1:0-6584 GCA_034440475.1 Phycisphaerae bacterium | reverse complement strand
CAAGAGCAATCCGGAGAAGCGGCTGGCGCTGGCGCGGTGATCGGGGTGCGGCGGCGTGCTCGGACTGAGCTGCGCGGGAGGTCGGACGCTTACGTTCAACGAACGCCGTGCCGGTCAGCTTTGGCTTTCATCCATACATCGGACTGCCGGGTATCTCTCGCAACGAGTGGCAGTTACGCATGCCATCGATGCGCCGACTGATACTCGACGCCCGAGGAATTCCGACCGGTGCCGAGACGGCGTTTGGCGAGTTCGATCGCGCACTCGGCGATCTCAACTTCGACGATGGATTCGCACTGAACGACGATCGAGCATCGTTCGCGATCAGCGGTGGGACTCGTCGCATCACCGTAGAGTTCATCGCCGGATTTCGATATGCGCAAGTGTTCGCGCCACCGGGTAAGGACTTCATCGCGTTTGAACCGATGACAGCGCCGACCAGCGCGCTGACGAGCGGGCGCGGGCTTCAGTTTGTGCCGCCGACGGGGCGACATGGGACATCGTTCCGCATCGCGGTGGATGACCTCGCATAGCTTTGGTCGCTGCGCGCGGACGTAGCCGTCCTACATTCCGCCCAGTTCAACCGCACCACTCCCCTTCACGATCTCGCCGATCCGAAACGCACGTTCGCCGTACTTCCGCAGCTTCTCGATCACGGCGTCGGCAAAGGTTGGGCGCACGATGACGACGTATCCGATGCCCATATTAAAGACGCGAAACATCTCGTCGTTCGTTACGCCGCCGTGCTCCTGCAGGAACGCGAAAATTGGCTGCGGCTTCCACGTCTTCACGTCGATCGCTGCGTCAACATCGTCGGGTAGGGCGCGGCAGACGTTGCCAGGCAGGCCACCGCCGGTGATGTGCGCCATGCCCGAAATGACCTTCTTCTTGCGATAGCTCGCTAACAACTTCACGATTGGCTTCACGTAGATCTTCGTTGGTTCGAGCAGCACATCGACGAGTCGTCGCTCGGGCTGACCCTTCGTCTGAAGCGCTGGGTACACGTGCTTGTAATCGAGCTTCGCCCGCTCAATCACCTTGCGCACCAGCGTGTAGCCATTCGAGTGAACGCCGCTGCTTGCGATTCCGATGACGATGTCACCCTTCTTCACGCGAAGCGGATCCATCGCGCGATCGAGCTCTACCACGCCGACCGCGAAACCAGCAATGTCAAAGTCGCCCTTCGCGTAGATGTCAGGCATCTCCGCACACTCGCCTCCTAACAAGGCGCAGCCTGCGATCTCGCATCCCTTCGCGACGCCGCCAATCATGGCGGTGGTGTCGGCGGGATCGAGTTTCGAAAGCCCGAGGTAATCAAGGAAGAAGAGCGGCTCGGCACCCTGCACGATGAGGTCGTTGACGCTCATCGCGACGCAGTCGATCCCAACGGTGTCGTAGATCTTGAAGTCGGCTGCGATCTTCACCTTCGTGCCAACGCCGTCGGTGCAGGCAACGAGTACCGGCTCTTTAAAGTTCTTCTTGAAGAGCTTCTCGTTGTAGTCCAGGCGAAACATGCCCGCGAATGCGCCATGCTTGCCGATGACCCGAGGTCCGTAGGTTCGTCGAAGAATTGGTTTGATGCGGTCGACGACCTCGTCACCTGCGTCGATGTCGACGCCGGCTTCCGCGTAGGTGAGTGACTTCTTCACAGACTTGTCAGCGTTCTTGGCGGCGGAGGCGGGCATGCCGCGATTCTAAAGGCACGGAGGCTTCCCCGATGCGATTGCGACTCCCGCCTTACCAGCCCGGGGCTAGTAGACTGGCTCGACTATGGCCATTCTCGTCGACGGCAACACAAAGGTTCTCTGTCAGGGCATCACCGGTGCCGCCGGGGCTTCACATACCAAGGCGTGCCTCGAGTACGGCACGAAGATGGTTGGCGGCGTCACCCCTGGTAAGGGAGGGCAAAAGGACGCGAACGGCTTGCCTATTTTCGACACGGTGAGCGACGCAGCCGCGGCCACGGGCGCGAGCGCCACGATGATTTTTGTGCCGCCACCGTTCGCCGCAGATTCGATCCTCGAAGCGGCGGCGGCAGGCATCGCAGTCGTCTGCGCGATCACTGAGGGCATCCCGGTGCAGGACATGATTCGCACCCGAGCGGCACTGCGCGATTACCCGAAGACACGGCTCATCGGGCCAAATTGTCCAGGCGTCATCACGCCAGGATGGCGAGTGAGCGGCGATGGCTCCAGTGCGAAATTCGCTGGTGGCTGCAAGATCGGCATCATGCCCGGCTACATCCACACGCACCGGAAGGACGCGAGTACGCAGAAGGCTGTCGGCATCATCAGCCGTTCGGGCACGCTTACCTACGAAGCAGTCTGGCAGTGCTCGCAACTTGGGATCGGCCAGTCGACGTGCGTCGGAATCGGCGGCGATCCGGTGTGCGGCATGAACTTCATCGACATCTTGGAACTCTTCACGAACGACGCCGACACCGACGGCGTCATCATGATCGGCGAGATCGGCGGAAACGACGAGACGTTAGCTGGCGAATGGATCCGCGATCACATGAAGAAACCTGTAGTCAGCTTTATCGCTGGCCGTACCGCACCACCGGGCAAGCGCATGGGTCACGCTGGCGCGATCATTGGCGGCGCTGACGACACTGCCCAGGCGAAGATGGACGCGCTGCGGCGCTGCGGCGTCACCGTAGCGGAGAGCCCGGCAGACCTCGGGTCGACGATGGCGAAGGCGCTAGCCAGCGCCAGCTGGGGCACGGTCGTGGCACATTCGGGCGGCAATACGCCCTTTCACGCTGACTAACGCTATATTCTTGTTGCGCTCTTGCGTGACCATCGTGGCTGCAACAGCGCGCTTGAATGTTAACGGAGTGAACTCATGAAAACGATTCGACCGATGGTCGCCGCGTGCTTCCTTGGCTGTGCACTGGCCGCTGGATGCGCAAGCGAGGTCAAGACAGCCAACAATCCTGCACCTTCGCCGGGGGCTGTGAATTCGAGGTGCCCAGTCGCGGGTGAACCCATCGACGGGAAGACGATGGTGTCGTTCCAAGGCCAGAACGTCGGATTCTGCTGCGCTGGATGCGCCTCGAAGTGGAACGCCATGACGGACGCCCAGAAGCAGGCCAAGCTGACTGCCGCGACGACGACCAAGTAAGCCTCGCCTTCCGGATCGACTCAACAGCACTGCACGACTTCTAACGGAAGTCGTGCAGTGCTGTTGTCGTTCGCCGAGCCATGCGGAGTTTCTGCGAATCTCACCTCGCGGGTGAGGGAGCACCAGCCGTGACGTCGCTTGAAGTACGGATCGCGATCGCGGATGCAGCGGGTAGTTCGCAGCGGATTGTGTTAGCCACCGTATTGGGCGATCAACAGTTTTTGATCGGGATGAGTTACCTTGCAAACCGGCGTTGCGCGGCTGTCCGGCGCGCGACGCCCTCTTCTCTCGATACGCTGCCCGACATGAAGCGCCTCATCGCTATCGCGCTCGTTGCATCAGCCGCCTCGCTCGGATTCGCGCACGCCGCCGCGCCGCCAGTCGCGCCAGCGGTCGCGCCGCAGAAAACCCAAGCGACGACATCGCGTGGCCTCTTCGAGCAAGCTGTCTTCGTCGGCGCCAGCGCGACTGCGGGGTTTGGCGTCGTCGCGAAGGCGGAAGGGCACAGCCCGTCGATTGTGTCAGTGCCGCTCGCGGCGTCGTTCGCAGGAGTGGTGACGTCGAAGGTCGCCGTTGCTGATCTCGGCGCGCCGTTCTTTTTTCTCTCACCAGGAACGACCGGACGCTCACTCATCGATCGCGCACTCGCCAAAGACCCAACGCTCGTCGTGGCGATCGACTTTCTCTTCTGGTACGTCTACGGCGCCGACGATGGACAAGGCCAGCGGCTGAAGAGTGAAGCCGATCGACTGGCGAAACTCGAACTCGGCCTTCAGCAACTTGAGCGCTTTCCCGCCGCACTACCGATCGTCGTCGGCGATCTGCCCGACATGAGCCTCGCCGTCGGCAAGATGTTAGCACCATCGCAGATGCCGAAGATCGAAACCATTGCAAAAGCGAATGAACGCATCAAGGCGTGGGTTGCCAAGCGCGAGCACACGACGCTCTTCGGACTTGCCTCGCTCGTGACTGCGCTCAAGAGCGGCAAGCCGATTGTTGCCGGCGGCCTGACCTTCGAAACAAAGAGCGATAAACCGAACGGCGCGGACAAGCTGATCCAAATGGATGACCTACATCCGACGCTACGCGGATCGATCGCGATGGCGCTGACGATCGTTGACGTCATCAATCAGAAGGTCGACGCCGGCCAGCGCGCGACGGTCGCGAAGGATGAAGCCGCTGCGAAGGAGCGCGTGAGCGCCGCAGCGGTTGCGATTCTCGATGCTCGCGCGGGTGCAGGTGCAGCGCCGCGCGCCCCAGCGACGAGTAAGTAGTGCGTCGTTTTCGGTGGCGCTGAAAGCATGATCGAAGCGGAACTTGTTCGGCCACGGTACGCCTTGGCGAAGACCTCAGGATCCTGCTCAAGGCATTTAAAGCACCGCCAGCAGCAGTCGCCGCCCGCTGAATTCGTCGTCGTCGGCTGTGCGTTTCCTCACCGTCGCAGTAGCGCCGAGAGTCGCTCGCGCAGCCCAGGATCTGTCGTCTTGTCGAGTTCTTCGTGAACAACTGCATCGCTCGCACGGCGCCCCATGGCGCGATCGACTCCGGGAAGTAGGCGTTCGAGGTCGACGCTCAGAGACGGCGCTCGCAGCGATCGGCGAAGCTGCATGAGCGCGTCTTCGCGTAACGAGAGCACACGCGGCGTCGCGAGATGCCACAGCATGTCGAGTTCCAGATCGCTGTGCGTCGGCGCTGCGGCGAACGCGCTGAGGAAGTCTTCGAACCCGCGCGCCCGGAAGAGCGGTCCAAGCGCCGCGTTCGCAGTGGCGACGCCAGCGCCGCGCGCGACGGCTGCTCTCCAGAAATCGATCGCCAGCTTCTCTTCGCCGAGCGCGACGAGATCGCGCATCGCAGCACGAGCGTCATCCGGTGTGCCGCGCTCGGCGAATGTTTTCATCTTCGCCTTCGCGCCAACGAGGACGTCCAGCCCTGCGAGTTCCGGGAGTAGCGCCGAGGGCACCACTCGCTTCGCGGGCGTCACGAGCATGCATAGCGGATCGCCAATGAGCGTGATGCGCCAGACGCGATCGAACGGTCCCTCGAGGATGCGCGACGAAACGAGAAATGGGCCAAGTCCGAGGACTCGCTGCGCGAGGATCGATGGGGTGACAAACGCGGTGAGGAACGGTTCCTGCACCGCGCCGACATACGCGTACACGCCGTGCTCCAGCAGTCGTCCACCGACCGTGGCCCGATCGTCGGGCCGAGTGAGCGACCACGAGTGAACGAGGTGCACTGCCGCCGGTCGGTCGAAGATGGGCATGTCCTGAGCGCGACCACGATCGTTGCCAGCAAGGTTGAACCAGTCGGGATCGCCGGACGAGTTCATGACTAACACGTCACATCCAAGCCCACCCATGAGAAGTCGCAGCCAGTTGGTGAGCGATGCCTGTGCGCCAGTCGCGACCGCTACGTCGAAGCCATCCTTCTTCATCATGTCGGCGGCGGCCGTCGGGTCGTACATCTCCCACGGTTGGGTAGCCGCGTAGCCCGAAACAAACATCACGTCCTTCGGCAACAGAAACATCGAACTCATCGCCATGTAAGCACATCGCGCCTCCGTACCGAAGATCCAACCAACAACCGCGCTCCGTGAGCCATCAGGCTTGCGAACGAGTGCATCGATGGTCGCGCACGGATCGTCTGGTTTTCCCGGCGCATTCGCAGGAAGCGTCGGCCGCCACAAAGCTGGGATGTCCGGCTTCGCCCTCGCGGGAAGCGATCGGCAGAACGCAACAGCATCGACGTCGTCGCCGAGTTCACGCCACGGCAGACCGACCGTGTCGAGTGCGATATCGACTGCTGACGACAGGCGCGCGAACGACTCCGCATCGATCACACTGTCGGGCGCACCAAACGTGCCATCGACGAATGCGATGGGCATGCCTCGTCCCGCTGCGAGGGCCGCTGCTGCCGTCCACGCCGGATCGTCGACCGACGTGATCGCGACACACGGCGCTGCGCCACCGACGCCGATCGCTTTGACAGCAAGATCCGTGAGGGACTTGCGCATGGCTGTGCGATCGCTCGGGAGCGCGCCAATGGATTTTCGGCGCACTACACGCTCGGGCTTGAACCCGCGCACGAACATCGGCACAAGTGTGTCGTCGTCAAACAGCACCGGCCAGCGCGCCGCTGGCGTCCACTTGCTGATTTCGTCGAGGTACGTCGCTGCATCGGGCACAAGAACAACTTGGCGCGCGATGGGTCGGGCGATCTCGCGCGAGAGTGCTTTGAGACCGAGCTTCGCGGGCCACGGTAGATCTTCGGCCGGGCGAGGCGCGTTCTGCGCGAACGCAGCAACGGCGATGAGAAGGAGCGAAGGGAACATTGGAGGTATCGTCCTCGGTCATGCAGCGCGCCGCCACTCCCGAGCGGATGGACGCCGACGACATCGATCAACGTGAGATCGACCAGTCGTTTCGCTTCATTCGCACTATCAACCGGCGTCTGGGCGGCAT